>CAYZRT010000108.1:0-9537 GCA_964480875.1 uncultured Smithella sp. | reverse complement strand
CGTCGTCAGGCATGTGCGTCACGTGCATCGACGGTTGTGTCGGCATGTGTGAAATCGGAAAATCCGCCTACCGCGGCCACGAGGTCATCTATCCTCAGCCTTTCGGCGTCATCACCACGGCTGCCGAAAAACACTATCCGGTCGATTATTCCCATTTCAACATTATGGGAACAGCCGCCGGCGCCTATGGTATTGAGGCCGACAGTGACAAGGCTATCTTTCCAGCCGTTAATCTCGAAGTGACAATCGGTCATGACAAGGGCATAAAATTTCGTCTGCCCTGGCTGATTTCCGGAATCGGTTCCACCAATATCGCCAAAAACAACTGGGAAGGCCTGGCCATCGGTTCCGCCCTGGCGGGAACGGGTTTGACCATCGGTGAGAACGTTGTCGGCATGGATCCCGAGACCGTGTTCAAAAAAGGAAATATTGTCGATACGGTCGATTTGAAGCGCCGGGTTAAGCTCTACACGGATTATCAGAAAGACGGTTACGGAGCGATTATCGTGCAGGCCAATCTGGAAGACTGCCGCCTGAAAGTTCATCAGTATGCCATTGAGAAACTCGGGGTTAAATGCGTGGAACTCAAATGGGGCCAGGGTGCCAAAGATATTGGCGGAGAAGTGAAAATCAAGGATTTGAAAAAAGCTCAGATGCTTCAGGATCGCGGTTACATCGTTTTGCCGAATCCTCATGATCCTAACGTGATCAAAGCCTTTGAAAGAGGCACGTTCAAAGAATTCGAAAGACATTCGCGTGTCGGCATGGTGACCGAAGAGGGTTTTGCCGAAACCATTGAAGGGCTGCGCAAAGCCGGAGCAAAATATATATTTCTTAAGACGGGGGCGTACCGTCCCGTCGATCTGGCACGGGCTATCACCTTTGCGTCAAAATACAAGCTGGACCTGCTGACCGTGGACGCCGCTGGCGGCGGCACCGGTATGAGTCCATGGCGGATGATGAACGAGTGGGGTGTTCCGCCGGTGGAACTGCATACTCTTGTTTATCAGTACGCCAAACAACTGGCGGACAAGAAAAAATATCTGCCGGCCATTGCCGTCAACGGCGGATTTACCTTTGAAGATCAGATTTTCAAAGCGCTGTCCATGGGCGCGCCCTATGTGAAAATGGTGGGCATGGCGCGGGCCCCCATTGCGGCGGCTATGGTCGGGAAAACTATCGGACAAACAATTGAGGCGCAGCAGATTCCCGTTTACATTGAGCGCTTCGGCAATTCCAAAGATGAAATTTTCGTAACAGCCAGTGAACTGCGCCATGAACTGGGAGATAAGGAATTCGAAAAACTGCCCACCGGCGCCATCGGTCTTTATACCTATTATGAAAGATTGGCCCAGGGTCTTCGCCAGCTCATGGCGGGGAGCAGAAAGTTTTCGCTGGAATATATGTCACGCAATGATCTTGCTGCCTTAACGCCTGATGCGGCGCGCATCAGCGGAATCAATTACATTATGGATGTAGATAAAGACGAGGCAGCCAAAATTCTCAATTTCTAAAAAGCATAAAAAACGCTTCTCCGGGATGATTGCGTTCCGGAGAAGCAATCCCAAAATCTTCGTTATCGTTGATCAGACCTGAAAGATTGCCTATGAGACATTCGTTTAATGTCGAAAACGTTGAAAGAAAAGTTCTTCTTATTCTCAAGATTTTGAGCGAAAGTCCGGCACCCCTGGGAGCTCGCGTGATTGCCCGACAGATGAAGGACAGCGGCCTGGATTTAAGCGAGCGGACCGTCCGATATCATCTGAAATTTATGGATCAGAAGGGTATGACCAAGCTCGTCTGTCGACGTGACGGCCGATTGATAACCGATCATGGCAAAGACGAACTGTCTAATGCAAGAGTGCAGGACAAAGTCAGTTTATGCAGCTCACGTATCGATATGCTGGCATTCAAAACGACATTTGATTTGTCCAAAGAACAGGGAATGGTGCCTGTTAACATTTCCTTCTTTCCGAAAGACCGGTTCAAAGATGCCCTGGATGTCATGAAACCTGCCTTTCAAAGTAATATGACCGTCAGCGATCGCATTGCCGTTGCTGAAAGCGGCGAAAAATTGGGAGACATAACTGTTCCGGATGGCAAAATCGGTTTGGCAACGATATGCAGCATCGTAATCAACGGCATCCTGCTGAAAAACGGCGTGCCCATTGATTCCAAATTCGGCGGGATTCTCCAGATGAAAAATGGCTTTCCTCTTCGCTTTGTGGAAATTATCCACTATACCGGATCCTCACTCGACCCTTCCGAAATCTTTATCCGGGGCAAAATGACCTCCGTTAGTAAGGTTGTGAAAAAAGGTGAAGGGAAAATACTTGCCAATTTCCGTGAAATACCGGCTGTCAGTATGGCACAGGTGACGGATCTCATAGAAGGCATCCGCGAGACCGGTCTGGGTGGCATCATGGCCGTCGGCGGGATCGGCAATCCTGTTTGTGAGACGATAGTGGGGGTAAACAAAGCAGGCATGATTTTAATCGGCGGCTTGAATCCGGTGGCTTGCGCACATGAACATGGCATTGATGTTGATAACATGGCCATGACAACCATTATGGAATTCCAGGATATGCAAAACATATCGGATCTTTAATCACAAAAAACGTATTTTGTTGCTCGAAATTCAGCTCATACCGGGCTGAAACTGATAAAATTTCATTTTTCGCGCGAATCTGGTAAAGAAGGTTCATAGAAAGACGACGGTAACCAGTTCCTGATCTCCCCCCGTTCATCAGCGGATGAATCCTCCACTGTTATAAAAGGGGTTGTGAAGACAGGGTCCAAAGGATCTTTAGATGCCAGAGAAAGAGGAAAAGACAACAGCCGTGACAGCAAGACGTAAATTATCGAATGTAAAAGAAGACGCATCGCGGACCAAATTGCGTGAGCGCGTAAAGGAATTGACCTGTCTGTATGGGATTGCGCAGATTGCTTCGAATCCGGCTCTTTCGTGTACAAACAAATTGGCCGATATCGTAAAACTGCTCCCGCCCGCCTGGCAATATCGCAGACGGGCCTGCGCCCGGATCACCCTCGATGGACACAACTTTCAAACAACAGGATTCTGTGATGGAGCTCATCAACAGACGGCCATCGTTCGCGTTTCCGGTAAAACTCGGGGAACCGTGGAGATGCATTATCGGGACGGCCGGGGACTTTTAAAGAAAACCCCTTTTCTTCATGAAGAGAAAAATCTGATTGAAAACATTGCCGGACAGATTGCCATGATGATTGAGCATGAAGAAATTCGGAAAACCAAAGCCGAACTCCGGAAACAGTTAATCAAGGCCGATCGTCTGGCCGCGATCGGCGAATTGGCTGCCGGTGTAGCCCATGAACTTAATGAACCTTTGAACACGATCCTGGGATTTACACAGCTCACACAAAAAAAGGCCAATCTGCCGGTTCAGACACGCAAGGATCTCGAAAAAATCGCGGATGCCGCGCTTCATGCCCGCAACATTATCCGGGAACTGTTGATTTTCGCCCGCCAGGGGAAACCCGGCAGCGCCCGGGTTAACATCAACCGGATCATCACGGATGAGTTGCACCTCTTTGAGTCACTGTGCAGTAAATCCGGCGTGGAACTCCGGCGCATTGTCGATCCTGACCTACCCGAAATTAAAGCGAATAAATCGCAAATTCGCCAGGTGATCTCCAATCTGATAGTCAACGCCCTGCAGGCCATGCCCGGAGGGGGCATCCTTACGCTTCAGACGTCTTTTGATAAGTTCTGTGTGCAACTGCGGGTGACGGATACCGGAATCGGCATCAGCGAAGAGATTAAAGAAAGTATTTTTATGCCTTTTTTTACGACGAAGGATGTCGATCAGGGCACCGGACTAGGCCTCTCAGTGGTACACGGCATTGTATCGTCACACGGCGGTGAGATACACGTCGAAAGCCAACCGGGAGAAGGAACCTGTTTTTGCGTGACCTTCCCCTGCCGGCAGAAAACGGCGTTGAAGGAGGAATTGATTTGAAGGCTTCACGGAACAAAAATATTCTTATTGTGGATGATGCCCAGACCACCGTGGACATTCTTCAGCGCAATCTCGAGTCAAAAGGCTACAACATTTTTACCGCCACCAATGTCGTGGATGGTGTAAAAATTCTGGAAGGCGCGCCGATTGATCTCGTGATCACGGACTACAAGATGCCCAAAATCAGCGGTCTGGATCTTATTCGACATATCCGATCAAACTTTCATGACATTGAGGTCATCATGGTGACCGGCTATGCCTCCGTGAAGGGCGCTGTCGAAGCGGTCAAAATGGGCGCGGAGGAGTACCTGCCAAAACCGTTTACGGATGAAGAACTTTTTAACGCGGTCGAGCGGGCGCTCAACAAACAGGAACTGCGCAAGATTGTTCAGAACAACAAACCGCGGGGAGCAGCGCATACGCACGGCATCGTCGGCAAATCAAAACCGGTCAGGAAAATGCTGACGGAAATCGAAAAAGCCTCCAAATCTTCTGCAACCGTTCTTATCCTGGGAGAAAGCGGCACAGGCAAGGAACTGGTGGCACGGGCCATTCACTACAGCAGCAAACGGGCATCAGCACCGTTTGTTCCCGTCAACTGCGGCGCCATACCGGAAAAGCTGCTGGAGAGCGAACTCTTCGGTCATGTTAAAGGCGCCTTTACGGGGGCCAATGAGTCCCGCGCCGGTTTTTTCCAGACGGCCGACGGCGGCACTATCCTGCTCGATGAGGTCAATGAAATGAGTCCCGCCATGCAGGTCAAACTCCTGCGGGTACTTCAGGACAAACAGGTCGGCATGGTCGGTGCCAGAAAAACGCAAAAGATCGATGTCCGCATCATCGCATCGAGCAATAAGGATCTGAGAGGGTTGGTTAGTAAAAATCTTTTCCGGGAAGATCTGTTCTTTCGACTGAACGTCATTACGATTACGGTCGCCCCCTTGAGGGAGCGGCCAGAGGATATTGCTGCGCTGATCACCCATTTTACTGAAAAGTTTATTGAAGAAATTGGAAAAACCACCCCTGTCTTTTCGGACGAAGTTCTTCAGACCTTCCTGAAATATAGCTGGCCGGGCAATGTCCGAGAACTCGAAAACCTCCTTCAGCGTCTCATCGTCATGACGGATGAAAAGAACATCGAAACGACTGATTTACCATCTTTTATGCGCTTCTCCGCCATGCCGGGGTCTGTTCCTTTCCGGTCCCTTGCGGAGGAAGAAACCGCCTATATCCGCAGGGTTTTGGCAAGCGTCGGCGGAAATAAAACGCGGGCAGCAGAAATCCTGCGAATCGACCGAAAAACGCTCCGGGAAAAACTCAAACCGGAAAAAGATGAGAAGGTTTGATATTTATTTATCTTTTCCACTCATGCCCATTAAATAAGTTCATAAACATTAATGAAAGATACAATCCTTGATGGTTTGCGAATCATTATGCCAAACCGGCCAATCCTCAAAGAACAGGACCAGAAGCACTTCTTCTTGCCTCCGATTGCATACTGATAATTAAAACCGTTTTTCCAATGTTTCTTCGCAACCTGATCCATTTCGGCTTCATCCTTTTGTCTTTAAAATCGTATTTAAATGTTCTGGTTAACGGTGGTATTCACCAGAGCGTTCCGGCTGATAAGAAACTTCTTTAATGGTTACCCGTAATGCTCCGCCGCCTGGTTTCGGCCATTCAATTTCATCACCTTCCGATAGACCGAGCAGCGCGCTGCCGACAGGCGCAAGGATTGAAATTTTGCCGCCGCCGGCATCATAATCTGTTGGATATACAAGCGTCAGGCAGAACTCCCTGGATGAAGATTCCGTGATAAATTTTACGGTGGAATTCATGGTGACGACGTTTGGAGGCACATCTTTTGGATCTACCACGGTTGCTCTATCCAGCTCAGTTTCCAATTCTTCCTTGCCCGGAAAACCATTTTTGGGTAAGGACGCAATGAGTTTCTCCAATCTTTCCGCATCAAGCGACGAGATAATAATATTAGGTTTCGCGTTCAATTTGACCTCCATAGTTTATGGGTTAACTTAAAAAGATGCGATATTGCGGTTCATCAAAATAAAAAAACGTTTTTACTTAACCGTTGATATCCATAGCCGTACTTATTATTTTTGCTTGAAAGACGAAATGGCAAAGCCAGCGGGAGAACCGATTGAATTCCTGTTTTCCGTAGCGGTTTATTATCGACCATACCACTTGGGCAGTTCGTTATAGATTTTCGCACCCTCTCTGTAACCAAGCTCAGTCAGTATTTTGGCGACCATTTCATCGGCTTCACAATGTAATATCTCCCTTGTATCAGCCCCCCAACGTTTCCTGATGCTTTCCATTTTTTTCTTGAATTCATTTGGAGTCATTCTTGACTCATCCTTTCATTCATCAACAATTTTTTTCAACATATCTTTTGAATTCGTCGCATCCCGTCTTATAAATGGCAGACAACTTTTCCATGCTCTTCTTCAAGTGATGAGGCATACCTTTTGACTGGTTTAAAAAAGAATTGAATATCTTCTCCGTCTGATCTTGAAATATGACGCTGGTATTGTTGTCAAAGAATTTTTCTGCTTTGGCGCATTCTTCATTCATAACCTTTTTTAAATCATCAATCTCCTTCTTATACGAACCTATCCTCTTGTCCATAAACGCTCTGATTTCACCACTCATTCCCGTAGAATATCGGAAAAAATTGAAGATGTTTTCCGCCTGGCACTGAAGCACGGCCGTCATTGAAAAAAGTCTTCAAATGTCGCCCTGTGAAAATCAAGCATTTGTTTCACCGTGTTTTTGCTTCTCATGGTTATCTCCTTTCTATACCAGTAGACCTACATTTAAAGATCATTTATCGGAGTTTATTCATTAACACTTTAATGCTTGTTTCGTTTTGGCCGGCTTTGCGAAACCATTGGATGGCTTCTGTCTCATCCTGAGGGACGCCTTCTCCACATCGGTACATTTCTCCCAATTGATACATGGCCGCTATGTTTCCCCGTTCAGCTGCCTTGCGAAACCATTTCGCGGCCTTTGCATAATTCTGTTGGACACGCTTGCCATGCAGAAACATCAAGCCGAGATTATACAGAACATGATTATCTTCCTGCTCAAAAAACTTTCGAGTATCTACAACAGATAATATCTTAAATTCCATTTTAACCTCGAAATTTAAAGTTCTTCATTTTATTTGGTCACCCTGATCAGGATAATTTATCGGCAAAGTTGATCCGCGTTTCATCTCCGGTTCTGGAACACGTTGTTTATTCGTTGACGATGCATTCTTCTTCCGGAGTGACGCTTGAAAATTAGGACATACATTGTGACGTCCTGACTGATGATTTAATTGTATTATCGATAAGCGGCTCATATTCATTTCCTTTCAGCGGATCGCTCTTTTTGTTTAAGATTTAATTGACAAAATTCTTATTGTAAATACTAATATAATTCACTATTATTGCCTATATATAATAGGCAATATATTTTAATATAAAAAAGGTGATCATAATCATGGAACGCAAAGACAACGTCAAAATTGACCTGCAAGAGCGCATCAAAGAATTGAATTGTTTATATGAGATGGCGCGCCTGGCTGAACATTACCATGATTCCATGGAAGATTTTCTGAATGCCCTCGTGAATTTTCTCCCTTTGTCCTGGCGATACGCGGAAGTTGCCTGCGCGCGAATCGTCTTTCAAGGCAAAACCTTGCAAAGCAAGAATTTTCAATGGACCGAATGGCGACAGTCTGCGCCAATCCGAATAGGCGATGAATATGTTGGCAATGTTACAATCATTTATATGGAAGAGAAACCGCCCGCAGATGAGGGGCCATTTCTGAAGGAAGAAAGAACTTTATTGGAGGGAGTCTCTCAGCGTATCAGTGAAATTACCGTTCGGGTGATTGCCCAGCAAGAATTACAGGAAAACAACAAGTTGCTTTTGCTTGAAAGAAAAGCGCTTCAGGAAGCGAATGCGGCTTTGCGTGGCGTTCTTTCCAATATTGAAGATGAGAAAAAACGCATTTATCAAAATATGCAGTTGAATATCGATAAGGTGGTCATGCCGATCATTCACACGTTGATGCCCGTTGTATCGAAAAGTAATCAGAAATACCTGGAAATCTTGAAAACCAACCTGGAAGAAATCACATCTCCGTTCACGAACAAGACCTTAAATTTCCTGCATTCCCTCACTCCCATGGAAGTCAATATCTGCAATATGATTCGCAACGGATTACGGACGAAAGAAATAGCTCACTTGCGAGGAGTCTCCGCAGCAACGATTAACCGGCACCGCGAACACATTCGCCGAAAACTTAAAATCACAAATCAGCAAATTAACTTGACAACTTATCTACAATCCCTGATGAAGCCTGACTCATCTCGTTTATCTGAAGAGAACAAATAATTTTATATCCAAAAAGTATTCATGAATGATTGAAAGGTAGTATATTTGTCGAGACTGCCGGCAAATCAAATGTCGCGCCATGCCAGTGAAATGCATCCACCTTCGGTGGAAAACTAAAACATGAGCGGTCGTTTGCTGCGATTCCATAGATCGGAAACCAGCCGATTTCTTTTACTTTATTGGGATACACTCTAGCGCCTAGCGCGTTGGCAATAAGCTGAGCACCCAGACAGATTCCCAGAACAGGCTTCCCGGAATGAATTGCTTCGTTAATAAATTTTTTTTCAGCAGCAAGCCAGGGAAATTGATCTTCGTCATTCACACTCATCGGACCGCCCATGACGATGAGCAAATCTATTTCGTTGATTTCAGGGAGTTCCGCCGACTCGAAAAATCGGGTACCGGTTATTTCGAACCCGGACTTTTTCAGCCCGGGTTCGATGCTGCCCAGCCCTTCAAACGGGACATGCTGAAAGTAGTGTGCACGCATATATTCTCTGATTTCTTCAATTCACCCTCACCTCAATCCCTCTACCCTAAAGGGCACCGTGGCCATCAAGGGAGAGGGCTGATGAGGTAACCGCCCAGCAAGCTGGGCGGAATTGTCAGGCTAAAATATATAACTTAAAATAATTCCGCCATAAAGAAATGAACTTCTTTTATCAGATGGATAGGAATCTCCTTCCAAACCACGTGCTCTCATTTCATGTTTTGCATCGTTTGAGAGCGGAAAAACATAAGTCAGCGTAGGGCTGATGGTAAGATGCCCGGTTACGGCAATCGGCAGAGAGACGGAAACAACACCGTCGTGAAAATTATTGAATTGATCATCGGTGGCTAACGAATCACCATCGAATTCCAACTCACGTTTAAATTCCGGATAGGTTGTTTCATCTTCGCTTTTCAAATAGCTTGCCTGTGCCGCCAGTTTCAAACCGACTTTTTCATGCAAAGCAAAGGTATGGGAGACACCCAGCGTAATATACCATTGCTTGTAATAATCGATCTCTTTATAAACGGTTAATGTCGGAGCAAGAATCGTGTCTAGTCCAAGGGTTACAAACACTTCCTGTGAATCCGGCAGATCGGCGGCACCCTGGACGGCGCCCGCCAGGCCGTAATAAATGTAGCCGAT
>CAYZRT010000107.1:0-9685 GCA_964480875.1 uncultured Smithella sp. | reverse complement strand
TCCAACCCCCACTCGCTCCGCTTCGGGGATAATTCGACTAACGCTTCGAGCGTCGCTACGCTCGCTCTCAGCGAGTCTCAAACCCCCGTTCGCTTCGCTCAGGGGATAATTCGTCCAGCAAGCTTCAGCGCACTTCGTTTCTGAAGCTTGGGACTCATTACATTTTATATTTGCCGAAATCTTCTACAGAAAGATTTTCCAAAAATTCTTTAATCTTCTCTTCCTTGAGCTTGTCAAGATCATTGAGTTTGATCCCAAAATCAACGTTACGTGACTTTTCAATGACTATTTCATCTACAAAGATAGGAGCATTCATCCGTAGGGCAATCGCAATAGCATCGCTGGGACGAGCATCAATCGTAAATTCCTGTCCCTCTTTTCTCATATAAATATTAGCGAAGAAAGTATTGCTGCGGATATCAACAATCTCAATTCTAATCAACGTCACATCAAAAGATTTCAGGAATTCAGAAAATAAGTCATGGGTCATGGGCCTGGGAAAAACAATTTTTTTAAGTTCCGTAGCAATGGCACTGGCCTCAAACAATCCTATCCAGATAGGGATTGCTTTATTGTTATCCATATCTTTCAATATGACAATCGGGGTATTGGTAACAGGATCAATGGTTAATCCTAACACTTTCATCTCAATTAGCACTTTTCTGCTCCTTATTTTGTCTCTATTGCACCTCGTATATTTTCATTCTCTTCAACTTTTCCTTTTAATTTTTACACTGTAGCGCCATCTCTTGACAATGTCGAATCAAACCTGATTTTTCCCATCATGTCAATGGTTTCTTGGTAGTCTTTTTTGTCTCATCCGAAAACCCTACGATGATGTCCAAAGTTATACTTAATCCGACGATTAATCTTACACGGTGTATCCCCTATTTTTTAAATCTATTTGATTAGAACCTGATTGCACAGGGAAAATGGATATGGGAACTGAGCATATCCTCCGTATAAAAAAAATCAATTAATTCTGAAAACCAACGATTCGAATACAAACATATTTTCTTTTCATTTTTCCGAATGGAGCCCCCTCCGGCAGGAGTCGGAGGCTCCCATTAAAAACGCGACCTCCAGCGTCCTACGGCGCAATCTCCCGGCAGAAGCCGGGAGATTGCCAGTCGAGGGATTCACCCATATGATTAACGTCATTATTATTTCAATATTAATTAGTCAATATTTTTCCTTATCAGGTCAATTATTGCCGATCAAACAGAATCCCAAAATAATATTAAAAATATTCTTTACATTTATTGTTTATGGTATTATATAAATCATCAATAAAAAGATTTTAAAAAAATAATAATATTAATAAATTTGTTGACATTCATATGAGTTTATGTTAACCAGACATATATGAAGAATTTAATAAAATTCATAATCATCTTCTCACTTTTAATGATTCCCATACAATCTTTTGCATTAACAAGCGCTATTTCTGATAATGAGCTTGATGGTGTTATTGCGCAGGCCGGATCGATTACTGTTAGAATAGGCCATATTCAGGTAGAATCCCAAAGCCTGAAAAGTATTGTCACGGATGGATGGAATTATTGGGACTCTGATCACGATATAACAAATCATTTGCGTAATCCTCATCCCAATAATGCAGATGACTACTTTAGTGGAACATCCGAAACAAATCCCCAAAAATATCCCGGGGCTGGTTTTTACGATAAAACAGGATATTTCGGATATGATGAAGTATACATGACGGGGGGAACCGTTATACATTCCGGTTCCATGACATTAGAGGTTGTTTCAACAAACGATCCTAATGTGCGTTCGGGGTGTAAACTGGAAGTCGTCATGAATAACAGTTCCATTTATGCCCCTATTGCTATTGAAGCAGTGGTGAAACTCGGCAGAACCCCTTATTTTGAAGACAATCAAACCTTAGGTCGTACCTATACATCAGGCATTTCATCAACAACGAATGGTCATCTTTCTGTATATGCTCACAACAACTCTTTGGCGTTTTAGATTAATCCAAAATCATTTCAAAATGTGTTTTTAAAATACCGCTCAGTTTTTTCTATTAAAATGTTACTTAGGCTCCCAAATTCCTCTAATGTTAGAGTTTCTGCTCTTCTCTGACCATCAACAGAAGCTAATTTTAACGCGTCTTTCAATAGTGATTCTTCCAATCCGTTCAGCAAGTTCGATTTCTTCAAATTATTGAAAATCATTTTTCGCCGCTGAGCAAAAGAATCTCTGACAACCCTCACAAAATAATTTTCATCATGGAGTTCAGTTTTCGGCTTATCATGAAAAACACCCTTCATGATTGATGATTCTACTTTGGGAACGGGATAAAAAAAAGCGGCGGGAACATTCATAACCTTTTCCACCGTTGAAAACATCTGCAAAATGACTGACGGAACCCCGTAACTTTTGTTACCCGGAGAGGCGACCAGACGTTCAATGAATTCTTTTTGCATCATGAGCGTAAAAGACCGGATAATATCTTTGAAAGAAAGCAGATAAAACAATAATGGACTTGAAATATTGTACGGAATATTCCCGACAACTTTAATTTTCTGATTTTCTGATCCGGCAATTTTTCTGAAATCAAACCGCAAAATATTTACATGATGAATTTCAACGTTTTGATATTGTGAGAGCCTGTCTTTCAGGACGTCAACCAGTTGATGATCCAGTTCAACAGCAATAATTCTATCAGCTTTTTGTGCCAAACGTTCCGTTAAAACACCGATGCCCGCGCCGATTTCCACTACGATATCCTGATGTTCAACACCCGCTATTTGGGCAATCCTTTCAATGCTGCCTTGATCGATCAAAAAAGATTGTCCGAATTTTTTTCGTGGTTTAATCGCGTAATGGTTAAGAATTTCTTTTGGTGTCATGATGATTTTTCCGGATAAGAGAATTTAAAATTTACGACAACGGCCAGCGGGAAACAGCATTGAGATCCAGTTGATCTCTCAGACCATTCTTCAGCATAATTTCTCCCATGGCGGCCACCATGGCTGCATTATCCGTGCATAAATTGACGGGTGGGATGAACAGCTCCATTTTCTTTTTCGCCGTTTCGGCCGTAAACTTTTCACGCAATCTGCTGTTGGCTGCCACTCCTCCGCAAACAACCACACGTTGAATACTATTATCTTCCGCCGCTTTTATGGTTTTTTCCACAAGCACATCTACAATAGCCTCCTGATAACCTGCCGCTATGTCCGGTAATTCTTCATCACTGAAATCATGGCACCTTTTTTTAAGCATGGTAAGAAGAGATGTTTTCAACCCGCTAAAACTAAAATCTGGAGAATCCTTCATCGCTCTCGGGAAAGACACGGCGCGGGGATTTCCTTTTTTTGCCATTTGATCGATAATAACACCGCCGGGATAACCCAGGTTAAGAAGTTTTGCCGCCTTGTCAAACGCCTCTCCCGCGGCATCGTCCCGGGTTTGTCCAATCACATGAAAATCATGATAATTTTTTACCAGATAAACGCTGGTATGTCCGCCGGAAACAACCAAAGCAACAAAGGGAAATGTCGGGACATTTTCCGAAAGAAATACTGCTGCAACATGCCCTTCAAGGTGATTGACTCCAATCATCGGAATATCCAGCGCAAACGCAAGAGCTTTTGCCGTAGACAGGCCTATCAGAAGAGATCCTATTAACCCGGGTCCACATGTGACGGCAATACCTTCAATGTTTTTTAATGACACACCGGAGTTACTTAACGCCTGTTTAATAACCGAATGAATAGCTTCAAGATGTTGGCGCGAAGCGATTTCAGGGACAACACCTCCATACGGTGAGTGAATGTCAATTTGAGACGCCACAACATTGGACAATATTTTACCGTTATTCACCACAGCCGCAGCCGTTTCATCACAGGATGATTCTATACCTAATACGAGCATAAATTATCTTTCATTTTTATCTTTGCTAAAAACTCTAAATCCATATATAAAAGCAAACACGATTTGTAAACAAACTTTTGAAATGCATATGATCATCGGAGCATAGTGATGGAATTCAGAACGGATTTTTTGATTTTGGGCAGCGGCATTGCCGGATTGAGTCTCGCTATTAAGGCATCAACACTCGGCAGTGTAGCGATTGTCACCAAAAAAGAGAAGTCGGAATCCAATACCAATTATGCTCAGGGTGGGATCGCCGCCGTAACAGACAAAACGGATAGTTTTGAAGAACACATCAGCGATACGTTGATCTGCGGCGCCGGACTCTGCAATAAAGACGTTGTCGATTTTGTGGTTCGGGAGGCGCCTCCCCGGATTCAGGAATTGATTGAGTGGGGCGTCAATTTCACCAAATCAGGGGAACCGCCCCATCTTTATGATCTGGGACAGGAAGGAGGACACCATCGCCGTCGCGTTCTGCACGCGAAGGATCTCACCGGACAGGAAATCGAACGGGCGCTTCATGAGAAAGTTGCCGGTCTGAAAAATGTCCGGATTTATGAAAATCATATCGGGATAGATCTCATTCTCCAGAAAGATAATAAAGGCCAAACGATTAATTGTGTTGGCGCCTATGTCCTCGACATTCAAAACGGTGAAATCCATACCTACCGGGCCAAATATACCATTCTCTCCACCGGCGGCGCCGGCAAGGTTTATCTCATTACCACCAATCCCGACATCGCCACGGGCGACGGCATTGCCATGGCTTATCGGGCGGGGGCAGAAATTGCCAATATGGAGTTTATTCAGTTTCATCCTACCTGCCTGTTTCATCCGGAGGCCAAAGCGTTTTTAATAAGCGAAGCGGTTCGCGGCGAGGGAGGCATTCTTAAATTAAAAAGCGGCGAAACCTTCATGGAAAAATATCATCCCATGAAGAGCCTGGCGCCGCGCGATGTCGTCGCCAAAGCCATTGACACGGAAATAAAAAAATCCGGTGATGAATATGTCCTTCTGGATATCACGCACCACGATCGTGATTTTGTCATCAACCGCTTCCCGAATATTTATCATAAATGCTTGGAATACAGCATAGACATTACGTCACAGCCCATTCCTATCGCACCCGCCGCTCATTATATCTGTGGCGGTGTCGCTGTGGATCATGACGGCAAGACGTCCATCGATAATCTGTTTGCCTGCGGGGAAGTGGCCTGCACCGGACTGCACGGCGCGAATCGTCTGGCCAGCAATTCTCTTCTGGAAGCCCTGGTTTTTTCTCACCGTGTGTTCATCAAAATAGCCAAGTCTTTCCGGCAGACAGAGCTAAGCACCGTCCCTATTCGCCCGTGGGACCCGGGAGACGCCTCGGAAAGCGATGAAAGTATCGTCGTCACCAACAACTGGGATGAGGTCCGCCGGTGTATGTGGAACTATGTCGGAATCGTCCGTTCGGACAAACGACTGGCACGGGCTGAACGCAGAATCGATATGATTCAAAGGGAAATCAATGAATACTACTGGAATTACAGGGTGACCAAGGACCTCATTGAACTTCGCAACATCACCACGGTGGCCAAACTCATTGTTCAATGCGCCCGTGTCAGGAAAGAAAGCCGTGGATTACATTATAATATGGATTATCCCGACATTCGCGATGAATTCAATAAAGATACGATCTTTGTCAAAGAATAATTTATATAAATTTATTCTTTCCGAACACCCGGTTAAAAATAAAATCCAAATGCTTCAGAAAATTATTTAAGTTAAATATCGTTGCCAAATCTTTCCTGGTCAGATATTTTTTTACAACGGCATCCTTCTCCAGCAAGTCTCTGAACTCCAGCCCTTCCTGCCATGATTTCATGGCGTTGTTTTGCACCACAGCATAAGCCGCTTCCCGGGTTAAACCTTTCTGAATAAGCGATAAAAGCACCATCTGAGAGAAGATAACACCATGTGTCATGTTCAGATTGTCCATCATTTTTCGCGGATAAATAACCAGTTTATCCATCATACCGGTAAATCTATTCAGCATAAAATCCAAAGCAATGGTGGCATCCGGTCCAATGACTCTTTCCACGGAAGAATGACTGATATCCCGTTCATGCCAGAGAGCGATATTTTCCAGAGAGGCAAAGGCGTAAGAACGCACTAAACGAGCCAAACCTGAAAGATTTTCCGAAAGAACCGGATTACGTTTATGCGGCATGGCCGAGGAACCTTTCTGACCTTTGGAAAAATATTCTTCTGCTTCCCTGACCTCCGTCCTTTGCAGCAACCTGATCTCCTGAGCAAACTTATCCAGGGATGATGCAATGATGGCCAACGTTGTAAAAAATTCCGCATGATGGTCGCGTTGGACGATTTGCGAAGAAACAGGCTCCGGTTTCAGACCCAGTTTTTTGCAGACATATTCCTCGACAGACGGATCAATAAAGGAAAAGGTGCCGACCGCGCCGGATATTTTTCCATAGCTGACCGATTCTTTCGCCTTCAGGAGACGCTGACGGTTGCGTTGCATTTCCTGATACCAGAGCGCCAATTTCAGCCCGAAGGTAATCGGTTCCGCATGAATGCCATGAGACCTTCCAATCATGACAGTAGTTTTATGTTCAAAAGCCCGTCGTTTTAAAACCAAAAGAAGCTTATCAATGTCTTCCAATAATATTTCCGCCGCTTCTTTTAACTGAACGGCAAAAGCTGTATCCAGAACATCCGAGGAGGTCATGCCCATATGAATGAAACGTCCGTCCTCACCGACTTTTTCCGTCAGTGACGTTAAAAAAGCGATAACATCATGTTTGGTAACCTGTTCGATTTCATCGATGCGCTGGACATTGATCCGAACCTTCCCTTTGATATTTTTAAGTGACCGCTGAGGAATGTTGCCCAGTTTAGCCAATGCTTCACATACGGCTATTTCCACATCCAGCCATTTTTTGTATTTATTCTCCTGACTCCAAACTGCTGTCATAATTTCACGGGAATATCTCGGTATCACTTTTTTCTCCTTTGATTGTCCTATCCTGAAAATGAAAAGGCTGAACCTCTTAACCTTTGATTTGATTATTATTACGACTTCCACCCATCCGTCAAGAATTAATATATATCTTTTTATTAAAATCTTTTTATTAACGGTTGACAACGGAGCGCTATCGGCATATTTAAAAAAAGACTGATTAAGGAAACAAAAATGACACCATTACAAACGGCAGAAAAATATAGTCCTCTGGAAGAAAAATTAAACAGTATCACTCACGGATTCGGCATCGTGTTCAGCATTGCCGGATTGATTCTTTTAGTCGTTTTTTCCAGTATTTATGGCGATTTAAAACACATTATCAGTTGTACTATTTTCGGTTCGACGCTTGTTTTACTCTACACGTCCTCCACGCTATACCACAGTTGCAGCAAACAAAACTTAAAACATAAATTTAAAATAATGGATCATGCCTGCATTTATGTTCTGATTGCCGGAACGTATACCCCTTTTCTGCTTGTCACGCTGCAGGGCGTTATCGGTTGGAGCATGCTTGCTTTAATCTGGTCTTTAACCCTCATCGGAATTTTCTTGAAAGTTTTCTTCGTCCATCGTTTTCAGGTTATCTCCACGATCACCTACGTTTTGATGGGCTGGATCATCATTTTCGCCATCAAACCCCTTATTCAAACCTTGCCTCCGGGCGGCCTTATCCTGCTCGTCTCCGGTGGATGCGCCTATACCTTTGGAACAATTTTTTACGCCTGGCAGAAACTTCCGTTCAATCATGCGATTTGGCATTTATTTGTCCTCGGCGGAAGTGTTTGTCATTTTTTATCTATTATGTTTTATGTCATACCGGAAATGATCTGATTTAATCAATAAATGCTGCTTTTTTGTCCTTAAATCATTCTTGAATTATAACCTTTTAAATGCTAGAAGGATTCCACAAAATAAATACCTGCCAGGAGTCAAAAATGCGAAAAGCCTTAATATATCTATTTTGTCTAACTATAATTTCTTTTTCCGCAGGTTCCCTCTGGGCAAAAGATAAATATATTGTGACCGTTCTTCCTTTTTCTGTTCACAGCGCAGAAAAAATTGATTACATAAAGAATGGCATAGAGGATATGCTCACGTCCCGCATTTCCGCTTCCGATAAAATTAATGTTACAAAGAAAGAAGCTGTTCTTGCGCATTTAAAAAAAGCTAAAATAAAAACAATCACCGCCGACAATGTCCGCAATATCGGCCAAAAATTGAATTCGGATTATGTTGTCTGGGGAAGCATCACCAAAATCGGCAACAGCCTCAGTATTGACGGAAAATTGCTGAGTATGGACAAAGCGAAATCCGATATTGGCATGGCCTCTCAATCAGCATCCCTTGATGATGTCATACCCAAAATCAACGAATTTTCAGAAAACATCGTCAACCATATTCTGGGGACTACGACACCTCCGCCAAGCCCGACGCCGGCTGCTGCTGTTACCACACCGATGCCCTCCGCGTCCCGCGAATCTCAAATCATAGCCGGCATGCGATCAGGCAGCAAAAAAGCAGGAACCTTTACCGCCATCATTAATGCTGAATTCATCAATGCCGGAGGTTCCTTCAATCAAAAAGGTTTTTGGATGAGCCAGAAAATTCCCACCGAATTCAAGGGAATGGATATAGGAGATGTGAATGCTGATGGATTAAACGAAGTTGTCACCATAGATAAAAATAATGTTTATATCTATCAAAAAACCGAAAAAGAGCTTAAATTATTGGAAAAAATTTCGGGGAAATCTTACGATAATTATATTGCTGTTGACGTTGCCGATATCAATAGAAACAACACTAAAGAGATCTTTGTAACATCCCTAAACGATACGCTTCTCGATTCTTTTGTTTTGGAGTTTAAAGATGGCAAATATGAAAAAATCGCATCCAACCTTCGCTTGTTTCTACGTGTCATCAATACACCTTCCGGAATCCCGTTACTGTTGGGACAGGAACTTGGATTCGGCAAACCTTTTGATCTGCCCATCCATGAAATTATATTTAAAGACGGAGTGTACGTTCTCGACGACAAGATGAAAATCCCTATCGGCTTATCGATATACGGCCTGAACATTGATGATGTGGGCATTGGAGGAGGAGAAAAAATACTCGCCCTGGATGAATATGATTATTTATACATTATCGACAAAACGAGCAAACCTCTAGGGTCGCTGACGTCCATTGGTTTTAGCAGTGAAGAACTGATTTGGAGAAGTGACGATGTTTTTGGCGGCAGCAATAATTATATAGAAAACATGGATAAAAAATATCCCGATGACAGAGAAAAAAGCGCATACGTTAATTTACGCGTTCTGACTGCGGATACCAATCAAAACGGCAAAAAAGAAATTATTATCGTCAAGAATTTATCATCCGTCGGACGACTATTTAAACATTACAAACTGTTCACTGCCAGTGAAATATACAGCTTGGAATGGGATGGTTTGGGCATGTCTGAAAACTGGCGGACGAAAAAAATCAATGGATACGTTGCTGACTATTCTATTCAAGACGTGGATAATGACGGTCAGCAGGAAATCGTCCTGGCACTGGTGCAGTCCGTGGGATTTGCCTTACGTGAAAGAAGTGTTATTGTCGTCTATAAAATAGATACGCCGCAACAATAATTTGTTGACAAATTATTTTCTCTTAGATATATCGTGCCACCTGTTTCAGGCTTCTGAAATATGACCTCAAAGGCGGTGTAGCTCAGTTGGTCAGAGCATACGGCTCATATCCGTAGTGTCCCTG
>CAYZRT010000106.1:0-9778 GCA_964480875.1 uncultured Smithella sp. | reverse complement strand
CAAAATCATCGACGAAGTGGATACGCACGACATCAAATCGTTTCGACTGAAATTTCTGAACAAGGAAGACGAAGCCAAATTCAAATATCTGCCCGGTCAGTTTTCCGAGCTTTCCATTTACGGTAAGGGCGAATCACCCATCGGGATTGCTTCATCGCCCACGCAAGAAGGTTACGTGGAATTCACCGTTCAGCGGGCAGGAGCCATCCAGCCCGGATTGGTCACGGCGGCGCTGCATGATATGGATGAAGGCGCAAAAATCGGCCTGCGCGGACCTTTGGGTAATTCCTGGCCGATTGAATTTCTGGAAAAAAAGAACATTGTAGTCGTTGGCGGAGGATTCGCTTTTACAACGTTGCGTTCTTTAATCAACTATATGCTGCACAAAGACAACCGTTCGCGTTTTGGCGAAATAACGGTTATTTACGGCGCGAGAACCCCCGGCCTGCTTTTGTATAAGGATGAACTGGCTGCCTGGGAAAAAAGAGACGATATTAAAACGATTATCACGGTGGACAAAGGTAACGACACTTGGAAGGGCAGAGAAGGATTTGTTCCCGCTGTCTGCAAGGATACAGCGCCTTCACCGAAAAATTCTGTGGCCGTGATCTGCGGACCGCCGATAATGATCAAGTTTACGCTACCGGTATTTTTTGATCTGGGTTTTTCCAAGGAAAATATTCTGACATCGCTGGAAATGCGCATGAAATGCGGCATCGGCAAATGCGGTCGCTGCAATGTCGGCTACAAATATGTCTGCTCGGACGGGCCTGTCTTTTCACTGGCCGAACTCGATACACTGCCCAGAGATTTCTAACCAGTCTTGCGACAATCCTTCTTTTTTTAGATGATGACCAGGCTAATGGCGCGGAAAAGAAAGAATATCCCGAAGCCCGTAAGACATATTCCGGCCACAAGAGAAACAAATCGTATAAACTTCTCATTAATAATTCTTCTCCCCCAATGCAAAGCCGTGGAAAGAAAAATCACCCAGATGAAACAGCCCAGCAGAATTGAAAGGCATGATAGAAAAGCGGATAAATTGGTTTGTGTATGGGCTTGTGAAGCCATCAGGGCTCCGAAGATGCCTGTCCACCACACAATAGTCATTGGACTGGAAATTGCCAGAACATAACCGGTGATAAAAGAATTTTTAAACATACGTGCCGGTTTGTCTGTTGTAACTGCCGATTTGCAAAAGTATTCTTTCGCGCTGACAAAACCCAGATAAATCAAAATTAAACTTCCAGTCGTGCCGAGAACAATTTTCATCAAGGCAATATTTAAAAAGGAAGTTAATCCGAAAAAGATGAGTGTCAAATAGGTCGCGTCGGCGGTCATTGCTCCCGCTCCCGTAAAAAACGCCTGTCGGAAGCCATAATTCAGACCGCGTTTGATGATTTCCAGGTTGACCGGTCCTATCGGTGCGGCAAGCGTCAATCCTAACAGTATATTTTGCAGCAAAGAATATTTTTCCAAGAAAGAGTCTCGTTTTAAAAGCTGTAAATTTTACCTGCTGGCAAAATGTCATAACGATTGAAAAGGTGCAAGTAAAAATGGAAACTATGGTGATTATTAACTTATTTTAGCAGTGGTTCTTTTATGAAAAAATGGTTAGAATGTATTTATACCTGAGGAGATGTAAATTTATAAAGACTTACCGTTTTTTTGAGTACAAGGAGGTTCAGATGAATTATTTAGTGCAGCCCAAAAAGTATCAAAGCCTGATGGCCGATAAAGGGTCCAAGGCCATTATGGAAAAAACAATCGACTTTTTCGAAAAAATGGGCAAAGAGCGCCTGCTCGATGACTATAATAAAAAAGTTTGGTACCGGGAGTTTGTTGATTTTATCGGGAAGGAACAGATTTTTGCCAAACTTCTCACACCCAGCCAATACGGCGACGGCGATCCTGATTGCCGCTGGGACACCGCGCGCAACAGCGAGTACAGCGAGCTGCTGGCTTTTTACGGCCTCGGTTACTGGTATTGTTTTCAGGTTAGTATCCTCGGACTGGGTCCCATCTGGATGAGTCCCAATGAAAAAGCAAAAAAGAAGGCCGCGGAACTGCTAAAAAAAGGCGCGATATTCGCCTTTGGTCTTTCCGAAAGAACGCATGGCGCGGACATATACTCCACAGAAACCACACTGACGCCGGCGAAAGACGGAACCTGGGTCGCCAATGGAGAAAAATATTATATCGGCAACGGGAATGAAGCGGAGATGGTATCGACACTGGGCAAAATCAAGGACGGGACAGACGATTACACTTTTTTTGTCACCAATTACAAACATAAAGCCTATGAACTTAAAAAGAACGTTATCTCTCATCAGGAATATGTTTCCAACTTCGCGCTTCATGATTATCCCATTACCGTCGATGATGTTCTTTCGCGCGGACCGCATGCCTGGGATTCGGCTCTCAATACGGTCAATATCGGCAAGTTCAACATAGGTCCGGCTTCCATCGGCGTTGCGGAGCATTGTTTCTACGAAGCCATCACCCACGCGGCTAACCGCGTATTGTATGGCATGCCCGTAACAAATATGCCGCATGTACAGAAAAATTTCATGGATGCGTGGATGCGCATTGTGGGTATGAAACTTTATCAGCGCCGGGCTACCGATTATTTCCGAAATGCCAACGAAAAAGACAGGCGTTATCTTCTCTACAATCCTACCAGTAAAATGAAGGTGACATTGCAGGCAGAGGAGGTGATTAATCTGCTCTGGGAAGTTATCGCCGCCAAGGGCTTCGAAAAGGATACGTATTTTCACATGGCTGCAGCCGATATTCGGGGACCATCCAAACTGGAAGGCACTGTTCACGTGAATGTTCAGTTGATTCGTAAATTTATGAAAAATTACTTTTTTAATCCGGCTT
This sequence comes from uncultured Smithella sp., assembly GCA_964480875.1. GTDB lineage: Bacteria > Desulfobacterota > Syntrophia > Syntrophales > Smithellaceae > Smithella. The sequence goes on along the minus strand of CAYZRT010000106.1, from coordinate 6,895 downwards.
CTTACTCTGATGTTGCACCGGATTTCTCAATCAAGGATGATCTGTTCCTGTTCAATCAGGGGCCGACAAAAGGCCTGGGTTCGGTGCAGTTTCATGATTACAAACCCGTTTTTGAAGCCAGCAGAAAGCTTCCCAATGTGGACATTTTTATCAAGCAGATTAATATTTTCAAGGAACTGTTGGAAAAAGCCGGTCCGGACAAAGCACAGGATATGGATCCATCCTGGTCGCTTCCCGTCGGTGAAATGTTCTCCATAGTGGTCTATGGCCAGCTCATCCTGGAACAAGCCGCGTTTGACAAGGTGGACGAGGATATCATCAATCAGATTTTTGATTTCATGGTGCGCGATTTTTCCCGCTTTGCCCTGCAGATCTACGGTATGCACAATACCAAAGAAGACCAGCGCGCCTATTGCAGGGAAATCATGATGATTAAAAGTGAGGGAGATGACGCACAATACAACAGAGTCTGGCAGAAATACGTGTTTGCCTTAAACGGTGAATACGCGATGAATAAGTAGGGTGAGAATCCAAAAAAAATATTAATCATCAGGGTATTGCAATGTAAGTGAACAACGAGCTGTCTTGATTACAAAAGGCAGCTTGTTTGTTCATATATCATCATTTAAAATAATAAGATAATTTGTTATTTATTTTGATAATATTTAGTATGGCTTCGGCAAGCAATTTATTCCCTTCGGCAGTGAGATGCACATCGTCTCTGAAATAACGCGGTTCTTTGGGTATCAGCAAGTCACCGCGAACGATGGGAATGCCATTTCCCTCCGCCACCTTGCTAAGTTCATCATTGAACATTTCCATTCCTCTTCTCATGGAAGCATAAGATGGGAGTTCTCCTTTTGTTTTGCAGAGTTCGTTCATCCATATCATGTTCTGATATTTTTCATCAGGACGGTATAAACTGCCTTCACTGACAAAAACAACGTTCACATTATCGGCTTGCAATATTGAAATCATGCTTTGTAGATTTCTTTTATAAGCGGACAGGCTGGCAAATTCCTTCGCCTCAAATATTTTGTCTTTCCCCGGTTTCTGGAAAACAATTTCTTTCAGACGCTTCCATAACAGGAATCCCGAGAAAAAATGATGGTGTAAATATTCCCTGTTTATTCTGATGAACCGGGTTACATGTCCATAATAATGAGAGTAATCTTCTTTGAATCCTGTTTCGTCAGTGAAACCGTCAGCGGGAAAACTACGGATAAGATCATTTATGGTATGCATAAAAATTACGATGTCGGGATGAAAATCCTTTACCCAGAAAAGATAGTTGATGATCGAATGTTCCGATGTGTACCAGTCACAGCCGGCATTAATAAATTCTATTCGTTTGTCCGGGAAACGATTTTTTAACATATCGACTAACATGGCGGGATACGTGTTTTGATAAACATTTCCCAGATCAGCGGTGGTTGATCCGCCCAACATCGCTATTCGTACAACACCAGTCTGTTTAAGACGCGTGATTTCAGGACTGCGAAATCCGAAACGGTTGACATCTTCGCCGTTCGGTTTAAGTCTGATTTGCAGAAACAGGTTATATTCGAATTCAGTATTTCGGCTGCTGGTTTTAAAATCGCTCATCCGGCGCAGTTCGTAATAATGTATGGTCTGCAGGATAAGCTCAATAAAAAACAATAAAATAATCAGGATACTGAGATTGATGACAATTACGGTAAGCCAGTTATTGTTTTTATTCGATTTCATATCACGTCTGCTTTGTTTAACGAAAGAATGTTTGATTATCCGGGAAGATAGGAAAGTTGAGCCTGCATGTCAATAAATTATTTCTGCATGGATGTGCTTTTGAAATAACCTGCTTTCTAGACCCGTAAGGATTACTTAACGGACAATAAACAAGGCGCATAGACCTCGCTAATGATAAAGTCTTTGCGCCTTTGTTTTGTCAAATTCTTTTGGCTCTTATTTCCCGCTCAGCATTGCCGCTTTTAGATCTTTATCAGCCGGTTTGTTGCACAGCCAGATTCCAAAAAGAGCCTTCTTGAAATCCAAACCTGTCTCAGAGGCCTTCAGCTCCTTATTCTTGTATACTTTGATACCTTCTGCGGGAGTGTAGATGATATCATATACATCGTTTATTTTAATGCCGCTCTTAAAAACGGAAATGAACTTTTCCATCTTGTCTTTAATAGGCGCTGTGTTGCCGTTGGTGGAATTCTGGAAGCCTTCTCTCGTGGCATCTTCCATTTTATCGCCGGTGATCAGTTTAGATATCATGTGGAGTCTGATGGCCATAGGTTCATCGGCATTGATGATTGCGTTGGCATCACCGCCTTTTTTCTTGAGATAAAGTCCGCCGACATAAGCTTTGATGAAGAATTTCGTTCTGATGCCGGCTCCGTTTAACAACAGGGAATCGCTGCCGGCCGTGAGAGTTTCCGGCATATTAATTCCGCCGACTTCTTTTGTGTAGCCCACGGACGCCAGGATAAGGATGGCTGAACACAACAACAATAATTTTTTGAACATAACAAACACCTCTCTTTTTATTTTAGCCTGATGATGGCTAATTTCATCATTGATTACACGGTGACGTCAACCTGCATTCATTACATAATTTTTTACTGTTTGAAAAGTATAGAGTTAAAGCCATCGGCATGTCAACGACTAATTTTTAAACTCAAATTATGAGGAAAAACGAGGAAGGGCTGGCAAATGGGAGAATTCATCTTTTTGAATCTCAGGAGCTCAGCCCCTCTTAATATCTTTTTTATTGCTTTTTTGTGAGTATGGTTTGTAGAATTTCTTAAGCGACGAAACCAGTGCAAAAATCACCGCGATGAATGAATCCCGCGACTTGCAATCTCCCCGCTCCTGCCGGGGGTTCGCGCCGTAAGCCGCAAGAGGTCTCGTTTTCACGGGAGCCTCCGGCTCCTGCCGGAGGGGGCGCCACTAGAAAAATGTAGTGGGCGTCTATTCTCTTGCACCAGCTTTCTCCAGCATTTCTATAATTTCTTTTTTCTTCTTCATTTTTGCTATCTTTAGAGCTGTATAATCAACATCGTTAATGTTCGCTTTTATAGTTACATTAGCACCTTTATCCAAAAGGAGTTTGACAACTTCCGTATGACCGCCTAATGTGGCCATCATCAGGGCTGTTCTGTCATTATTATCTTTTGTGTTTACTTCAGCGCCTTTGTCCAAAAGGAGCTTGACAGCTTCCGCATGACCTTTCGATGATGCCCCCATCAGGGCTGTTTTGTCATTGACGTCTTTTACGTTGACGTCAGCACCCTCATCCAAAAGAAGCTTAACGACTTCCATATAGCCGCTGAACGATGCCATCATCAGGGCTGTCCTGTCGTATCTATCTTTGAAATTGACCTTAGCGTTCTTATCCAGAAGGAGCTTGACAATATCCTTATGGTTATCCTGCGATGCTATCATCAGAGCTGTTGATCCGTCGGTATTTTTTGCATTAACATTGGCGTCCTTGTCCAAAAGGAGTTTGACAATCTCGGTATGGCCGCCCAGCGATGCCGCCATCAGAGACGTTTTGTCGTATTTATCTTTTACATTGACGTCGGCGCCCTTATCCAGAAGGAGTTTGACAATATCCTTAAAACCTTTTGAAGATGCCGTTATCAGACTTGATCTGTCATTGTTATCTATTGTATTTACATCGGCACCGCTAGTCAGCGCCGTAGTCACGCCCTGAAGATTGCCTTCCCCCGTGGCTTGAATTAATGAAGCATTTTTATCTGATGTATCAGCCGCAGCAAAAACAGCAGGTATTAAAAAAATAAAGACAATAAGAAACAGTATTCGTTTCATTGAGCACTCCCTTTCTTGAATATTTTGTAGTTTTTGATAAGAAAATGATTCCTTACTGAGAATTCATATAAAATAGTGTCTATATTGTCAATCAAATGCTGAGTGCGAAATTTGATATGCGGTTTATGTCTTTCACGGATTCACGATCAAAAAATACTTCAATCCCGTGACTTGCAATCCCCCGGCACCTGCCGGGGGTTCGCGCCGTAGGCCGCGGAAGGTCGCGTTATTAAAGGGAGCCTCCGGCTCCTGCCGGAGGGGGTGCCACTCTTTCGCCTACTGTTCCTCAGGATTTGTATATGCTGAAAAAATAATAATGCTGGTCGAAAAAACAATAAAAAGAGTAGGGCCATTTCTGACCCCGCCTCAAGATACTTTTCATTATCTCATTTTGCAACAAGCAACCGCTCAAGGTCAGACACTTTCTTAGAGAGCGCAGAGATAGTCTCCTGCTGCTGTTCAGCTATTTTCTGATGGTCATGAATTACATCCTGCTGTTCCTGAACTACCTTGGTAAGAACAGATACAACATCCATGGCGCTTAATCCCTTGCGGTCCTTCGTGGCAACAAGTTCAGGAACATCTTCGGCGATGAACCCGACATGATGCTCATCAGGAGATGTTTTGTAATTGAACGTTACAGGATTAAGTTCCCGCAGCGTTTCCAAAGCGTCTTCTGCCTTCAGGTCCTTAATATTATCTTTATATTCCCTGCTTGATGCATTGGTCCAGACCCCCCCTGTTGTAACATAAGCCCCGGCCGCCGTTTGTATCGGATAGTCTATTGTCTTCGTATCTATGCCTAAATAACCGTGGACGGTTACTTTGTTGCTGCTAAAGTCACCGTAAATAAGCGGACTAGAAGTATTTGAGTTGTCTATATAGAGCTTATCGGAACCGGTTTCATGAGATCCCGCATAATAACCGATGAAGACGTTGCCATTACCGTTGGAGAGGTTGTAGCCTGCGGAGAACCCGATGATGGTATTATTAGAACCTTTGTTGGCGGCGCCGGCAGCAGATCCGATAAAGACATTGTTGGAAGCGGAATTGACCAAGCCGGCAGCATATCCGACGAAGGTATTGTTAGAAGATGGGTTGCCCGCGCCTGCAGAATGCCCGACGAAGGTGTTTTGATCACCTGTATTATTGTAGTCGCCGGCATCAAATCCGAGGAAGGTGTTTTTGGCGCCAGTAGTGTTGGAGTAGCCGGCACGCCACCCAAGGAAGGTGTTTTGGCTACCGCTGTTGTTGGTGTAACCGGCTTGAGTTCCGAGAAAAGTATTCTGGCTACCGGTAGTGTTGTCCCAGCCGGCGGCAGACCCCAAAAAGTTGTTTTCGTAACCGGTAGTGTTTTTGAAACCGGCAGAACCACCAATGAAGATATTGTCGGAACCGGTGTTCTCGTAGCCGGCATTATTCCCGATAATGTTATTGTTGGAACCGGAGTTCTGATAGCCGGCCTTATGCCCGATAATGTTGTTGTAGGAACCGGAGTTTTTGTGGCCGGCAGAAAGCCCGATAATGTTGTTGTAGGGACCGTTGTTCTGATAGCCAGCCTTATGCCCGATGATGTTGTTGTGGGAACCTTTGTTGTTGTAGCCTGCATGATACCCGATGATGTTGTTGTAGGTTAAGGTATTATTGTAGCCGGCCAAATACCCGATAATGTTGTTGTAGTAAGTTTGGATATTGGCACGTCCGGCACCATACCCGATGAAGTTGTTGCCATCGCCGCTAGTGGTGTTGAAGCCGGCACGATATCCGATAAAGTTGTTGCCGTTACCCATGGTGAGGTCATTGCCAGCCCCGGTGCCCACTACAGTATTGGCTCTTCCTGTGCTTTTTTTGGATACTCCTTTGCCGGCATTATAACCATAGAAACTGTTGTCAACGTCAGTGTTGTATAAACCGGCATTCTTGCCATATTTTGTTGTGGAACCACTCTCTTCTCCTGCAAAGGCACACTCCGCAGAAAAAGACAACATAAAAAACAAGGCACAAATTATGATTTTAGTCTTCATAACGTTATTCTCCTTTTTTGAGTTGATATTGTTTAGGGGCTGAACCACCTCATATTAATGAGGTGCAACAAATGATGATTTAGACTGCATTTTTAAATGTATATTGTTTGGAACACTAGCATAAAATTATGAATTTGAAAATCTAGGAAGAAACAAATACCCCTGAACAAGCATAAAAGGTTTGCGAAATGCCTTTAAGGTAACCCTTAGGTTATTCAGGAAAAATCAAACAAAATTTTCGTGTTCATAGTTACATGTTTTTTGTTCGCACGCAAGCTATTAATTTCCCTCACTTTTTAATAAACAAAGATTATGCTTGCATATTCATGGAGCACAAAATATATTTTATACTATATAGGTATTCTTGAGAGGTTTGGATATGAATGTAAAAGGCATCACGTATGTTACAACAAAGGCGATTATTACCGAGGCTTTCGGTGAGGAACGCTGGAATTCCTTTAAGGCTAAGCTGGTGGAGAAGGACAAGTATTTCAATAACATGATTATGTCCGTTACCCTCATTCCGGTAGATAAAGTCATCATTTTTTTTGACGAGATGTGCAGGGAATTCTTCAACAACGACAAAACGCAGTATTCGATGTTTGGGAAGTCAGGCGCCAAATTTGTCCTGACACCGGACGGTGCATACCGATCTTACATGCTCGCCAAGGATTTAAAGCAGTTTGTCGAGATGTCCATGCCCAAGATATGGTCGGCTTATTTTGATGGAGGGACCTTTTCCTCGTGGTTTGAGAACAACATGGTTCATCTCAAAATCACCGGGCTTGACGTTAAAAATGCCAATTTCGAGAACTTGGTGATGGGTTTTAATCAGCAGGCCCTCAAACTTTTCGGGCAGAAAACTAATGCGAAACGAGTCAGGAGTATTGCATCGGGAGACGATGATCTTTATATTCAATACACACTAAAGAACTCTTAATCCCTAAATATCAAAGACGGTGCCCTGATAAGGGTATTTAGAGTAAATCCAATCACCACTGTCATTCCCGCGAAGAGACTGTGTCGTAATTGTTTTTGCATACATAGTTAAACGC
>CAYZRT010000105.1:0-9806 GCA_964480875.1 uncultured Smithella sp. | reverse complement strand
GCGTTTAACTATGTATGCAAAAACAATTACGACACAGTCTCTTCGCGGGAATGACCGAAAGAAGGGTGCATTGATGTCTGAAAAATATGATCTGATTGTTATTGGCGGGGGGCCGGGAGGACTGACTGCGGCGGAAGTTGCTGCGGCAAATAAAAAGCGAGTCCTTATTATTGAAAAAGAAGGCTGGGGCGGAACGTGCACGCATCGTGGCTGTATTCCGACCAAGGCGCTGCTTTCCTGTAGCAAGTATTACGCGGATTTGAAAAAACTGAAGAGGATGGGAATAAATATTGCGGAGGCATCCGTTGATTTTTCCGCGATCAAAAAACATCAGCAGCAGATTGTAAAAGTTTCCGCTCTTGGTGCGCAAAAGGTGCTTGCCGATGCCGGAGTGGAAATCAAACAGGGCACAGGCGAAATTATTTCTCAGCAGGAAGTACGCTTTACCGATTCATCAGGAAAAAGCGAGATTTTCCCGGCTCAGAACATCATCATTGCCTGGGGCTCTGTCTCGCAAGTTTTACCGGGAATTACCCTTTCCGAACGTGTTTTAACATCGGACGGCATTTTGAATTCAAATGTACTTCCGTCGAGCATCATCATTGTTGGTGGCAGTGTTATCGGAGTAGAGTTCGCCACGTTCTTTGCCGAACTGGGTGCGAAGGTGACCATCGTGGAAATCTTGGACAGAATCATTCCTCTGGAAGATCAGGAATGCGCTGATTTACTCAAACAGGAATTAATCCGTCTGGGCGTTGCTATTCACACTTCTACAAAACTGGAGAGTCTGCAAGATACGGGTAACTCGGTGTTAATGATTGCCCAAAAAGACGGTAAGTCATTGGAAGTCAGCGCCGATTATGCGCTTCTTTGCACGGGTAGAAAGCCTTTGTTGTATTCAGAGGAATTGGAAAGGCTGGGAATTCAATATTCAAAATCAGGAATCGCAGTGGATCAAAATATGATGACGAACGTTGCCGGCATTTATGCGGTGGGCGACGTTACCGGCGGTATGATGCTGGCGCACCGGGCAATGCAGCAGGCAAAATTCGCCGCAGGAAATATCTTTGGTGAGGGAGAGTTTCCCTATAACGAAAATTTCATTCCTTCCGTTGTTTACAGTCATCCGCAGATAGCACGCGTAGGCTATACTCAGAAAGGTGCTGAAGACGAAGGTTTGAAAATTGAGGTTATTAAATCTCCATACAGTGCAAATATCATTGCCCGTGCCGAGTTGATGGGGCAGGGATTTGTCAAAGCGATCTTTCATCAGGATAAGCTTATCGGGGCGACAATCGTTGGAGAAGATGCCGCGGATTTAATTGCGCCGCTTGCTCTAGCTGTGTTGAAGGAGATGACCAAAAAACAATTACATTCATGGGTTCTGCCGCATCCGACGTTGAGTGAAATATTTGCACCGCTTCTCAGCTGAGTACCAAGCCGCATTCAATCGGCTACCTTTGTTGGCTTCGTCGTCAGCTTCCTCAACGTATTATTATATACGCCTGCGGCGCCTCCTCCTCGCCGCCTCGGTATCCTGATGACTGCAACTTGGTATAAATATTATTGACTTACAAAGCTAATTTCCCTATAGTATCAACAAATTTCATGATTCGTTAATATTAACCAAAACCTAAGAATAATTGTGTTAAGTAATACAACGGAGGTATCGTGATGCAATTGAAATCGGTAAAATTTATAGAATTTAAAGACACGTCCCAAGAATGGGTATTGGAAGGTCTTATTCTTAGAGATAGGAATCTCATAGTCGGGAAAAATGCATCAGGTAAATCGCGTACACTCAATGTGATTGGTCACCTCGCTATGTGTTTAGCGGGCTTAAAAACAATTGCTTTCTCGGGTTGTTATGATTTTGAATTTATAGATGGTGACCAAACTTTTAGATATCAACTTGCATATGAAGAAGGTGAAATTATAATGGAAAAATACTCCGTTGGAAGCGTTAATCTTCTCGATCGTGGAAAAGATGGTGTTGGGAAAATTTCTGCTGAAGCATTGGATGATGGTAAACGGATGATTCAATTTCAGACACCTACGAATAAGTTAGCAGCTGTTGCTAAAAGAGATAATATACAACACCCATTTCTTGAGAAATTGTATGAATGGGGTTCTTCACTTCGTCACTACCGATTTGGTACAGCACTTGGCAAGGATTACTTTGCCGTGTTTGTTGAAGATGGAATAAGAAAGCTTAACGAAAGAGACGCGAACGATGTTGTGGCTATTTTTCAACAAGGTAAAAAAGAATTCAATAAAGAATTTATGGATCAAATCATACATGACATGAAGGAGCTGGATTACGATATTGAAGAAATAGGGTTACGACCCCCTGTCTCTATGCGCGTAATTTCTGGTCCAGAAATGAAGGGCCTATATGTTAAAGAGAAAGGGTTGACAGCAATAATTGATCAACACAGTATATCACAAGGGATGTTTCGCGCATTATCGTTACTCATTCAAATTAACTACTCGCAGATGGCAAAGAAATCAACGTGCATTATGATTGATGATATTGGAGAAGGTTTGGATTTTGACAGATCATGTAGATTAATTGATCTTTTACGGAAAAAGGCAGCAGATTCTTTTGTGCAACTAATTTTATCTACTAATGATCGTTTTGTTATGAATAAAGTACCCCTTGAGGAGTGGTCAGTTCTGCAGCGGCATGGTAGTATTGTTCAGGTTAGAAATTATGAAAACTCAAAAGAAATATTTGAAGAGTTCAGATTTACAGGATTAAGTAATTTTTCTTTTTTAGAAATGGATTTTATAAGCGGCGAACCAAAAGAAACGGATATGGCCCATGAATAAATTGGCTATATTTGTTGAAGGATATACAGAGGTATTGTTTGTTGAAAAATTGATTAATGAAATAGCTGGCAAAAATAAGGTTATTATTGAGCAAAGAAAAATAAGAGGTGGTGGTAAAGTTCATCGTTCTGTCGTGATAGTCAAAGCAGCTAAGACGGATAACAATGAAAAATATTTTATTCTTCTCGTTGATTGCGGTAACGACAAATTAGTTAAAGATCGTATTCGAGAAGAACACTGCTCGCTTACAAGAAAAGGCTATAAGAATATTATTGGAATACGGGATGTCAGACCGGATTTTACTTACGCAGAAATTTCAAAATTAGAAGCAAGGTTACCACAATATATTAAAACTTCTTTATGCCCTGTGCAATTCATATTATCAATAATGGAAATTGAAGCTTGGTTTTTGGCTGAATCAACGCATTATTCAAAAATTTCACCTTTAATTACTTTAGATAAAATTAAATCTTTACTGGGATTTGATCCGGAAAATGAAGACATGGAACAAAGGACCACACCAGCTTATGATTTAAATGATTGTTATGCTATTGGCGATAAAACGTACGATAAAAGTAATGCCCAAGATACAATAAATGTTCTAGATTATGACTTAATTTATATGAATCTATCTAATAAATTCAGTTATATGAAAAAGTTAATATCTTCTATAGATTCATTCATTAGCTAAAAATTGTTTGATATCCATTTATTTAAATTTATTCTTCTCTAAATCAAAGATGATATCGAGGCGGCGAGGAGGATGTGACGAAGCGTATATGATAATACGTTGAGAAAACTGACGACGCAGCCAACAAAGAGAGCGCTTTGATTTAGAAATGGAACCAAGGAGAAAATTATGAAGTTAATAAATTACTCATCCGTTCCACCGACTCATTTTAATAATGAGGCGGCCAAAGGTGTTGCCGGCCGCGTGGTTGTTGGCAAAGCAGACGGTGCGAATAATTTTTGCATGCGTATCTTCGAAATTACTCCGGGAGGCCATACGCCGAAGCACGCGCATGCCTGGGAACACGAAATATTTGTCCACGCGGGTACAGGAGAAGTTTACGGTAACGGCCAATGGAATCCAATAGAAAAGGGAAATGTCATTTTCATGCCGCCTGATGAAGAACATCAGATTAGAAATACCGGTAAGGAACTTTTAGTGTTTGCCTGCCTTGTTCCTTCAGTTGCACCTGAACTTTAATCAGGCATTGAATCATTGACGTAATCGGCCGCTTTTTTGCCGGCTAAATAACCGGTGGAGAAAGCGGCCTGCAGGTTATAACCTCCGGTGTCGGCGTCAATATCCATCACCTCGCCGCAGAAAAATAATCCCTTAATTAATCTGGAAGCCATCGTGCGTTGGTCAATTTCTTTCAGAGAGACACCTCCCGCTGTGACTATTGCCTTCTCCAGAGGCAGAGGTGATTTGATATTAAATCGGATAGCCTTGAGAAGTTCGACGATTTTATCTCTTTCCGCAGCGGTAATCTGGTGCGCCAGTTTTTCCTGGTCAATGCCGGTTAATTCAAGAAACGGTTCAATCATCTTGGTGGGCAGGTATTCTTTTATGATGCCGTTAATTTTTCGTTTGCTGAATTTGTCCATGTCTCCCTGAAGGCGCTTATGAAGTTGTTCTCTGGTGAGTGCCGGCTTTAAATCAATGAGTATTGATACGGAACCTTTCTCCAGGGCTTCAACGACGGACAGGCTCATCAGCAGAATAATCGGGCCGCCCAACCCGAAATGGGTAAACAGCATTTCGCCGAACCGGCTTTCGATGACCGGATGTCTTGGCTGTTTTTTCTCTCCGCGTCCATAGATGCAGTCAGGTGTCAAGAATGAATCAACAGAGGCCGCTTCGCCCTGGAACGCGGTAACGCGCACATTGCGTAGACTGACTCCCTGCATGGATTTTGTCAGTTTCTGTTCATGAACAATCAACGGCACCAATGCCGGTTTGAGTTTTTCTATCGTATGTCCGAGCGCGGCACTGATTTTATAGCCGTCACCGGTGGACCCTGTGGAAGGCCAGGTAGCGCCGCCCGTTGCCATGATAACCGCCTTACATGAATAATTTTCGTTTTGCGTTTTGACGCCGCAAACGGCGTTGTCTTTTAAAATTATTCCGGTAACTTTAGTATTGAGCTTTATCTGAACATTATGGATGGAAAGGTATTTCTTAAAAACACGCAAAACATCTTGAGCGTTGTCGGAAACGGGGAAAATCCTTCCGCCTCTTTCTACTTTGGTTTCCAGGCCGTGGTTGTTTAAAAAATCAAGCAGTTCAGGACGGAAAAATTGATGAAAGGCACTGAAGAGAAAACGCCCGTTATCACCATACATTGAAATAAAATGCTTCAAATCTGCTGAGTTGGTTAGATTACAGCGGGTTTTACCGCTAACCAGAATTTTTTTGCCGCAGCTATCAGTTTTTTCCAAGAGCAACACGTTGGTGCCTATTTCCGCTGCGTGGCCTGCTGCCATAAGTCCCGAAGCTCCTCCTCCGACTACAATAATATCGTTGTGAATTTCTTCTTTATGCATAATATTTTCATTCAAGTTTATTTGAACGCGTAACATGAAAAGATATTAGTGTCCAATATTCAAATATATTGCAGAGGAATAAATCCCCACAATTGGGGAATTTTCGTTCATTATTTATGCAAACGGACGAGGAATATTTTAATAAAAGAATATAAATCATTTATTTCAAAGACATGGATATTATAACTTCATTTTTTTTATTGGCATATAAATTGCTTTTATGCGCATTGAAAGCACATCAGAAACGTTTAATTATGAAAAAAATTTTATACTGTATAATCGGATTAGTTTTTCTTCTATCAGCAACGGCATTTGCCGTTGAGAAAGCAACGCCTACTGTTAAAGCCGCCAAAATGCATGCCACCGGAAAAGTGATTGAGATTTCCAATGAGGCCATTAAGATTGAACGCACCTTGAAAGGTGATATGGAATCCATGGAATTTTCTCTAGACAATCCGGCAGCAGATGTCAGTGTCAATGATTCCGTAAAGATAGAGTATATTGAAAAGGATGGCAAACTGGTGGCTTCAAAAGTCGTGAAAGTCATTTTAAAGAAGAAAGAAATTAGACCGATAGAGACAAAACCTGTTCCAGGAAAAAAATAAATTAACTTTGGTTGGAGTCCCTCATTAAAGAGGGTAGTATAAAATAAAAAACTATTTAAAAAGGAGAAATTAAAGATGAAGCGTTTAGTATTGTTTGTTGTAGCATTGGTTTTCGCATTTTGCACCACGGTAATGGCGGCAGAGCCCGCTGCAAAGGAAGCTGTTAAAGCTGACGTAAAGGCAACAAAAGAGGCTGTAAAGGCTGACGTAAAAGCGACAAAAGATGCTGCCAAAGCTGAAGTAAAAGCGACAAAAGATGCTGCAAAAGATGAAGTAAAAGCAGCAAAAGAAGAAGTCAAAGATGATGTAAAAGCGGCAGACGAAAAAGCAGCAAAGAAAGTAAAGAAAGCGAAGAAGAAAGCAAAGAAGGCTGCAAAGAAAGCTGAAGAAGCAGTCGCTCCGGCTGATGCTCCTGCTGCAAAATAAGTTTATAAAACTTTGTGTTTTTTTAAAGAAGGGAACGGACAAAATCCGTTCCCTTCTTTTTAGTGAGACTCGTTGAGAGCGAATGATAATGAAGCTCGAAACGCTAGTCGAACTATCCCCTGAGCGAAGCGAATGGGGATTTTTTAGCGTTAGTCGTAGTGAGACTCTCTGAAGACGAGCTGTGCGAAGTCTGAAGAGCAAGTCGAACTATCCAATCCCGATGAATCGGGATTGGAAACTATCCCCGAAGCGAAGCCCAGCGGGATCTGAGACTCACTGATAGTGAAACCCAAGTCTTCGAGGGGGATCTCATACCCTAAGTTGTTTCTGGATAATTATTTTTGTCTTTGATATACCTCAATCAAATGATCAAAAAAATATTGCAAAATATCATTGAGTTTAACGACAGGCTGACTGTTCGGGCAAGATTGATGCTTTTAATAGTTTCCGGTCTTGCTTTGACCATGGCTATCTGGGGAATCATTCAGCTTACCGCTTTAGATAAGATACTGGTTGATCAGCAGGTGAAAAGACTGGAAAATGTTGCGGAAACAGTCAGTAAATTTTATCAGTATTTCCCGACCAGGCGGGGGCTGAGAGCGCTTGATTCAGCCCTGAAAGATCATGTGCAGACGGATGTGCGTCTGGCAAGAATAGATATTTTTGACACCAGACATAAAAATGTTGATTACGTGGCCGGTGCAAGTCGTGTCCAGTACGAATGGCCGGACAATCTTGTCGCTTCCGCGGTAAGCGTGAATAAACCAATTTATGAAAAGATTGATACGGAAAGCGGTCCCGCGTTGGGACTTCTTTATCCTGTTTCAGGAGATGTAAAAGGTTCCAAAGTGGTCATTGGTGCCATCGGTTTTTCGCGGTCGAACACGGAAATTATGAACACGGCCCGGATATTGCTGATTTTCAGCAGCGCGGGACTGTTGATTTTCATTCTTCTGGTGCTGGGATTGAGTTATCGCTGGATCATCGGCAAACCGCTGAATCTGATTATTCAGACCATCGATGAGTTTCAAAAAGGACAGTATGTGAACCGGATTCCTGTCGTTCATATTGATGAATGGGGACAGATATCCAAACACTTTAACATGATGGCTGATGAAATCCAGGAAGTCATGAAAAGGAACCTGGAACTCAACAGACATCTGGAAGACCGCGTTCGTGAAGAAACGCTCAAAGTTGTGCAGTTGCAAAAACAAGTTGCCGATTTGAAGCAATTGACCACTCTGGGTCAACTGACGGCGAACCTGGCCCATGATTTGGGAACCCCTCTTCATTCGATAGGAGGTCTGGCTAAACTGCTTCTGGAACGAGGAGGCTGGCCTCAGGACGTGGAACATAAACTGAATTTGATTGTTCAGCAAACGCAACGCCTGGATAATGTCATTCAAAACGTACGAAAGGCAACACGCCTTCCCGAGCCGCGTTTTGAAGTGCTGACCATTCAGCATATTTTAAGTGAAACACTCCCCCTCGTGGAACCCTTCATCAGTAAGAATAAAGTCAGGATTAAAGTCGATGTTAAAGAAGGAACCGGGTCTCTTTATGTGGATCGATACCGTATTCAAACAGCCCTGATGAATATCATACAGAATGCGCTGGACGCAATGCCGCTGGGAGGAGAAATAACGGTGATGGCGAAAACCATTTTGTCCGAGGGTTTCATGGCCGTCATGATCAGTGATAACGGTCCGGGAATGACTCCTGATATGATTGAAAAAGTTTGTGAACCGTTTTTCAGCACAAAACAGCATGAGGGATTACGAGGATTGGGACTCGCGATTGTCCGCGACATCATGAAAACTCACGGTGGAAAAATGGAGATTAAGGGGTCACCGGGGCAGGGAACGTCCATTCTTCTTCATTTGCCGATATTTAAGGATGCTGAGAAGGCTTCTTAATTCAAGGGAAGCAGAAAACAGCATGCCTGCCAAAAGTCTCACCATCACGTTTTATGGGAAGGTTTCCCATTCGGAATAATTTTTTCTTCCTGCAGACCGTAACGGCGAATCTTCATCCGTAACGTTTTACGGTCAATGTCCAAAAGTTGCGCCGCTTTGGATTGATTCCAGGCCGTTTCCTTAAGCGTCTGTAAAATCTTTTCTTTTTCCACGGTTTCCAGAGGAGACATACCGGGAGAAGTTATATCTTCCCTGGAATCTTCTTGTTGTGAAAAACGCTTTGGCAGATTTTCCGGCAGGATAACCGCGAAAGGTGAAAGCAGCAAAGTTTGCTGTAGCGTATTTTCCATCTCCCGCACATTGCCCGGCCAGTCGTAAGCCATGAGCAATTCCATCGCCTCCATGGAAATACGAACGTTAGGGTAGCCGAATTTTTTCAACAGAGATTCGGTCAGCATGGGAATATCTTCTTTATGTTCTCTCAGAGGCGGGATGCGCAAACGAACGATGAATCTGTACAGGAGATCCATACGGAATCGTCCCGCGGTTACTTCTTCGTCAATATTCTTATTGGCGGCCGCCACCACACGAACGGTCGTGTGACGCACCTCGTGACCGCCGATTCTTCTGACTTCCCCGTCCTGCATGAAACGCAGAAACTTGCCTTGCAGGGCTGTGGACATTTCCGTTATTTCATCCAGAAATACGGTTCCTCCTTCGGCTGATTCCAGCAGTCCGATGTGCTGATGATTGGCGCCGGTGAAAGAACCTTTTTCGTACCCGAAAAGTTCCGATTCCAGCAAATTGTCGGGAATGGCTCCGCAATGCACGACCACAAAAGGTTTGTCACGCCGCGAGGACATATGATGCAGGGAACGGGCGGTTAATTCCTTGCCGGTTCCGCTTTCTCCTTCGATGAGGACACTGGCCGGCGCGTCGGCAATGCGGGCTATCTGTTTGTAGAATTCCACCATGGCTGCCGAAGAACCGATTAATTTTGTTTCTCCAACGCCTTCCGGTGAGTCGAGTTTCAGACGTCTTTCACGAAGTTCCCGGACATCAAGGACTTTTTTGACAATGGCGCGGCAATCTTCGGGAGAAAAAGGTTTGCTGATATAATCCCACGCCCCCAGACTGATGGCCTCCATCGTTGTTTCCAGAGAACCGTAAGCGGTCATCAGAATGACAGGCAGATCAGGCCATTTCCGATGAACCTGTTCCAGAAACTGCAGACCGTCCATTTCCGGCATGCGAATATCAGACATCAGCAAATCATACGTGGAAAGATCCTGTTTTAACGCTTCCTTTGCGGAGGTGAGGGATCTGACCTCGTAGCCGTCAAGCCGCAGGGCTTCCTGCAGGAATTCACAGGCTACGGCATCATCATCAATGACTAAAATATGTTTTTTCATAAAAAGCCTTTAATGAGACCCAAATTTCAGAAACGAAGTGCACTGAAATTTGATGGTCGAAT
>CAYZRT010000104.1:0-9975 GCA_964480875.1 uncultured Smithella sp. | reverse complement strand
TATAGCTTAGCCGTACTCCCCAGCGGCTGCCATCGCCCAGCAAAGCTTTGAACCGGGGCGTATCCTGCGGTGTGGAAATAACAAGGATATCCTGAATACCCGCCACCATAAGCGTCGAGAGCGGATAATAAATCATCGGTTTGTCATAAACCGGTTGCAACTGTTTGCCAGCCACCTGGGTTAAGGGATATAGTCTGCTGCCGGAGCCACCGGCCAATACAATTCCTTTTTTGATTCCCTTCATATATACCCTTCCTTGATTTTTTTTATCGCGACTTCTGTTTGTTTTCAACCCAAATTACGAAACCTTTGCATAATGATCAAATTGTCATTTCGACCGAAGGCTATAGTCCAGCTATAACCTAAAGGTCACACGTGCTGGGGAGATATCTTGTTTTCATTTTCTAAGATTCCTCTTCACTTACGTTCATCGGAATGACATCATTTTAAGATTTCTCGCTGTCCCGACGAGTCGGGACTCCTCCATTAGACTGATTTTCTTGGGCCTCTATTGCTTAATCTGGGTTTAATCGAGTCTTTAATGCGCTTGACATGGCCGCGTCCCAAACCCTTGACTTCGCAGCCCAGCTCAAAGAAACGTTTAATCTTTTCGTCATCCAGAATACCGAAGCAATCGATAATCGCTACGGGGTGACCGGTCATCTTGACTATTTTTTCCGGTTCCAATTTTAAGTAAGCCTGATGGCGAACGGCCAGCACCACCGCGTCGGCGCCCTTGAGCGCTCCATCAAGATCTTTCTGAATTCGTATATCGGCCAGCTTATCCTGATTTCTGAAGAAACGCGACCAGGAATGTCCCGGCGCGGGATAGGCATCCTGCTTCTCCAGTTCCCACCAGTGCTTCACGTAGGGATCGTGAATGCTGATTTCCGCCCCCATCTCGGTCAGTTTTCGCACCATGGCTTCGGAGCCACTGTAGCGGGTATCGCCCACATCTTCGCGATAGGAGGCGCCCAAAACGGCAATCTTTGAAGCAGCAATAATCCTGCCCATGTTCCTCAGGGCATCCCGCACCAGTTCCGCCGCGTGCAGGGCGCGTGTATCGTTGATGTCGATGGCCATCGGCGTGATTTTGAAGATGTCATCTTCAAAACCCATCAGCCTGTGATAAGACCACACGCCAAGGCCGCCGTCCTTGGGCAGGCAGTAGCCGCCGATTCCGGGGCCGGGAAAGATAATGTTGGAATGCGTGGGCCGCACCTTGATGGCCTTGATAACCTTGATAAGGTCAACACCGTTTCTCTCGGCAAAAAGACTCCATTCATCCAAAAAGGCGAGAATGGTCGCCCTATAGGAATTTTCGACAATCTTGCAGGTTTCGCTTTCGACAGGCCGATCCAGCACGGTGAGCGGATACTTTTCGACATTGAGAACTTCCGAAAGAAATTTGACAACCCTTTTACGGGAAGTTTCATTAATGCCGCTGCAGACTCTCCAGAAATCCCGAATGGAAGCCACATATTCTTTGCCGGGCATGACACGCTCGTATGAATGCGCAAGCAGCGGCTCCTTTTTGATGCCTCTTTTTTCAAAAGCTTTTTTGATGATGGGATAAGCCACGTACTCCGTCGTTCCCGGCGGAACAGTCGTTTCAATCAGCACCAAACAGCGGGGATCAATTTTTTCGCCGATAATTTTCAGGCTTTCTTCCAGGGCTTTTATCTCCGCGTGACCTTTGCGGCAGTTGCCCATGGTTTCCTTGAAATAATCGCACTGCACATCCACCACAACGCAATCGGCAAGGGTTAAAACGTCATAATTGTAACTGGCGATGAGCGTCTTTTTTTTGTTGACGCAACGATCAATAAGGGGAGCGACCTCCGGGTCTTCCGCTTCGACCGGCGCCACGCCGCGGTTCAGATAGGGAATCTTCCAGTACGAACGGGTGGAAGGCCTCTGCATGCCGATGACAAATTTATTGGGTTTTTTTGTTTTTTTGTCCACCGAATCGGCAACCACTCCGGCCATGACTGCGCCGACAAATCCCACGCCCATCACCACAACAATTTCTTTTTTTTCTTCGCGGCACTTTTCGGCAATTTTCCGGATTCGTTGAAATTCTTTTGCATAGTCGTCAGCGGCGGGCAAGGGAAATGCCTCACCATTGGGGGAATATGAGATTGTGTTGCTTTTTTCGCTGATTTTTTTATTCTTTTTTTTCATTACTATAAAATTAACCTCTCTTATTCATAGAATATTAATCTAAGCACTTACTGAAACGCTTTGCATAATGGCCAAAGTGTCATTTCGAACGTATGTGAGAAATCTTGATTGAGCTGTAATGAAATCACCAATAGGTGATAGTTTGTCCTGCAAATAGTTTCTGCCCCGCATTCCTTGATGCGGGATAATTCCACTTATGCTTCAAGCTTCATCCCGATTATTCGGGGAAACCTTTGCATAATAGTCAAATTGTCATTTCGACCGAAGGCTATAGTCCAGCTCCGCTGGGGAGAAATCTTATAAAGTAATAATATTAAAGAAAGATTTCTCGTCGCTTTGCTCCTCGAAATGACACAATGAGGAGTTATGCAAAGCTCTTTCGGGATTCGCTTTCAGAGAGTGTCATTAAAACTTGGGACTCATTAGATTTCTCGTCGCTTGCGCTTCTCGAAATGACACAACGGGTATTATGTAAAGCTTCCTTACTTTTAAAGGGGTGCCATCTACTTACAGCTCCGCTCCGTCAGTTACATTACCCAAGCGATGTAACTCCCCAGAAAATCTAAAATATATAATCAAAATAGTAACATAATGTCAATTTCTATGTTCCCGTTGTCTTGCATACAATTTTGTTATAAATACCGGCATCCGCCACGATATAAATATGACAATAATTATCATTACGACACCGTCTGCTTTGCCGGGGCGACAACTATAGCGGCTGCGCGCCCAATGTCGTTATTATTTTGGGATTGTTAATAATATATTGGTGTGATTAGTACAGGCTGGACAGATAGATGTTGATACAGATCAGATTGTTCCTGTAGCTTTACAAGAAAAGACTGATACTATAAATACAGTATGCTGGTTTATATACAAAAAATTCAGACAGAGTGTTGAAGAATGAAAACTGTGGGATTAATAGGATGTGGAAACTGGGGCTCGAATATATTAAGAGACTTAATTAAACTGGATTGCAGGGTATATGTTGCCGATATTGATTCGCAGGCAAGGTCAAGGGCTCTGACCAAAGGCGCCTTGAAAGCGTTTTCTCAAATAGCCGATTTGCCCGGTTGCGATGGTTATGTGGTAGCCGTTCCCATTCCTGATTTAACAAAAGCATGTGCTGCTTTATTAAAATATAAAAGACCTGTTTTTTCGGAAAAGACACTGTGCCGATCTTTGGATGATTTCGAGATTTTAAATAATGCGGGCGGCGTGGATTATATTTTTGCCATGCATAAGTGGCATTACCATCCGGGTGTCGAAGCGTTGCGGCTTGTTGCTCAATCAGGCAAGATAGGAGAAATAGAGAAATTATGCGCAACAAGACACCACTGGGTGAACGATTTTCACGGTGGAGATGTTTTTTGGACACAGGCTGTTCATGACCTCACAATTGTCAAGCATATATTAGGACATATCCCGGACGAGATTGAGGCTATTAATGTGATTAAAAATGAAGACGCCTTGCCGGTTAGTTTTACCGCCATGTTGGGAGATAAGCCGGCGGTTGTCCTTTCCGTGAGCGGCAGACATTGCAATAAAATAAGCGGCGTTAGTATTCACGGGAAGAAAGGTTCCGCTTCGCTTCATGACGCCCTGGACGATCATATTACAGTGAGGAACAATCAAGGCGAAGAGAAAATCGCAATTGATACAACCTTCCCCCTCTATCTGGAATTGAAAGAATTTATTGAATACCTGGATGGCGGCCCCAGGCCGCGCTGTAATCTGCAAAGCGCGAAAGAAGTCACTCAGGCGATTCTGCATCTAAGGAAGAAAGCCGGCTTAAAAGATTAAATGTAAAATTATTAAGGGAAGAAATTTTTATCATGGATCAGCAGGCAAAAGTCTTTGCCCCGTCTAAAGTAGCGGGGGAAAAACGAAAGATAAAAGCTTATTTGGAAGGGGACCAGATTTTTCCAACAACGGTTGAGATGGATTTGACCCAGCGTTGCACGCGCGCCTGCCCCGGCTGTCCGTATACTTCGAAGAGAACACAGGGTCTTACATTGGAACTTCCTTTCCTGGACAGGTTATTCAGCATATTAGGAGTTGATACACCGGGCCTTGTGTTATCAGGCGGGGAATCTACAATAGTTCCTCATTTCCCCGAAACAACGGCATTGGCAAGACAAAAAGGCTTCAAAGAAATTGCGATTATCTCCAATGGAGGTCATACCCATAAAACCATGGTGCAAGATGCTCTCCTGGAGAATGTTACGTCGATTCGTATCTCGCTGTACGATTGGCAGGAAAATGAATCAAAATATCTTATTGATACGCTGGAGAAGATTGAGAATCTTCGCAATCGTATAGAAAAAGAAGGAAGTCGTCTGGAAATAGGCGCTTCCATGTTGACACGCAAAGAATGGAACCACCGGTATGAATCAGTCGGCATGCAGGCTCTGAATGCCGGTGTGCACTGGCTCTACTTTCATCCCTATTGTATTAATTGGGAAACAGGTCATCCGATTCAGGCAGACCAGACCGGTGTTTTAGACGCGATTGAAAATCTAAAAAAAATAGCTCCGCCGGATGCTAATATTCAAGTGCCGGTTGACCGGTACTCAAAAAAGCCCTTATTCTTTGAGAAGCTTCATGGCGCTCACTTTTTAATTCAGATTGGCGCGGACGGCATTAACTATGCCGGTCCGGAATGCAAGTATAGTAAAAATGCCGAGCTCTTGAATCTGAACGAATATCTGGAAGATGATTTTTTATGGCATCCGCAGCGAGTAAATCGATTAAATGAATTAAACAGTGATAACTATGACTTCATTGGCACAAAACATCGCCCGCCGATGTTCAGCGATTATATCCAAAAATTAATCCAATCGCGCAACGATAAACATCACGAAACAAAACAAAGTGAGTCTATGCCCAGTTTCTCTTATCCTAATATCTTATAATTTCAGTGACGGCACAAAGCTATAATCCCGCCATAATTTATTTGAGTTGATATGGCGGCAGCCCGCGATCATTTCTTATACGTCTTTTTCTTCGCTGATGACGCCAAAACCTCAGTTGAGAAAGCGGCCAATTATTCCTGCCATAAAAGTCGCCTATATGACGTCTAAGGCTTTTTAAAAGTTCGCGTAGCGCCTGGGGAAAAGAAATGATGCCATTACTTTGACGAGCAAGCATAATAGCTGCGTCAAGAAGAATGTCGTGTTGGAGACACATGGGATCGCTGATCATTAAATGTAAATAGTGCGCTTGAGGTAATTGGGAATTTTGATCATATATCCGCCATAATGCAGATGGGAATTTAAGTAAACTCAATTGCGGACAAAACAGGATTTTTTTTCCAGCCAGATAAACCCGTTGCTGGAAGTCCATATCAACCCCGATGCCAAGTTTAAGATGGTCTCCCCATGTCCCGCAATCTTCAATAATTTGCCGCTTATGTAACCAGGATGAAGGGTATATGAAATGATGTTCGTAAGTCTTGCCCATACTGGGCGGCCCAACCGTATACGTCAACCCACTGGGTGCATACCTCGCAATCAGCGGGTGAACCAAATCAGCATCTGTCTTCTGAATAAATGCTACTAAACCGGACAAGTGCCACGGAAACCACAGATCATCATGCCCCAAATAAGCGATATACTTTCCCTTTGCTCTTTTCAGACCTTCATTATTCGGCGCTCCCTGACTGCCGGAATTCGATGCTCTATTGAACCAATGAAGTCTGTCATCGGAGAAAGACATTGCTATCTTCTCGGAATCATCTGTGCACGCGTCTCCGATAATCCAGGCCTCATAATCTTGAAAGGTCTGATTCACGAGACTTTTAAGCGCACAATAAAGCGTTCTGCTGCTATTGTAGGTTGCGATGATTACGGTTACTTCAGGCATATGGTTCATAAGTTATATGTTGTTGATATTTTTTATACGGTATCTCATCCTCTTTGTCGCAAATCCACGATCGATCTGCTTCTTTAATTCATAAGCGATGAACTGTCGCTTTTAAAAAAATTATCCTTAACCACATCCTTAATATAGAGGTAGTCCTTTAAATGAAATACTTCACTCAAGCCAAAGGTTAATAATACACCCGTTATGAGTTGAATAATCAGCAAAGGCAGCGGGGATAACCGGACCAGCAAGCCTTCGACAAATACCATGGAACTCATGATTACAGCCAATAAAAAAGAAGGTAAAATATCTTTTATTTGTTCCAGGGTGGTATAGCCTATTAAACGACCTGACCAGTAACTGTTAAAAAAATAGCTGATCAATGCAAGTAATATCATGCCCAGAATCATCGCTTTTATTCCATAAACAACCGCAATCACTATGACTGGAACAGACAATACCTTATTGATGATTTCGATGCGCAGTGAGAGATCGCTCCTGCCTTGGACATAAAGCATGTTAAGGTTCAGCGCGCTTAAAGGATAGAACATGCCCACAAAACATAGCATTTGAAGATAAATTACACAGGGCTCCCATTTTTCACCAATCAGCGTCAAAATCATGGGTTTGGATATGGCGGCCATGCCGAACATCAGAACAAAGGTAATCAGCATCGTACTCCTGATTATTTTTTTGTAGGTCTCTTTTAATCTTGGTATATCATCCTGTATCGTTGATAAAACGGGAAAGCTTACCCTGCCGATCACACTATGAAGCGTGGATGAAGGCAAGGACTGAAATAGTTCTGCGCGGGTATAGTAACCCAATTCTGCAGCGGTGTAGTATTTCCCAATAATAAGATAATATATATTTCTGTATATTATATCCAATAGCCGGGAGACAAATAAATTACTGCCAAAAGAAAACATTTCTTTAAATGATGAAATACTGAACATGAATGATGGCTTCCATGCATTCCAATGCCACAAAAAGATGGCCGAGAGCAAAGAGCCTAAAATGATTTTCGCTACAAGACTCCACACCCCATATCCTGCATAGGCCATGGCGATGCCCGCGGCTCCGGATATAACCGATGCTATAATGGAAACCTTCGTTTGCAGTTTGAAGTCAATTTGCTTCTTTAAACGAACGGATTGAATTAATGACAACGCATTAATAATTATACACAGACCCAATATGCGCACCATTGTTTTCAACAACGGTTCATTGAAAAAAATGCTGATTTCTTCCGCAGTAAAAAAAAGTAAAAGATAAAATAACAGGCCGATAATCAGATTGAAATAGAAAACTGTTGAATAATCCACTTGGGTGCATTTCTGCTTTCTTATTAAAGCAGCGCTAAAACCAAAGTTCACAAAGGGATCTGCCATGGCGATGAATACGGTTATCATTCCAATTAATCCAAATTCCCGCGGCGATAATAGCCGGGCAAGAATAATCCCGATAATAAAGGATAATCCAAGGCTGGCGGTTTTATCGATAAAACTCCATTTGAGTCCGTTGATGGTTTTTTGTTTGAGCATCAATAAAATACCAATTCAATTAAATTATTTTTAAAAGAATTCCCTCATGGCTTATTATGCGATAGCACACCATCATAGATTCCGCTTAGTTGAGGCACGACGGCTTCAGCAGAAAAACGCCTGTATGCCCGCGCCGTAATGTCCTGGCGATTCATTGACGGAAGGGAAGCCAACATTCTCTGTAATGCCTGCGATAATTCATCAGGCGCCCCTGGTGGAACCAGCAACCCATCCCCTTCCTGAACAATACACTCAGGCCCGCCGCAGCGTGTCGATAGAACGGGCACCCCCATCATGAGCGCTTCGGCTGCCGCCACGCAAAAGGTTTCATAATAACTTGTTACTATCATGACATCCGCGTGCCGTAACAAATCCGGCACAACCTCCGGCGGGACGATCCCCAGGAATTTCACACTCCGGGAAATACCAAGCGCTTTGGCCTGGTTTTGTAAACGGCGCCTGGGCGGCCCATCACCGGCAAACCATAGCTCAATATCAGGTTTGCCTTGAAAAGCTTTTGCATATGCCTGCAGAAGATCGGGATGACCTTTATTGTCATCCATCATTGCCAGGCTTAATAATATTGTTGATTCTTTTTGAACCCGGCCATTTTCCCCAGGAGTCGTAAAACGCGTCCCGACGATGTTCGGAATCCATTTCCAATCTCCATTTCCAGATCCCAGTTTGAGAATAAGTGATTCACGTAGAGCAGGACTTACCGCGATCCGGACATCAGCGTTTTGCGCTGCAAATTTAGCCAGTTTAATGTGCCAAGGTTTTAATAAATCCCGTGGAAAACTTGAGCTATGCTCTGTTAAAACATAAGGGAGACCAAATTTTTTCTTCCAATGCGCGGCAACCACACCAGCAAACAGTGAGGAATGTGCATGGACAAGATCCGGCCAGCCGCTATGCGCAACATATTGCTTCAAAAGCTCATCCGATGAACGTTTCCAAAGCAGGTAATTACCATAGGGTATGCGCGGAAGCGCGGCCCAAATGCGATGGCGATAGATTTTGACGCTCTCATCATCTTCCATCGAGCAAGCAGGATTCCGACCGCCAGTGATCCGAAAAGCTGTTCGGAGCGAGCGCATATTTACCGAAACAACCCCGACCTTAAAACCATTTGAAGATAACGCCTGAGCTTGATCTCGAAAATATATTCCTCTTATGTCGTTTTTGTTTGCCGGATACCAGGAAGGAAGGAGAAGAATATGCATATTGCAACCGATGGAATTACTTATCATATAATCAGCAACATAATTGAAATTCAATTAACTTTCAGGACTTGATTGATCTTCGGGCTGCTTCCAGCGTGTTTTTCATCAGCATGGCAATCGTCATCGGGCCGACGCCGCCGGGAACCGGCGTGATGAACGATGTCTTGGCCGCAACTTCCTCGAAGGCAACATCCCCGGCCAGCTTGCCGTTTTCCAGACGATTGACGCCGACATCAATCACAATCGCTCCGTCTTTGACCATATTCGCTTTAATCATGTGCGGCTTGCCGATGGCGGCAACCAGCACATCGGCTCGACCGGTAACGGCCGCAAGGTCTTTTGTTTTGGAATGACACATGGTGACGGTCGCGTTTTGCGCCAGAAGCAGCAATGCCATGGGCTTGCCGACGATATTGCTGCGTCCCACAACGACGGCTTCTTTACCGGCCAGTTCGATTCCGGAACGGGAAATCAATTCCATAATTCCTCGAGGCGTGCAGGGGACAAAAAGCGGCGTGCCCGTGACCAGACCGCCTACGTTGACAGGATGAAATCCATCCACGTCTTTGCAGGGATCAATTGCGGCAATGATTGTTTCCGTGGAAATATGTTTGGGCAGGGGAAGTTGAACTAATATCCCATGCACCAGATCATCTTTGTTCAGCTTTTTAATAATTTTCAGCAGCTTTTTCTCTTCTGTTTCGGCGGGCAGTCTGTACTCACGGGATAAAAAGCCGACTTCCGCGCATGCTTTGGCTTTTCTGCCCACATAAACCTGCGAGGCGGGATCGTCTCCGACAAGCACCACAGCCAGCCCGGGAATAATGCCGTTTTGCTCTTTGAGCTCTTGAGCGCCTTTCCGCACTTCATTGCGAATATCCTGCGCTATTTTATTGCCGTCAATAATACTGCCCATAAATATCTTCTCCTCAAAATATTAGCAAGAATATGAACGCAAACTTTGAAAAATTATTCCTTCTGCCTGTATAAAACACAATTATCCCCCTCAAATCCTGTCGGGGATTTCGAAGGTGATAAGAGATAAAAGACTCTATTATCCTGCCTCACTTCGCGCCTGGTGTAGTGTTTAAGTAATATCTTCACGGTGTGTCATTTCGAAGCGAAGCGAGAAATCTATTTAGTGATCTCGCAGATTTCTC
>CAYZRT010000103.1:0-10037 GCA_964480875.1 uncultured Smithella sp. | reverse complement strand
CATTAAAAAAACCTTTTCTATTTTATTGAAGCTGAGGCGTTCTTGCGCCAGCAAAAGATAATGAGGCCAACGGCCATCATCAAAGCGCAAAGAACCTGTCCGATACTGACCGGGCCAATCATAAAATCAGGTTCGCGGAAAAATTCAATCATAAAGCGAACAAAACCGTAACCGAAAATGTATAATCCCAGAAGAAAACCGTCGATACGCTTTTTCTTTCTTAGCAGCCATAAAATAACAAACAGAAAAATTCCTTCGAAAAAGGCTTCGTAGAGCTGGGATGGGTGGCGAAGGCTTTGTGTCGGATCGAGCGGAAAATACATTCCCCAGGGCACGGTTGTCACGCGTCCCCACAATTCGCCGTTGAGAAAATTGCCGATGCGTCCGAACATATAGCCGAGCGGGATGGCGGGAACAATTAAATCGGCAAATCTCCAGAAATCGATTTTTCTTTTCCGGAAGAACCATATAGAAAAAAGAATAATCCCGATGGCGCCGCCATGATAAGACATTCCGCTGATACCGGTAAAGTGAATTCCGTTGGAGAAGCTGAAGGGCAGAAATATTTCCAACGGATTTTGCATGAAATAGCTGAAATTATAAAAGAACACCTCGCCAAGCCGGGCGCCGATGATCATGGCAATCATTGCCCAGACCAGGTAATCCTGCAGTGTTTCCGCGGTATATTCGTAATGTTCATTTTTTATCCGATGGATGGTCAAGATATAAACGATAGCAAAACCCACCAGATACATGAGACTGTAGTAACGCAGTTGAAAAGAGCCGATGCTGAAAATGGCAGGGTTTATATGAGAAGGCAATTGCTGCCAGGTATTGATAAAAGATTCCATAGATTATTTCATTTCCTTTTTGTCACCATGTTGCCTCCCTCCCTTGAGGGGAGGGAACGAGGGAGGGTGCAATTTCATATTATCACTACCATGCCGTAGTCGTTATGATAATTTTTAGTAGGTTTGGCCTTTGAGTTCATCAACATAAAGCTCCGCGCTGTAAATGGCGTTGGCTCCGTCGCCTGCGGCAGTTACCACCTGACGGAATAGTTTGGCGCGGCAGTCGCCCGCGGCAAATATGCCGGGGGCGGATGTGCGCATGTTGTCATCCGTGATAATGTATCCGCCTTTATCCAGGTTCACAATATCGCGAAATAGTTCCGTGTTTGGGGTCCTGCCCACAAAGATGAAAACGCCCTCGGCATCGATGGCGCTGACTTTCCCTGATTCGACATCCGCCACCTTCACGCCAGTGACAAATTCCGTTCCGGCGACTTCGGCGAGCTTTGCCTTCCAGACAAATTCGATCTTTTTTTCCGCAAAAGCTCTTTTCTGCAGGATGGCCGCGGCACGCAGTCGATCGCGACGGTGAATCACAGTAACTTTTTTCGCAAAGTGCGTCAAAAAGAGCGCTTCCTGAATGGCGGTGTCGCCTCCGCCAACGACGATAACATCCTTATTCCTATAAAAAGG
This sequence comes from uncultured Smithella sp., assembly GCA_964480875.1. Taxonomy (GTDB): domain Bacteria; phylum Desulfobacterota; class Syntrophia; order Syntrophales; family Smithellaceae; genus Smithella. Next base: position 8,553 of record CAYZRT010000103.1, on the reverse strand, counting down.
CCCGTCGCAGGTTGCGCAATACGAAACGCCTCTGCCGGCAAATTCCTCTTCGCCGGGAACACCCAGTTTATCCCATTGTGCTCCTGTGGCCACGACGATGCTCAGGGTTTTGTAGGATTTATCGCCCACAGCAATGTCCCAGATCGCCGGATTATTGCCGGCTTTTCTGACGGATTGAACATCATTGGCAATGATTTCCAGACCGAAATTCTGCGCCTGTTTCTTGAATAGCTGCATCAGGTCGAAACCGTTGATGCCGTCGGGAATTCCCGGGTAATTTTCAATCAAATCGGTAATGGTGATCTGGCTGACCGTTGCCGCGCCTTCCACGAGCAGTGTTTTGAGTCCGCTGCGGGCGGCATAAATTCCCGCGGTATAACCGCCCGGCCCGCCGCCGATGATAATCGTATCATAATCGTATTGAGGTAAATTTGCTTTGCTCACGAAAAATCTCCTATTCCTTTGTCATTCCGTGCAAGCGAAGCGCGACACGGAATCCAGTGTTTTTATCAGTTTATAGATACCGTCTGTTTACTACGGTATGCATCGGATGCACCAGTATAACATAAAAAATATTTTGGGCGATACTTTAATCAAGATAAATGTATTTTGTAAAGCCTAAAAAATAGGGCTGTTGAAAAACGCTCACCTGCTGTGTTGCGCTGCAAACCGCACCACTCAGCGTATGTCACTATACGCTTCGAGGTCCGGTTTTTGTGCGCCTTGCATCTGAACATTTTTGAACAGCCCCCAAACGCGAGGATTCTTCATCGACTCATTTGATAAATGTTTATTAATAGATTTAATTATGATAATGATTTTGTAAGGCAAGGGGAAATTTATGGAGAAACTCAAAGGGTCGCAAAAAAAATATCTGCGCGCACAGGCGCATCACCTAAACCCGGTCGTAATGATCGGCGCTAAAGGGATAACGGAGCACCTTATCGGATCGGTTGACGCTGCGTTAAACGACCACGAACTCATCAAGGTAAAATTCGGCGAGCTCAAAGAAGCCAAAAAAGAAATATCACAGGACATCGCCGGTAAAACCAAAAGCGAACTTGTCGGCCTGATCGGTAACATCGCTATTTTCTACCGGCAAAACCCGAATCCGGAAAAAAGAAAAATTAAGCTGCCTTAGCAATACAAACTGCAACATCGCTGAAGGTGCCCATGTCGTCTGAATTGCCCCGATATGAGATTAACAGAAAAATAAGGCAGATTCTTGTCAGCCACAACGCCGACATGACGAAAATCAATTATTCTTTCATCCATAGAACAGTCTATATGTCCGGCAATCTGGTCAGAGAGTCACAGGGCGAATTCAGTCTTCCCGTTATCGAAGGTATGATCCGGGAACTCATGAAACTGCCCCGTGTTCAAAAGATTCAATTTGATCTGGAGAACTGGATTATTTCTAACGAGCCGGGCGCATTAAATATCGTCAAGAAAAAAGGTCTGGGACAACATCCCGCGACCAAATACCAGCGCGAATAATAATAACACGAGAAAAGGGTTCAAGTCTTTGCTTGGCGCCCTTAGTTCAGCCAAGTCTTTTTGACTTGGGTGTCAATAAAAAAGATAAGCAGTCCAAAGGATTCGACTGAGCTTGGAAATAAAACTGGATCTCCCCAGATAACCTAAATGCCCTAAAGGGCACCATGGGGTCACTATAGGGGCACCATCGCCCGATAAGCCCATTCGGGGATAACAACACGGCTGTCATTCCCGCGTGTTTCTGGCGGGAATCTAGTGTCGCTTGGGGTAGATCTAAAGAGCAATGGATGCCCGACTGAACATTTCGGGCATGACAAATGAAGGGATCTGCCCAGATAACCTGATACCCAAAAGGCACCATGGCCCGATATGACCACTCGGGGATAAAATGCTGATTGATGCCCGACTGAACATTTCGGCCATGACAAAATAAAGAACAGGAGAAGGGATTGTATGAGAATATTTAAAAGCGCAAAAATGAATAATTTAGTTTGTCAACTCTTTGTGATTTTCATTTTCATAATCCTTACGGCATCAACGGGCAACTGTTTTGCCATGCTTGAAGAAAAAGATACCATCAGTAACTTAAGCTTTTCCCATGACGGGAAGAAGGTTGTTTTTGACCGCTGTCAAAATGACGGCTGCCAGATACAGGTTTATAATCTGGAAACCGGAGAGCTTGCCGCCTACCGATCTCCTAAGAACGAACGCTGGACGATGGGCAAATACTCCTATGACGGCAAGAAAATAACTTTTTCCGTGATACCAAAAAAAACTATGGGAGGTCTTGATCTGGGCAATATGCAGATCGCCGTCATGGACGCCGACGGAAAGAACTTAAAGAAAGTTACCACCGGCCCCGGCGCCAAACTCTATCCAACCTTTTCCCATAACGGAAAGAAGATACTCTATGCCCGGGCCAAGCGCATCAGGGAGCAGGGCCAGACTCCCGCCGCGCAGTATGACGCCTGGGAAGTCAATCTGGAAACGGGCGTTCAGGAGCAACTGACCTTTTGTGAATACTATTACATGGGAAATCTGACCTACTTTCCCGATGATGAACGGTTTATTTATTACGGAGAAATGCCGTCTTCCTATAAGGGAGAGGAAGCATCCTTTGTTAAAGAATCGCCTTTCAAGAAGAAGATGGATGAACTGATACCTCAGGGCAAGAGCATTTATGGCCTTGTGGTCATGAAAGGAAAGGAATTGTTCCCGAATCCGTATCATTTTCCGCCGAAGACCTCTCCGCACAAGCCGCTATTGAGCAAAGACGGTTCCACGCTGATCTATGAAAAGTCTGAATCGGGAAAATTTTATCTTTATTCCGCGGATGGGAATCACCGACTTGTGGGTAGCGGTGGTTCTGTGAATGCCGCAGCTATTTCGCCTGATGGAGAATTTTTAGCTATGATACCTGCCAGTAGTGCAACGATGCATACTTATACGTTGCGAGACGGAAAGCGAAAGCAAAGTTTTTATTTGGCTTATGCATTAAAAATCATGAAAGATTATAGAGAGCTGATTAAAAAATGGGAACGGCAGAATGGCGAAAAATTCATAATGATACCCGAGAAACCGTCACGCATTATTAACCAATGAAGCAAGAGAAAGGTTTTTCTGTTTTCATCAGGGGAAATAAACTGCCGTTTCATTAAAAAAACATAAATTTTGAAGGGGACGATAAATATGTCAGTTGAAATGTGGCCAGATCCAAATAATCCAGGTGAAGAATTACCCATCGGCACCGAAGGCAGAGAATTATTTCCCATTGCCGCGGGAAGTGGCGTATTTGAGACTTTTTTGAATGCTGCCCGCAGTCTTTATAATAATGTGACAGGGCTTGCCGACATCATCGTCCCCACCTATGGCTTATGGGCCGGCCCCGGCTGGGCGGTGGGAAAAGATGGCGCGTAGTTGCCAATGTTGAAGCAATCAATAATTTTATTTTAAGTTGCGAAATATGATGAAATTATTTTCACCGGATCGAAAAGTTCCCTGGTACATAGCCCTGTTGATTGTGGCTTTATTCACGTTAGCGATGTTTGCCGATGTTTTGTTTTCCTCTGAAAATATAATACTTTCAAATTACAGAACAGATATTGCCAGACAGTTTTTTTACTGGAGAGATTTTGGTTTTAGCCAGTTGAGGCAGGGAACAGTTCCATTGTGGAATCCCCACATCTTTTCCGGAGCGCCCTTCTTTGGTGGATTTCAATCGGCAATCCTGTATCCGCCGAATATTTTATTTCTGATATTACCTGTTGCGAAGGCCGTCAATTTCAGTATCGCTTTACACGTTCTGCTGATTGGATTTTTCATGTATCTCTGGACAGCCTATCGCAACCTGCATCTATTGGCGTGTCTTTCATCATCCGTTATGCTTATGTTCAGCGGTTCTTATTTTCTTCACATTTACGCCGGGCATCTTTCCAATTTATGCACGGTTGCCTGGATTCCTCTTGTTTTCTTATGCATCGACAGGTTGTTTGATGCGCGTTCGCTGAAATGGTTTTTGATCGGTATTTTTTCATTGACCATGTTTATTTTGGCCGGGCATCCTCAGTATGTTTATTATACCGCTCTGGTCATCATGATTTATTTGGCGCTTCGCCTGGTGAAGGCAAAACAGCGTCTCGGCATCATCGTCAGTCTTGCGGCCGTATGCGCAGGGAGCCTGCTTTTATCCGCCGTACAGGTTCTAAGCGGCCTGGATGCCGCTGGGGAAAGTGTACGCAGCTCCATATCGTATTTATATACCGCGAGATTTTCCCTGCCTCCCGAAAACATCATGACTCTTTTTGTTCCGGATTTTTTTGGAGATGTGGTGACCATGTCCTATTGGGGGCGGTTCTTTCTCTGGGAAATGTCTATCTTTATCGGGGTCACCGGAATATCCATGGCGATTTATGGTGCATTGTATGGAGAACGTCAAAAACGGCATTTTTCTCTAACGATGGTCATCATTCTTTTTGTGCTTGCTCTTGGAGCCCATACGCCGCTGGCTCGTATTCTTTATCATTGGCTTCCCGGATTTGATAGTTTCAGGGGCGCATCAAAGTTTATTTCTTTATTGACGGTATTTCTAGTGATGCTGGCCGCTATCGGTTTGGATGATTTACTGCGAAATAAGTACCGAAGTTTCACAATGCCGTTGATGCTTTTGATGGTAGGCCTGACGCTTTTGGGTGCGGTACTTTGGATATCGGCTTCCATTAACAGCGCGAATATACCAAACCCTATTCAACAAATGATAAATTATATCGTGAGCACAAAAGAATCATATCTTTCGACCAACATATATTCCAATCCCGATTTTATCAAAGCCGCCAGTCATTTTGCGATGAAGGCTCTTTTGCGTTCAGCGTTGGTATTCCTGCTCCTGACTCTTTTGTTTTTTGCCGTGAAATATCACCGGGTATTTGTCTATGTTATTGCCATTCTGGGCGTTATTGAAATTTTTGTTTTTGCCCATGCGTCGAAGCAGGTTTTTAATGCCGACACCTTGAAGAATGCTGAAATGGAGAAATTTCTGAGAGAACATCCTGGAGATTACCGTATTTTAAATCTGGTCAATCCGAACGGTGCCATGTCCAGCGGCGCCAGTGATATTTGGGGTTATGATTCTGTAGTTCTTCTTCGTTACGACCGGTTTTTAAGATTTACACAGGGAATGGACCCGGATAATTCCACGCAGTATTTGGTTTTGGAAAAAGCTCATCGTTTATTTAATATGCTCAGGTGCCGTTATTTTTTTATTCCCAAAAAGAACGAATTTTCAATCATTGAAGGAAAAGACGTGATGAATCGCATTCATCTTATTCCGTGCTGGCAGGTTATCAGTAAACCAAAAGACATCTTTAAAGAAATGGATAAACCGGCTTTCAATCCCCGTCAAACAGTCATCCTTGAGACATCGCCCAACATAAAACCGGTTCAGAACGCAGGCCCTGGTGACTGTGCGATTGAGAATTCTTCGGCAAATTCTTTGACGATTAAAGCAAAGCTCGCACACCCGGCCATACTGTTCATAACGGATAATTTCAGCAAAGGCTGGAAAGCGGTGTCATTGCCTGCCAGTTCTCAGAAAAAATATACCGTCATGCCTGCCAATTACACGCTGATGGCCGTGCCCTTGTCTTCGGGTGAACACCATTTGCGCCTGGAGTATAAACCCACAGCTTTTGTGGTGGGGGCGTGGATATCATTGTCGGCTTTGATCGTTTATTTAATATTGGTATGTATTGCGTTCAGAAAATCAAAAGATTCTGCAAATCAAAATCAAAACGTTAAGTCGCCCGTCTGTGAATAAGATTTCCAATGAAATCAGAAAAAAATAAATTAGTTTTTAGACGATTTACCCTGCTGTGAAGACGAAGATAACGAAGCATATAATAAAGCCGGTTGCAGGCTATGATTCTTTCTTTGTGTGTTTTTCGTGTCATAGAAAAGAGCTATGTTGAAAATATTGGTTATGGCTTTTGTCAACTTTGTGAATTCTGCCATTTGTCCTGCCGGAACGGGTTTGCCGGCGACATTTTTAATTCTCAGTGGATTAACCGGAATTTCATTCTGTCTTATTTCGTAATGCAGATGAGGTCCCGTCGCCATGCCGGTTGCTCCAACGTAACCGATTAAATCACCCTGCTCGACTTTTTTACCCTTATGAATGCCCTTGTTGAATCTGGATAAGTGACCGTAATATGTCTTGTAGCCGTTGGGGTGGAAAAGGATAATGATTTTACCGTAACCGGATTTATAACCGACAAAACTTATAGTGCCGTCAGCAACCGCGCTGACAGGCGTCCCCGTTGCGGCAACATAATCAATGCCATGATGAGGACGGCGAACCTTCAGGATGGGATGAAGACGGCTCTTGCTGAAACGAGAACTGATGCGCCTGAAGCTGAGCGGCGCTTTCAAAAACGCTTTGCGCAGGGACTGACCCTCAGCGTTGTAATAATCTGTTTTACCGTCGTGTTCGAAAAGATACGCATTGTAGGTCTGATTGTTATTGACAAATTCGATGGACAGAATTCTGCCATATTTTTTGAATTTCCCGTCCACATACAGCCCTTCAACAATAATTCTGAAAGAATCTCCCGTACGGATGTCGGTGTTGAAATCAATATCCCAGGCCAATATATCCGCCATTTGCAGGGCAAGAAGATAATCTTCCTTTTCAGAGCCGAAAGCGGAAACCAGCATATTTTGAATGGTGCCGCCGATGGTCAAAATGCGTGTTTCATAGGGGATATTGTATTTACACGCCTGGAAGCAGCCGTCCACCCGTTCTATTTTGAGAATGGTGCTGTCATCAATTTCGTAAGTAAAAGAATTGATATAATTCTCATCATCCAGGGTAAAACTATAGGGTTTGCCCGGACGGATTTCCCGCGGAGAATGAACATTGGCCAGCGCGGTTTTTATTTCGAAAAGTTCATTTGAGTGCATTCCATATTTAGAGAAAATGGAGGAGAGCGTTTCGCCTTTTTTGATTTTGTCGCTTATGGATTTTACAGGTTTAGCTTCCGGTACGGGAGCCGTTTCTCCAGATGAGGGAGTCATTGCCCCTGTGAAATGATTTATCAGGGATTGATGTACAGGGAAAAATCCGATCAAGACGAATAAAATTACTAACAAGATCAAGGTTTTTCTGTTCAATAAACGGCTCCTTATTTATAAAAAATAACGTTTGCAAAATACTGATTATAAAAATTATGTCAAGAAAAAAATGCTAAGCAATTGAAATAATTGAATCATATCTTAAGGTTGATTTACGGTAATTAATGCGGTGGGGATAAATAGCGCCATATTACCTCAAGATAATTTTCCCGGAGGCATCGCTGGCTTATAAGATACTGTTCGGATTGATTTTGCAAAAAAAGCAGAGTCATTTCTGACCCTGCTTTTTCATTTTTGCATCCTTATCTCGTACGGGGAGCTTTCAATGCTTACGGCGTCTGGGGTTGTGCTTGAGGTGCAATTTTGATTTCCACCCTTCTGTTCATTTGACGTCCAGCCTCGGTACTGTTGGTTGCCACAGGCATGGTTTTTCCGTACCCGACAACCTCAATGCGGCTGGAAGCTACGCCGCGCTGAACCAGCAGATTTTTCACTGCGTTGGCGCGCCGCCTGGAAAGATCCATGTTATATGCATCGGACCCGACACTGTCTGTATGCCCTTCTACCATGATCAATGTTTGGGGATATTGATTCAAAACGCCGGCGACGCGGTTTATTTCAGAATAAAGTCCCTTTCGAACTTCTGTCGAATTTGTATCGAACGTGACATCACCTCTGAAGGTCACTGCCAAAAGGTTTCCTTCCCGTGTAACGGCAGCAGCTTCGGAGGTTGCCAAAGCGTCTCTCATATCTCTTTCCTGATTATCCATCATTTTACCAACACCATATCCGCCAGCCCCGCCTATCGCAGCACCGATGGCCGCTCCGATAAGAGTTCCTTTTGTGTCATGGGTTATGACCTGTCCCAGTATTGCTCCGACCGCCGCTCCACCTCCCGCTCCTGCAAGACCGCCTTTTTGCCCTTTTGTCATCGTTCCAGTCTCCGCACAGCCAGCCAGAAGTAAAATGCAACACAGTAGAAAAGAAAATCGTTTTTTATTCATTTTGTCTCCTTTCAAAATAATATTTTTGATCTTTTGTTTAATTTTTTTGAAGTTATTTATTAATGATAAAATTATAAACAACAATTGATTTACTCGTCAAGCAAATGTTGGCCACGTGAGATATTGAACGGCGTTTTCTTCCAGGAAAATGTTTAACAGGATCGTGTTAATGAAACGTTGATTGCCTTGTTATAAAATATCAAATACCTTTAAACTTCTTGATTTATCTGCGGGTCAACTGGCGATATTTGATGCGGTGGGGCTGAGAAGCAGCGGCGCCCAGTCTTCTTTTTCGGTCTTCCTCGTATTCGGAATAGTTGCCGTCGAAAAACAACACCTTGCTTTCGCCTTCGAACGCCAGAATGTGCGTGCAGATTCTGTCCAGGAACCAGCGGTCGTGGCTAATGACGACGACGCATCCGGCAAA
>CAYZRT010000102.1:0-10271 GCA_964480875.1 uncultured Smithella sp. | reverse complement strand
CAAATATTTATTCGCTCAATGAACCGCAGGAAGAAAAAACCTTTGATGATTTTCTGCTGCCAACTTTCTTTGACACCCAGCCGGTCAAAAAATAAAAAAGAAAAAAAGTTCGCTTAATTGTAAAAAGTATTTGATGAAATGAAAGGATTCAAATCTGCTGAATCCGAGAATAAACGAATGCGTTTATTCCAAGTCATCTTTCAGTTCTGTCTCCATTTCCGTTGCCGTTTTTGCATCAATAGCCTCGATGGCCAACTGCTGCGGAATCATATCCAGCAATTGCCTAGCCAGTTGCCTGCGCTGGTCTGTGTTTTTTCCGGCATCAAGCCATGCCTGTTTTTTTTTGATAAACAACATTTTGTTGACGAGGTCGGTTAAATTAACCTTAGGATTTTGCCGGGCAGCGTTTTGAAGAACCTGCCACTCCATTTCGGACACATAATCCGGACGTTCTGTCACCGTACCGGAAACCGTTTTCCCCGGAATAGCCGCCACGGCCGCAACTTTCTGGCTATCTATGACTTCTTTTTCAGGCATGTTGAGTACGGACGATTGCATTGCCGGAGCAGGCTCCTCGGTATTTTTGTAATGCCTATACAGAAAGCCGGTAATAATTACAACACCGGCGATGAGCATGGCAATCATTATTTTTGTTTTCGATTTTTTATTCATGTAAATCTGGGACATTAAAGCAATCTCCTTTGTCTTTATTCAAAAATCATAAAACACGATAATTGCTAAAATTCAGCTCCGATCAAGTCACCATAAGGTGACAAGACCGGAGCTGTAGATACTACATAAAAAATATTACCATTTTTTCGGTGCCGGCGGAGTCACGGTGAAAGTGAATTCCTGGCCCGGACCGGACATCAAACTTGAAAACAAGGCATTGATAATAATCCCGTTTTCTACCATGTCCGGGAACGTCGTGGTGCCCGTGAATGTCAGAGAGCCATCTCCCAGTGACGATACAGGTCCGTCAAAGACGATGGGGAAGTCAACCGGCGTCTTGGTTTTCAGTGAGAAGGGAATCCCGACACCCAGTTCTCCTGCCTCTTTGAGATAGATATCCGCGAACACATGCCCGTTGATGTGCAGGTTCCCGTTATTATCCAGGGAGGCTGTGCCTGTCATCGGTCCTGCGGGTACGATCTTCAACGTCACCTGCAAAGGCATCAAACCAAACGCGTAGATGTAGTAACTGAATTCCGGAATCGACATATCGCCCGTAATCGTATTATTCGTCATATTCGTTTCAGCCGAGAACGTTGATTCATCCGGCAAAACCACTTTCGTCATCAGTGTTTTCAGCTTGATCGTGCCGTCAAGTTTCCACCCGTCGAGAGAAAAAAGGAAGTCGCCGTCAACAGGATTGGCCGTGGATACCGGGCGTGGATCGGAGGTTCTGCATGTACTGATCGCAATTTTCCCATTGAACCGGTCTTTCAACCAGTCAAGCACCTGAGGAGCGGCCTGGAATTGCGTAGTGATATGCTCGCCGGGATAAACCATATAGGATGTATTGACGCCCAGGCTGCAGTATTTCTCTTTGAGATTCAGCGCCTGTTCCAGCGGAATAAATTCATCGCCTGAACCATGATACAGGAAAACGGGCACCTTGATTTTTGTTTTTCCAAGTTCCTGCGCGTTGACCACTGCAGCGATTTCCGGTATCGAAAAAATTTCATCGGAGTTTTCGCCGTATTTGGTAAAGTTGGAAAGCGGAGTATTCATAAAAGCAAACAGTGCCTCGAATACCCCCATGGACAGGCCCCTATCAATGGCTTCTGCGCCACTGGAATTTATCCGATCATAAAGAAGAATTTCATCCGGGTACTGGCTGTGCAGCCCGATGCAGGTTTCCAGCAGGAAGGATGACCCATTATTTCCGTCCAGGTATTCCCCGACGGCAAACAACTCGGCAGGAACTCCACCGGCCGCAACACCGGCCAGTTTAATCCCCGATGCGTAGGTAGGCTGCAACTCGCCTGCCCATGCTGCCGACTGTCCGCCCTGGGAGTATCCCCAGACACCGACTTTCGCATATGATTTGAGAGAAATTTTAGGGATCTGCAGCGCTGCCGTGACGATGTCCAGGACCGCTTTTCCCTGGGCTTTACCAACCATATAGGAAGGCACATCGCCGTTGGTATAACCGGGATTATCGGTGATCAGAACAGCATAGCCCATGTTAAGTGCCGCATTAATGTTGGCGTTTTCGTAATCGGTCCCGTTTGCGAGCTGAATCGAAGGCGCCCAGCTCTGGGCAAGGCCGTGTGTGCCGACCGCGTAACTGATAATGGGACGCGGAATAAACCATGAATAAAAAGCTGTGGGGACCAGTACCGTACCAGTAACCACATTAGGCTGTCCCAGGGCATCCTGTGAAGAATACATGATCGTCCATGAGTAGCATGATGGTCCACCCGGCGGAACGGATGTTGATGTGCGGTAACGGATCAGTGTGCCGTGAGTGGCCGGTATCGAGGATGGCTTCTCATAAAAAGCCATCCCTTCAGGACCAACCTGCGGAGCGGCAGCGGCCGATAAGGCCAAAAGACATCCCACGGCCACAATTGAAAAGAATATAAAAAACAATCGTTTATAACTAACAATACGTTTCATAAAATCCTCCAAATAAATTTGTCTAAAATTTTTACGATAATTTAGCGATGAAGTGCAATCCACGACAACATTCAAAAACGCATTGGCGTTTGTCCGTGGATCTCATATAGACAGAAAACGTACAGGCGAGAATCAGAAACGTACCATTCGATTTGTCGCTTAAAATATTACTTTTATTCTTTTTGTCAAGAAAAAAATCAATAATTGTTTTTCTCTAACGTTTAACTATATAAAAACTTATTGAACTTGGCAGGTAAAAGAGGACGAGACTTCATTTTTATAAAATCAGATTTGCTTTATGTGAACTTATAACCCTTTTCACGAAATAATCTCAAGCAGGCGTCCGCAACAGCATTGTCATAAAGCGTTCCTTTATTTTTCTCAATTTCTTCGAGCGCAGCTTCAATGCCCAAAGAAGGACGATGGAGACGGTGAGAAACCATGGAAGACATGACATCGGCCACAGCCAGAATTCGCGCTTCCAGTAAAATTTCATCCCCTTTCAGGTTTCTCGGGTAGCCGGAACCGTCCATCCGTTCATGATGTTGATGAACAATTTGCGCGAGCGGCCAGGGGGATTCCACATTTTTCAATATTTCGTATCCACTGCGGGAGTGTTCTTTAATCAAAGCGAATTCAACGCTTGTGAGCTTGGCCGGCTTGGTCAATATCTCAGGAGGTATGGATAATTTTCCAATATCGTGAATGGCGCCGGCCATGCGGATACCGTCGATTTTATCCTGTGGCAATCCCATCTCCACGGCAATATCCCTGGCAATATCCGCTGATCGGACCTGATGAAGCGCCGTATAAGGATCCCGAACCTCTACTGCTGATACCATCACCTTAATGGTGCTATCATAGGCTTTGCTCAAGCTTTCCAATGTCTGTTGAAGTTTCTCTTCCATTTGTTTTCGCTCGGTAATGTCACGGACGACTCCCCGGAAGCCTATCGGTTTTCCGGATGAGTCTTTTTGCAGCAGAATGGATATTTCAACGTATCTTTTTGTTCCGTCTTTTCGGATAATCTGCCAGTTCAAACCCTTGAGAGGCGTTCCCGTTTTATAGACATTATTGAAAGCTTTATAAACTTTTTTGGCGGTCCCCGGATCAGTATATTGCCGATTGTTCATCCCCATCAGTTCCTCTTTGGCGTAACCATGGATCTGACAGACGGCGTTGTTGAAAAATGTGTAGTTTCCGGCAAGGTCGATTTCCCAATACCCGTCTTCGATATTTTCCAGCGTCGTGGCCAGTTCGAAGAGCTTGGCGTTTTCGATGGATATGGCCGCCTGCGCGGAGATGAAGCGTAGAATATCCAAACGCCCGGGAGTGAATGCATCTTCGCTCAGATTGTTTTCCATATAAAGAATTCCGGAAATTTTACCTTTGTGAATAATGGGAATACACAGCACGGATTTACACGGCTTGCCGATGATGTATGGATCGTCCGTAAAGGATCCTTCTTTTGCGGCATTACCGAGAATGACGTCTTTCCCGCTGTGATGGACGTAGTTGACAATGGCCTGACAAATATCGGTGCATTCCTGCAGCGGAATGGATTGCATGACGTTTGTTTCATCGTTATCAATATCTTCGCTCGCTTCTATGATTAATTTTCCCTCCGATTCCAGCATGAGATAACCGCGCTGGGCGCCGGCGCTGGTGACGGACATGTGCATGATTTTTTGCAGAAGCCGCTCCAGCATGATTTCACTGGAGATAACCTGGGAAACCTGCATCACCGTGGAAAGGTCGAGGGCTACCGACATATCACCTTTTATTTTTGTGGAGGTTGTTGCCTCCTCTTCCAGGGAAAGACTTGATTCCGAGGGCATCAAATCCGGATACATTTTCGTTATCTTGTTCAGCAGGCCTGTTGCGCCCCATTTGGAATAACAGGCGTGGGTTTCGGCCATGTATTGTTTTGCTTTTTTCTCATCCCCGATCGAACGGTATATCCCCGCAATAATCTCGGAGGCAATTCCCTCCACGACAAAGTTTTCATATTCCCGACATTGCCTGATGGCCAACTCAAAAAAAATTTCCGCTTTATCCAGATTTTCATGAATAATCCAAATGTATAAAGCCCGCATTAAATTATACAGGTAGGAACAATTCATGGGGGCGCTGCGTGCCCATGCCCACATCTTGAGCTGGTCGATTCCGATCAGCACGCGATGTTTTATTTTGTTAAAGAAAGATGCCTCTTTATACGTCATCAGTCTGGCTACTGAATCCAGCGCAACGGCATATTTGTTAATCAGCACTCCCTGCTGGGCATCCATATATTTTCTGAATTCATCAGAGGCCTTGAGGGCCAGCTTATATTCGCTGAATACAGAGCACATGATTAATTTTACAAACCAATAGACGGAAAGAGCGGCCCGGTTTCCGGCCTGCTCCCATGAAGGCAGAAGGCTTTCTCCGTCCGTCGCCTTGCCGGTTAATTCCACGGGATTGTCACAACGTCCCAGCAAATTCAGGACGGCCTGCCAGGTCAGCGATTGCAGGGTCAGCGTGTGTCCCTGCTTCAGTCCGGCTATTCCTTTGTTATTTCTTTCCATGTATTTCTCGAGTTCGGCCAGCTCCATGCCGGTAAAGATATAGTGCACTTCCGTAAAAAAGAGATTGAATGTGGCAAATCCCAAATCGCCGGTTTCCAACCCGATTCTGTATCCCTCCAGCATCGGCTCAATGCTTTCCTTCATGGGATATTTCCAATGCCTCACCAGAGCGTTATAGACAAAGATCGTTTTTGCTTCCTGATCCCTGGCGCCAAGTTTTCCCACGAGCTTCAATCCCATCTTTCCAAATTTTATAGCTCCCTTAAAGTCAAAGAGTCCGGCCGCCAGCACTATTCCAAAACCGGCAAACGCAAAAGCATTTTCAGGAACCAGGTGGTTGTATTTGAACATCAGCCCGAATGCCTTTAATACTATAAAGGCAAGCAGATTGGGGTCCGTATAAAACGCGGCATGTCCCATACTCGCCAGAAGTTTTCCAAGGGCAATCATTTCAAGATCGTTTGATTGCGGAAAATCCAGCAGACTTTCCGGTTTTTTCCCCAGAAGCCTGATTTTCAGCTTCATTAATTCAATACCGACGTGAATCTTATTCGGTTTATCGGGTATCCGGACTCCGAGAAGCCTGACGGCAGGCAATGCCATATCAATGGCGCCCTGGTAATCTTCTCGCGCGATACAGGCATAAATCCGCGAAGTAAATATCTTCACCTTTTCCAGCGTTGTTCTCGCGTATCTAAGCGTGATTTCGGCCAGTTCGTTCATCTGATCGAAATCACCCATCAGGTATGCGGCTTCTGTGGATTCTGTATACAGTTCGAGAGTGAGATCATACTGATTCGTCCACGGATTTTCTTCCAAAAGATTAATCCCGCTTTTCAGATAATTGAATGCCGGCGTGTAAGCTGCCGAAGCCTTTGCCTTCTTTCCCGCTTCAAGATTAAGTCGGACCAGCCATTCCCGTCCTGCGCTGTCTTTGCTCATTTTAGCCCCGAGGTTAAGCTGATCAACGATATAGAACAATTTACCCGGCAGATTTTTTTCATCGGTCTTGTCCAGCGCGAGCTTTCCTATACGGTAGTGCAATGCTGATTTATCGGACTCGCTAACCAGCGAATAAGCCGCTTCGTGAATCCGGTCATGATGAAAGACATAGAAATCTCCGACGCGGCTCACCATTCCTTCCCGGATTGCTTCCGTAAGATCCCCGAGAGCAGAATCAACGGAGGTGTCCCTGACGGACGCTAGAGTTTCCAGATCGAACCGGTTGCCGATACAGGCGCAGATCTTTAAAACATCCTGAGTATTTGCGGATAGTTTTTCAATCTTGCCCGCCATCATTTGAATGAGATTGTCCGCCACTTTCATCCGGCTGATGTTCCCCACATCCCACTGCCAGCCCTGTGCTCCTTTATGAACAATCATCTTTTCATTATAAAGTGTATGTAGAAACTGATTGACAAAGAAAGGATTGCCGCCGGCTTTTTCCTGCACAAGCCCGGCAAGTCCGAATCCCCTTTCTTCTGAACACCGTAAAAAGTTAACGATTAATTCCGTCACCTCTTTTTCTTTCAAAGGACCAAGCGTGATTTTGGCGATACGGATGTTATGTTTTTCAACGTCGTTGAGAAGTTCATTAAAGGGATGAGCGTCATCCACCTCGTTATCCCGGTATGAAAATATAATGAAGAGGTGATGAATATCGCTGAGCATGATATTTTTCATGAGCTGCAGACTGGCCATGTCCGCCCACTGCAGATCGTCAAGAAACAGCGTAACCGGATGTTCCTTTTGCGGAAAGACCCTCATGAATTTTTCAAAGACAAAATTAAATCTGTTTTTGGATTCCTCGGGGCCCAGCACGGGCAGATCCGTCTGTTTGCCGATAATCAGTTCAACTTCCGGAATGACGTCGGTAATGATTTTACCGCTGTCTCCCAGCGCTTTTAAAAGATTATCTTTCCAGACGCTGATTCTCGCTCCACTTTCAGACAATATTTGTTTTACGAGTATTTGAAATGCCTGAATCACAGCGCTGTAAGGTTTTTCCCTTCGGAACTGTTCATATTTTCCGGAAATAAAATATCCCCGCTTGGCCACAATGGGTTTATGAATTTCATTAATCATGGCCGACTTGCCAATGCCGGGTGCGCCTGCAACGACCATAACAGAAACACCTTGCTCGCTATTGGCGACGTCTTCGAAACTGGATATTAATTTCTCTACTTCTTTTTCCCTGCCGAATAGCTTTTGCGGGATGATGAACTTGTTGGATATGTCATGTTTCCCCAGTTCAAAAGATGCTATCTTTTTTTTCTCATCTAATTGTTTTAAACATTGTTTGAAGTCGGCTTCCAGACCGAAGCCGTTCTGGTATCTGGTCTCGGGATTCTTGGCTAGCAGTCTCATGATGATGTCCGAGATAATCGCAGGAATGTCGGAATTGAGATTGCCCGGAACCTTGGGCATCATGGCAATATGTGCATGGATGAGTTCCATGGGATCTTGGGATTTAAAAGGCAAAAGGCCTGTCAGTATTTCATAAAGGGAGATGCCCAGTGAATACAGATCTGTACGGTAATCGACAGACCTGTTCATCCGGCCGGTTTGCTCGGGCGACATGTATATCAATGTGTTCTGGATGAAAGCCGGATTGTAAACCTCATCATTTTCATGAGTCAGGAGCGCCGATATTCCAAAATCCGTGATTTTCAATTCTTCAGTATTCGGATGAATCAGGATGCTTTTGGGTTTAATATTTCCGTGAATGATGCCCCGGGCATGAAGATTTCCCAGCGCTGCCGCAATATCAGCCGAAGTCGTCAAAAATGTTCTCAGATTAAATTTCTTATCCTTACTGAAATAATGATTAATCGGAATTCCTTGAAAATCCTCCAGGGCAAGGGCAAAGCCCCCTTTATAATTGATGACGTTGATGGTTTTGATAACGTTTTTAATATCGAGATTTTTAATCAGTTCATATTCCTGCCGGAATTGGGCAATTTCCGAAGGAGTTGCATTTACTGTCCTTAAAAGCTTGATAATTAAAGATTCGGAACCATTTTCCTTATGACCCCGATAGACACTGGAATTTCTGGTTTCGTGAATTTTTTCCTCCAGAATATAATTACCGACTTTTTCCATTAGTTAAGATCTCTTTCAGATTATTTTTTTAATGATCAGGGCCGTGATGATGACAGGAAGAGTGATGACCGCAAACGCAATGATCTTTGTCTTGTTCATGTAAGATATACTCCCACGGCATTTTCTAATGATTAGGTATTGTTGGGGATATGTAGAGTATAGAAAGAACCTTTTTTTGTGTCAATACATTTTTAACTATTCATTTTCACCCATTCAATTGGAATTTTTATTGACTTCTACAAGACGAATGAATACAGACAAAACAGTTTGAGGAAATGGAAAATGCGAAATCCCATAGAAGGGAAAAATATTATTGTCATCGGCTCCGGCGTTGGAGGCTTGAGCGCAGGCATTATTCTGTCACGGTTGAATTTCCGCGTAACGATTATAGAAAAAAATCGTTTGCCCGGTGGATTGATGCGTTCTTACCGGCGTGATGGATTTGATTGTCCCGTCGGTGTGCATTATGTCGGCGCTCTGGCTCAGGAAGAACCTTTGGGCAAAATGTTCAGGGCGTTGGGGATACCGGTGGACGAATTGTTTGCTCCGATGGGACAAGAAGGAGTCATTGATCGTTATATTTTTGATGATTTGACGTTCGACTTGCCCACAAGCATCGATGCGCTGGAAAAAAATTTAAGAAGTGCTTTTCCACATGAGTTGGCTGCTCTGGATGTCATCATGATAAATTTGTGCGAAATTTCCCGGCGCATGATGGACCCCTCTTTTTTACTCAATCAGGGCGATCCGTTTCAGAACATGGACTATTATCAGCCTATGGGAGAATGGCTTGATTCACTGAAGGTCTCCCCGGCATTACGAGCCGTTTTATCCGTTCCCTGTAATCTGATCGGCGTACCGCTGAACGATTGCCCGGTCATTTTCCATCATATGGTTCTGGCCAGCTATCTTTTTTCTTCATGGAGACTAAAGGAAAGCGGCAGCAAGATGTCTGAAGTTTTTGTGCGTCGTTTTGAAGAATTGAGCGGGAAACTTGTTCTGAATAATGGCGTTAAAAAAATATTACTGGTTGACGGCAAGGTAACGGGCGTGGTTTTAGAATCCGGCGAAGTTCTTGACGCGGACGCTGTTGTTGCCGCCCTTCATCCAAAGGTATTGCTTCAATTACTTGAAGAGAATGCTTTGCGCGAATCTTTTCTTCGACGGATACGTGGATTGAGGGAAACCGAAGGAGTCATTTGCGTCAATATCAGTGTCAATGCCGCGATGCATCCGGAAATCAATCATAATATTTACCGGCTCCGTCGAGATGAAAACGGCATGGTTTATGACGGGATTTTTTATCAATTACGATGCGGCAATTCATCCGGTTCGAATTTGCTTTCCCTGATCACAAAATCTTTATACCGTGACTGGAGTCAATGGGAAAACACCGTTTCCGGCAAAAGGGGCAAAGATTACGAAGAAAAGAAAATGGGCATCGCCAGAAATTTGCTGAAAAAAGCGGAAGAGATTTTCGGCAATCTGCATGACGCGAAAATTCTGGATGTTTATACACCTCTTACCGTCAGGGATTATGTAAGCGCACCTGAAGGCGCCTGTTACGGCGTCATGCGTTCGTCGCGTCAGTTGCTTAAAGTTATTTCATTAAATAATATTCCCATTGCCGGCTTATGCCTGGCGGGACAAAACGCTATAGCTCCGGGAGTTATGGGATGTCTGCTTGGTTCTTTCAATGCGGTGAGACAAATCATCGGTCAAAAAAGATTTGCTCAAGAGATAAAATGGGATAAGGGCTAAATATCATTGAAAAGCAGGGCGATATTTGCTAAAGGTCACAAAACTAAATTCAGAAAGTTACATCAGACAAAATGACACGTCAGGAAATTGAACAGGAAGTAAAAAACGTCTTTCAGCGGGAATTTGAAATCGAAAATCCGGATATGGATGCTGATTTGCGTGAGACTTACGAATTCGACAGCATTGACGCTATCGAGCTTCTCCTGGCGATAGAAA
>CAYZRT010000101.1:0-10565 GCA_964480875.1 uncultured Smithella sp. | reverse complement strand
ATCAACTATTTAGTGAGACTCGTTGAGAGCGAATGAAACCCTGTTTGCAGAATAGAAAGCCACGCTAATAAACGAACAAATCGATATTTACATTACTGAGACTCTTTTCTTTTTTTCAACGCTAATGCCGCCTTGAGTCCTTTTTGCCTAATCACTTTTATTTTCTGCCTCATCTCCGTGAGCTTAAAAAATCTTTTTCCGTATTTATTCAGCAGCTTTTGATTTATCTCAAAACCGAGGCCGGGCTTTGTAAATGGTGCGAGCATCGCGTTTTTATCCGGAAGGATAGGATCAATAATTCCCTCTCTTTGTTCAGGCACCCAGGAAGGTTCTTCCAGGGGATATTCCAACGGAAGCATATTGCCTTTGTCGGCCAGCACCATATTCCAGTTAACATAAAAACCAATTCCATTTGTCCATGTGTGCGGAGAGTATTCCCTGTTATGCGTATGACAGGCATCAATTACTTTTTTCACCTGCGCGATTCCTCCCGCGAATGTCGCGTCGGGCTGATAGATGTGGAAACAATCCTTTTCCATCATGATTTTGATTTCATCCCAGCCGTAGTTCAGCTCGGCGCCGGAAATCTTTACTTTAGAAATTTTCTTCAAGGCGGCATTGCCGTCGTAATCCCGCGAATCAAGCGGTTCTTCCAGCCAGGCGATGTTGTTTGCGGAACAGGCTTGCGCAAATTCTGTCGCGCGTTGCAAATCCCAGGCGGGAATTTTATCGACAATCGTCACCAGCCATCCCTGATTGGCATCCACACCTAAAACAAGGCCATCGCCGACACCTTTTTTTATCACTTCGACATGCCGGATATCATCTTTAAGCTCCTTATTTTTCACCCGCAACTTTGCCGTCTTGAATCCGCGCTCTTTCATCGCCAGAAGTTCGTCGACCCTTTTTTCCGGCTCATGCATTTCTCCCGTGGAACAGTAAACCTCAATGGGACGTGCCTGGCCGCCTAAAAGTTCATAGACGGGCTTGCCTTTGCTCTTACCGATGATGTCCCAAAATGCCGGTTCAATCCAAAAATTTCTCCAGCCCAAAATACCAGCCTGCTTCAATAAATTCTGGCAGGTTTCTATGTCTGTTGGATCAGCGCCCAACAAGTATCCGCCAATCAAGTCTCCCAAACCTTCTCTTTCACGCCCCAGAGCGGAACCGGCCGAATAGCCTTCGATGCCATCATCGGTGACTAATTTTATCAGAGTAAATCCATTATGTGTTTGAGGATAACCGGGAATCCAGGTAGGCCAAAATGTTTGTTTTAATGGAACCTGCACATGATAAAGCTCAATCTGAGATATTTTCATAAAAACCTCCTTGAGTGGATCAATTTCGCAGTGGAGCCCCCTCCAGCAGGAGCCGGAGGCTCCCTTTAATAACGCGACCTCCCGCGTGTTACGACGCAATCCCACGGTAGGTACCGGGGGATTGCATGTCGCGGGATTCACTCACCAGCGGTAAGCGGGGGATGAATGTCGCGAAATTACATTTAGATGAAATTTACATCTTCCAGCGGGCATTGTCAAATTTGAATATATCGAGATTTGGGCAATCTTTTTTATCGTCGCCATACCAGCGCAGGCCGGTATCCCAGTATAAAATTTTCCCTCCCTTGATGGGAGGGATTTAGGGAGGGTGAAAATAATATTCTTGTCATATTGGAGCGAAGCTCGTCAGGAGACCCCCGCTGTACGCCTGAAAAAGCCGGCGTCAAGAAATGCTTGTCATGTCGAACCATAGAGAGACATCTTGATTTTTTCTGTTATTTTAAACATAGAACTGTGAACTTGTTTATTGACCATCCACTATTCACTATTCACTATTCACCATTCACTATCAACTATTCACTAGCCACTAACCACCCGTCACTAACTTCGACTTGCATATTTCATGGTTGTAGTGTATTGTAGTTTCGGAGGTGCAAAATGAGAAGTGTTTTATCCGTCAGTTTACCCAAGAAACTGGCTACAGACCTTGATGTTCTTTCCAAAGAAACGGGAAGGAATAAAAGCGATATCGTCAAAGAGTCTCTTGCAGAATTTCTATGGGAAAACAGATTTCGTCGCATGAAAAAACGTCTGCACAATAAAGCCAAGGCAGCCGGTTTTGTTACAGATGATGATGTTTTCAAGGCCATATCGTGAAGGTCGTATTTGATACAAATATTCTGATAGCGGCTTTTCTGACGGAAGGTCTTTGTTCCGCTCTTTTAATACGAGCGCGCAAACATGACTTCGATTTGATTCTATCTGATGAGATCCTCCGGGAATTTAAAGGCATCATGACAAAAAAATTCAAAATCTCATCTTCTGACATTGCCGAAATTACAAACATTATTACGGAAGCCGCTTCGGAGATACTTCACAAAGTTAGTTCTTCCCCGCGTATTTGCCGAGATCCGAATGATGACATGATAATTGCCTGTGCCGTCGATGCAGAGGCTGATTATATAGTCACCGGCGATGAAGATCTGTTGATGCTGAAGAAATTTAAGAACATTATAATTTTAAATCCCCGAAATTTTGAAACCCTGTTTACGTAGAATTTTAAACGTTCTTTGTTTTCTTCAGCCTTTAATGAGACTCATTGAAAACGAATCCCGACTTGTCGGGATGAAGCATGAAATGCAAGTCGAATTATCCCAGGCACAAAGTGCCGCGGGACAGTCTTTTTTAAACCTAGAACATTGAACTTTGAACTTAGAACGGTATTTTAAAAAAATTCTTGCAAATTTTCTGAAAAAGGCGTTAATGAAACTCCAATTACGAAAACGAAGTGCATCGTAATTGGCTAGTTGAATTATCCCGCAAAGCAGGGATTAAAAAACTTCATCCCGCGATATGCGGAGGGCGCCGATGGCGCCTTTGGTTCTGCATGTTTCACTAAAAATAAATTTGCAATGTTGATTTGAAGCTGAAAGCTTGTATTTCAATACATAACCCCAACTATAAGCTTATAATTAAAAAATAGGGATAATCATGCTCGAAATTACAGGTAATGATATTAGCGAACTTAGCGATAGTGATTTAAGAGCCTTAATAGGTATGCTTTGTGAAGCTGAACTCCGCAGCTATGGATTGCCAACCGCCGGCGTAACATGGGGCGGTCATCAAGATGCTAAAGACGGCGGCATTGATGTTCGGGTTGAACTGGCAAGTGCGCCGCATCCTGACAGTTTTATTCCGAGAGCTCAAACTGGTTTTCAAGTTAAAAAACCTGACATGCCTCGCTCTGCAATAATCAATGAAATGAAACCCGATGGCAATCTTAAGCAGGCTATTATAAATTTGGCCAATGCCAATGGGGCCTACATTATCGTGAGTAGCCACGGTTCAACTGCTGACTCTGCTTTAATAGATAGAAAAGAAGCGATGCAAGAAGCACTATCTGATCTCGCTAATGCTCAAAATATCAAAGTTGACTTCTACGATAGGGCGCGAATTGCAGGATGGGTTCGCTGTCATCAATCTCTTATTATATGGGTTAGAGAAAAGATAGGTAAACCTATGCAAGGTTGGCAATCATATGACAATTGGGCACATGCACCTGGTGGAATCGAAGAAGAATATCTATTAGATGAAGATGTTCGTCTACATAATGGAACTGATCTCACCTCTAGAGGTATGTCCGCAGTTGATGGAATAAATCATCTTCGCACAATATTGCGCCGTCCTGCGTCATCGGTGCGTTTAACCGGTTTATCCGGTGTAGGAAAAACAAGATTGGTTCAAGCCTTATTTGATGAGCGCGTTGGTGTTAATGCCCTGAATAAATCCCAAGTTTTCTATGCAGATATTGCGGATGGTCCTTGTCCTGATCCACGAAATTTCGTTGAACGTATTATTTCTCTTCAACAGCCAGCGATTCTTATTATTGATAATTGCCCACCAGATTTGCATCGCCGTTTAACCTCTGTATGTTCTGCATCAGGGAGCTTATTAAGTCTGATAACTGTAGAGTATGATGTTGGAGAAGATCAGCCAGAAGAGACTGAGGTGTTTCGATTAGAGCCTGCATCTATCAACCTGATTGATAAAATGATTCAAGCACGTTTCAACTACATTAGTCAGGTGGATTCTCAAACTATTGCTGATTTTTCCGGGGGAAATGCGCGGATTGCTATAGCATTGGCGCATACTATGAAGAAAGGAGAGAACCTTTCCAACCTAAAAGATGAAGATCTTTTCAAAAGATTATTTCATCAAAGAAATGAACCGAGCAATTCCCTATTAAAATCAGCAGAAGTTTGTTCTTTAGTATATTCTTTTGACTGCCGAACGGATAATGAATCGAATTTAGAGATGAATCTCCTTGCTTCTTTAGCAAATAAAACGATTTTAGAACTTTATGCAGATGTGGCTGAATTAAAAAGGCGAGATTTAGTCCAACAAAGAGATAAGTGGCGAGCAGTTTTACCACACGCAATAGCAAATAGACTCGCACAAAGAGCATTGGAAAACATTCCCCTTAATCAAACCCTTAATGTGTTTGTAAATGGTGGGTCCGAGCGACTTTTAAAGTCATTTTCACGGCGATTAAGCTATCTACATGAATGTGAAACAGCACAAAGGATTGCCGATGGATGGCTTTCTGGAAATGGTCTTTTAGGTGATGTCAGTAATTTGAACAATCTTGGCATAGATTTGTTTATAAACATTGCACCTATAAAACCTGAAGCAACACTTTCATCAATTGAGCGGGCAGCTATGAAAGGTGGGCAAGAATTTGTCTCTCGTTCAAACCCTCACTATATTAAGTATACTCGTTTGCTTCGATCTTTAGCTTACGACAAGGAACTATTCGACCGTTCAGTTGATTTGCTGTGTCGCTTTGCTCTCTCTGAAAAACGCGAAGAAAATAATAACTCAATAAGAGATGTGCTTAGATCGCTCTTCTATATCCATTTTTCGGGAACGCACGCCTCACCCGAACAAAAGTTGAGAGTCATTCAAAAGCTGATGACTTCAAATGATGACGTTGAGCAATATCTTGGAATGTCTTTACTAGAATCAGCATTGGAAACATGGCATTTTAGTTCAATTCACGGTTTTGAATTTGGTGCCAGATCAAGAGACTATGGCTTTTATCCAAAAACTGTAGAAGAATACCATCAATGGTTCAAAATATTTATTGATTATACTGTTGTTTTATCTTCTTCTGCACAACCATTGGCATCTAAAGCAAAGGAGCTTTTGGCAGAGAAATTCAGAGGCTTATGGATAAATGCTGTAATGTTTGACGAGCTCGAAATGGCCGCGAAGAAAATTATGGTCCATGGAACATGGAGAAATGGTTGGCTGGCCGTTAAAACTACTATAAGGTTCCATGGCAAAGATATGAAGCCTGAGCTTTGTGCACGTTTACACGCGCTTGAAAGATTAATGAATCCAACTAGCCTGATCGAACGTGCAAGATTATATGCATTATCGAGCCACACCAGTGCACTTGATTTGACAGATGCAATAGAAGATGAAAGCGAAAAAGTAAGTGAAAGCTATTTGCGCGCAGAAAACATAACTCGATCTATCGGTCGAGACGTGGCCGTACATAGAGATATTTTCAAAGAATTATTGGATGATATTTTAAGTGCTGATGGCGCTAGATTATATAGTTTCGGTCAAGGACTAGCAGACGGTTGCACTGATCCAATAAAAATGTGGCAAGATTTTCGTATGCAATTATCAGCGCTAGAGAAATCGCGGCATAATTACCAAGCCCTAAGAGGTTTTCTTAATACGTTATCGTTAATTAACCCTGATATCTCTGAAAAAATACTTGATGAAGCTGTTACCGATTCTATTATGTCTAGTTTATTCCCGATACTTCAAACGAGTGTTAATATAAATACTCAAGGGGTGGAAAGGATCAAAAAAGCCCTTGAGCATGGGAAAGCACCAATATGGCAATATGCGAATTTAGCCTATGGAAGAGTTCATGAAAGCATAAACGATAAAGATTTATGTGATTTATTAAGGCTAATATTAACCAAACCTGATGGTCTCTTTGTGGTAATTGAAATTTTAGGGATGCGGCTTTATGGACATTCAAATAAAAATCAGCCGTTAAGTGATATAATTATTTCTCTCGGACAAGAATTGCTTTTGAAAATAAACTTTTCACGTAACGATAGACGGCCAGACACTATAGATTATAGATTATCGGAGATCATCAAGGCTTGTTTTGTGAATGATTCAGCTAGAGAAAATACTAAGACACTTTGTATTAAATTATCTCAAGCTTTTTCTAATCATGATATTTACGCCACGGATTATCCATATGTTTTAGAATCGTTGGCTGAAAAACAGCCATTAGCCTTCCTTGATGGTTTTTTAGGTGATAATGTCGAACCTAGGCAACAGATTAAAAGATTTTTTTCAAGTGACATTAAATCTAGACATGATCCAATGCTTAAAATTTCTGAAGACTTGATCATTGACTGGTGTGAAGCTAATCCTAAAGTTAGATATGCAAATGTGGCATCTGTTATTGTGCCTTTCCGAAATAGTGAAAAAAAAGGTGTGCTTGAATGGACGCCTTTGTCATTAAGATTGATTAATAATTCACCAGATCCTGTCGTAGTGCTAAATGAGTTTAAATCTAAATTTAGGCCAATGTCATGGAGTGGATCACGCGCTGCGATAATGCAAAAGAAGTTACGCTTGCTATCGGATTTAAAAAATCACGAAAACAATTCAGTGTCAGGATGGGCTTATAAAGAAGAAAGGCAATTCCAACAAGAAATAGACTCTGAAAGCAAATGGGAAAAAGAGCGCGAAATATTCCGTAATGAAAGTTTTGAATAATCACAAAAGTAATTAGGGTAATTAGGGTCAGCGCCCTATTTTAATTACGTCTTGGACCGGAATTATTTAAAGGGTTACAAGTAGACTCCATCGATAAATCTCAAAACAGGAGATTTATATGTTCATAAAAAACTTGTTTGTAACACTTTGCTTTTTCACCCGTCTAAATCCAGGGACATCCATGATAAGAAATGTCAAGAGGAAAACGGAGATTTCCCTTGAGATGAGGAATTCGGGGGACACAACACTTAATTAATGAAAAAAACTGGATTGCCCAATCAACAGGCATTCGCCAGTCTGCGAGTTGGGCAATGACAGAAAAGGGACATTATTAGAATCAAATATTTGCCCTTGACAAACAAGGGAAGATAGGGTCAGGTCTTGAAATATAAGTTTTAAAAATCCTGCTCCGTCCCTGCCAATCCCAACAGAAAATAGTTTTTGAGTCTTGAGTTCAGGGAGTTCAGTGAATTCGAGGGACATAACACTTAATTAAAGTACAGAAGGATTTCGCCTTGCCAGTCACGCGTCAACTTATATTGAAAGGGACGCGCGTCCATTGATTACTGTTCACAATCTTTCCACTTTCGAAAAATTCATCAAGATATTTTTAATTTTGTGAGAGCAGAGAATGATTACACGTTGATAAGCGTGACCATCAGGAATGGAGAGTTAAAATAGCTACGACTCATTATCCTAAATGATGGTGTAAAAACAATGGCTGTGGTTTCAGAAACTAATCATATCTTCATATATCCCCTTCATTTTTATACAGAGATCACAATCTGCAATTTTCGTTGACATTTCAAAGAAAATACCTTTTTATGAAAAAAATTTTTATCAATAAAGTTAATTTTTAAATAATCATTCTTTATTTTTGATGCATGGAAAAAATCTAAGGATTAGATGATGAGAATTGCTGTCGTTGGCGTTGGAGGGATTGGCGGTTATTATGGCGGTAAACTGGCCATTGAATATGGAAAGTCGGATCAACATGAAATTATTTTTATCGCGCGCGGGGAGCATCTTAAAGCCATTCAGGATAATGGATTACACTTAAAAACGCGCGAGGGGAATTATATTATTCGTCCTCAGATTGTTACAGAGGATCCTACAAAGGCCGGCGTTTTCGATTTGGTTTTTTTCTGCACCAAAAGTTATTCCCTGAAAAGCGCTGCGCAACAATTCAGTCCCTGCATCCACAAAAATACCGTTGTGATTTCTCTGCTCAACGGTGTCAACAACCATGAAAGGCTGCGCGCCATATTGCCGCAGGCGAATATTTTGAATGGCTGTGTTCATATTATTTCCGTCATCGAGAAACCGGGTTTTGTTCATGAAAAAGAAGGGCCCAGCATATTGTCATTCGGTACGGATGACGAAACGGCCGGACGTTATCAATACATTCTTGATATTTTGTTGCAGGCAAAAATCAACGCGGTCCTTACGGATCAAATATCCAAAGTGGTATGGGGAAAATATATGTTGATATGTCCCCTCGCGTCTCTTGCTTCAGCTTACGGTAAAACCTATGGCGAAATTACAGGCGATGGAGAATTCCGGCAAAAATTAAGAAGGATGATGGAAGAAGTCATTGCGGTTGCACATGCCCATAAAATCATTCTTCCTGATGATGCCGTAGAGGGCGCGATAAAACTTATTGGCAGTGTCGCCTATGATAACAAAACGTCCATGCAACTGGACAGAGAAAGAGGCCGGCAATCGGAGACGGACATTATGCCTGGTTTTCTTTGTAAGGCGGGCCAAGAATCGGGAATTCCCACGCCACTGCATGATGAAGTATATGCTCAACTAAAATAATCCATGGATGAATAATCTTATCAATGAAATTGAACAAAGAACATATTGAATATCTGGAAGAAAACTATGGCAAGAATATTCTGCCGTTATCCATTCTTGATAATGAATACTATCCCGGCACAAGCCCTCTGGAAATTTTGTTCTTTTGGAATAGAGAGTCTACGTGTCAAGACGTTAAAGAAAGTCTTTTCAAAACGATTGAACATTACAATCTTTTTTCCAGCCGTCTGATTATGATTGATGATCATAAATTCGCATTACTGCATTGTACCGATGGAGTTGCATTTAATTATTTGCCGCAAGTGAACGCTACGTTTGATAATATTAATATTAACGACATCAATAAAATGATCGTTACGTTTAAGACGCTTCCGGGAGAACCTTTGTTTGCCGTTACCTACGTACCCATCATCGGGGGAGGATTCGTCGGGGTTCGCAGTTCTCACGCGGTAGGGGACGCGTTCTCATTACTTCTTTTCTGCTTCGCATGGAAATGCACAATAGAGGGGAACGATTTTCCTCTTCCCTCCACTCAGAGATTATTCAAAGGGAAGCCGGTTCGTTCCGATCAAGTTAATAAAGTGTTTTTGCCGCCGTTGTCTGAACTGAGCAGTCAAATTCATAACAGGATTCAACGTGGACTCAGCATACAAAAATACACGACCCGGGAATATTTTACAGATGAATTTTTCAGGAAAGTCAAAGACAAAGCCAAACTGGAAAATGATAAATATATCATTTCCAATAATCAGATTATGACCTCATGTCTATTAAAAAAATATCATCAAGACATTCTGCCCAATACAGATAAGGTTAGAATAAGAACCCCGATCAATCTTCGTGAAGTACATTCCGACATTGATGCCATGTATATCGGCAATGCCTATATCGATAGTTTTACCGAATTTACCAAGGATGAAATAGACAAGATGTCCATCCCCGGGATTGCTTATCGTTTAAAAACGTCGATTGACCATTCGAGGCAAGAAAGCTATATAAAAAACCTAGCCTATTTATCGGAATATGGAATAGAGTTCAAAGCCGAATCTTTTCGAAATTTTCCAGCCTATAATGTAGAAACGGATGTGGTTGCGACAAACTTGACGCATTTGAATGATCCTGAATCTCTGGGGATGAGTTCCAATCTTGTAAGAGTTTTAGATATGAGCGCAACCGTTCCGACAAGTTTCATTGTTTTAAAGGAAAAAAGCGGCGAAGTGTTTGTTCAGATAACGGGCAGGTACCCGTTAAAGTAATTTCTTTGAATTACAGGAGATGACGCATGAAACACGTATATTTATTCCTATCGATCGCGTTCAATGTTCTTTCCTATATCGTCTATAAAAGCATTTCTAATAAGGAAACCAATATTGTCTGGCTCATAATATTTGCATTGGGTTTGATTCTGGGCGGCATTAATGTCTTGTTTTTTACACGAGCGTTAAGAAATATCAATTTGAGCATTGCTTACCCTATATTTTCCGGAACATCCATATTTCTCATGGTGACATTATCGTACTTTATCTTTGGCGAAAAAATAAGCACGATGAATATCGCCGGTGCGGGTATCATTGTTTTGGGTATAGCGTTAATATCACATTAAGAGAAAAGGGGTCAGGAGAAAATGCATCACCCATTAAAGGCACCTTATCAAGAGAAAAAAATATTCTATGGCAATGAATTTTATTTTCTTGTGCTGGTTCGATCGTCTTTCGATTGAAACGAAATATTTCGGAGCAATCAGCAACTTGTCCGGCGTATGCCGGATGATTACTCCAGCAATGAATCATAAGGTAGGGCACATTCGCCGAACGAGCTCTACATCGGATTGTTCCCCATCCTAATTTATTGAAATGAAAATAGATGGAAGCATGCGGTCGAGTCAAAAACGGCCTGTTGCCCAAATAGCTTTTGCAAAGATTATAAAGA
>CAYZRT010000100.1:0-10853 GCA_964480875.1 uncultured Smithella sp. | reverse complement strand
GCAGATCGGCGGCACCCTGGACGGCGCCCGCCAGGCCGTAATAAATGTAGCCGATGCCGGCCTGCAAAATCCCGAATTTGTGCAAATAGGACAGGGTAACATCCGTCTCGGTGAAGTTGGATGAGTAATCCGCATCGAGAGCAGAGTACGGTTTTGTATCAAGATTTCCCCAGACGTTGGCGGTAAAGCCCTTGTAGCCGGCGGTGATGGAGGGTTGAATGACCACGCTGTGACGGGTCAGCTCCTGCCCGCGCCAGATGTAGGCGCTTAAAACACTCGCCGCAACCTCGCCGGTCACTTTATCTTCCGGCTGATCTTGCTCTATCGGTTTGACTTCTGTTGATGCGTTATCTCCCTGTTTCGGATTGGCAGGAACTATTTCTTCATCCGCCCAACTCATCACGGGCAGCAATGACAGGATCAGAGTCAGCAAAACCATAATTATTCCTGTTTTTAAATTGTCTTTCATCTTTTTCATTCTCCTTTACAATTATTTTAATTCGAATCGGGCACAATCAATTTCATATTGATGAATTTTATCCGCTAGAAAACTTTCCTTTATTCCCAAAAGTGAAGCCGCTTCCGATTGATCGCCTTTTGTCTTGAGCAGAACGTGCATGATCACCGCTTTTTCGCATTCGGAAACACAACGGGCCAGGGCGTTTGTTTTGGCTTTATGCATGCGTATGCTCATGGAGGCTGCCTCAACCGATGGCTAAGCCACCGCGTTCATCACTGCTGATGCGGATACATTCCGCGAGTTCCACGACAAATATTTTTCCGTCACCGACGGAGCCCGTGTGCGCTCCTTTGGTAATCGCTTTAATCGTCGGTTCCACGAAATCTTCATTGACGGCTATGTCCAGCCGGACCTTGTTGAGCAGACCGCCGGCCTCTTTGGCGCCGCGGTAAATTTCGGTGACGCCCTTTTGCCGTCCCTGTCCCAAAACGTTGGTGACCGTCATCAGATTGACGTCCACGGCCTCCAGTTCTCTTTTCACCGCTTCCAGTTTGTGCGGTTGAATAATGGCAATTACGAGTTTCATGATCTATTCCTCCTATTCAATGACCGTGTAAGCGGCTTCGCTTTGTTGCGTTAAATCCAGACCGACGATTTCATTATTCTCTTCCACACGCATGCCAATGAACACGTCCACGACCTTGAAGATGATAAAGGTCATGATCGCGGCAAAGGCAACGGTGACGATCAGCGACAGAGCTTGAACGCCTAACTGATGGACATTGCCAAAGAGCAGACCATCGGCTCCGGCGGCGTTGACGGCTTTTTCGGCGAAAAATCCTGTGGCGATTGTTCCAACCGCTCCCCCAACACCGTGCACGCCGAAAGCATCCAGCGAATCGTCATATCCGAGTTTGCCTTTGATAATCGCTACGGCGATGTAGCAGATTGCCGCGACGATCATGCCGATAAACATAGCGTTCATCGGATTGACAAAACCGCAGGCGGGCGTGACGGCAACCAGTCCGGCCACGGCCCCGGTTGCAGCGCCCAGAATGGTCGGGGTACCGTTGTGCCACCATTCCACCAAAGCCCAGGTCAGACCGGCGGCGGCCGTGGCGATATGTGTGGTCACAAAAGCATTGGCGGCCAAACCATCGGCTGCCAGCGCGCTGCCCGCGTTGAAGCCGAACCAGCCGAACCACAAAAGCGCCGCGCCCAGAACGGTAAAAGGCAGATTATGCGGCCGAATGGGTCTGTGATTGTAGCCGATTCTTTTCCCCAGCAGCAACGCCAGCACCAGAGCCGAAATTCCCGAACTGACATGCACGACAATTCCGCCGGCAAAATCCAGGGCGCCCAGATTGCGCATCCATCCTCCGACACCCCAGACCCAGTGCGCCAGCGGATCATAAACAAAAGTCGTCCAAAGCAGGGTGAAAACCAGAAAGGCGGAAAATTTAACCCGTTCCGCGTAAGCGCCGATAATCAGTGCCGGTGTAATAATAGCGAACATGGCCTGGAAAATCATAAAGGCGTAATGTGGAATGCCCTTGGAATAATCCGGATTCGGTAAAGAGCCGACTCCCGCCAGTCCCAGCCAGTCCAGTTTGCCGATGATGCCGTGAAAGTCCGGACCAAAGGCCAGAGAATAACCGAACAGCATCCACTGCAGACTGACAACACAGACAATGATAAAACATTGCATTAAAATTGAGAGGACGTTCTTGCGGCGAACCAATCCTCCATAGAAAAAGGCCAATCCCGGAATGGTCATTAGTAAAACCAGCGCGCTGGCCATCAAGACCCATGCTGTATCTCCCGAATTCATCATAAACAACACCTCCTCGTAAAATTGTTGCGCTTTTACTAAGGGCAATGAGTATGCCAAACAGGGATATTATTTACAAACTATTGTAATAACTAATAAATAAACGAAAGTTACCATTATGAAAAGCAAACATTATTGTATCATTTTAAAAATTAGATCTGAATTATGTGCTTTAATACCCTGGCTGAAGAGACATGATGCATCTGGCCTTCACTCCTAAAATAGTACAAATTTGTTGAAATGAATGAGATACAAAAGAGAACCATGATGGTACAAAAACAGTCTTTTGAATTTTTATGGCACAAAAATTGATTAAATAATGGCAGAAAAGCTTTTTCGAACATCAGACAAAAAAGCAGATAGAGGTTGTTAAATATTGAGTTTCTACTGTAAAGTATTGGTAAAGCTTGTAATTTTTAAATATGAGGAAGATGTCTTCACCGGTTGTAATGAATAATTATCCGGTTGGAGAGCACAAATTTGTATCACAACAAAACAGAAGAGGATAAATGATTATGGCACCATATGCGCAGGTCAGTACAGGAATAGACGGTTTGGATGAAATATTAAATTTTCTGCAAATGGGAGACAATGTCGTTCTGCAGGTGGACGAAATTGCGGATTACAAAAGATTTGTCGATCCTTACGTCAAAACGGCCCTGGCTCAAAATCGTCGTTTAGTCTATATGAGATTTGCCAGTCATCCGCCTATTCTCGAACCCAATAAAAAGATTAAAGTTTATAAACTTAATGCCAACAAAGGGTTTGAATCTTTTTCCACGCAGGTACACAACATTGTCCGGGATGAGGGACTGGATGTTTTTTATGTTTTTGACTGTCTTTCCGATCTGCTGATGGCCTGGGCAACGGATTTGATGATCGGCAATTTCTTCGTCATCACCTGCCCCTATTTGTTCGAATTAAATACGGTGGCTTATTTTGCGATTTTTCGCAGCCGCCATTCATTCAAGACCATCGCACGAATTCGCGAGACGACACAAGTTTTGCTGGACGTCTACAATAACAAAGGTAAAATCTGCGTTCATCCGCTCAAAGCCTGGAAACGCTATACCCCGACGATGTTTCTGCCACACATTATGGAAGGAAACAAATTTGTTCCGATACTGAACAGCGCCGATGCCGCCAGCATTCTGTCTTATCTTACGGATAAAAATGCCACCAGCAGCGAGCGCAACCTCGATTACTGGGACCGTATCTTTCTGAAAGCCAACACGCTTCTGGAAGACCCGGATGCCATACAGGAAAAACAGGATATGGTGGAAACGCTTTCACGCGTGATGATCGGACGTGAAAAAAGAATGCTATCCCTGGTTAAGGAATATTTTACACTGGAAGATCTCGTGGAAATTAAAAAACGGTTGATCGGCACGGGCTTCATCGGCGGCAAATCCGTCGGTATGCTGCTGGCACGCAACATTTTGCGCAAAGACCCGACCTTTGACTGGGACGCGGAACTGGAACTGCACGATTCCTTTTATATCGGGTCGGATATTTTTTATTCCTATATGGTGCAGAACGGCTGGTGGAAGCTGCTAATGGAGCAAAAAACCGATGAAGGATATTTTAAAGTTGCCAAAGAACTAAAGGAGAAAATGCTGCACGGCGTTTTCCCTGATGAAGTCAAGGAACAGTTTCTCTTCATGCTGGAATATTTCGGACAGTCGCCGATTATTGTCCGTTCCAGTTCACTTTTGGAAGACGCCTTCGGTAATGCCTTTGCCGGAAAATATGAAAGCTATTTCTGCCCCAATCAGGGCACGCCGGAAACCCGATATAAAAACTTTGAAGACGCGGTAAGGAAAATTTTTGCCTCGGCGATGAACGAAGACGCTCTGACGTATCGCTTGCACCGCGGAATGGCCCAGCAGGATGAACAGATGGCTCTCCTTGTACAACGGGTGTCCGGTTCGCATCGCGACACTTATTTCTTCCCGGATCTCGCCGGCGTCGGCATTTCCTACAACACTTTCGTCTGGCAGAAAGGCATGGACCCGAAAGCCGGCATGCTGCGCATCGTCTTTGGTCTGGGAACCCGGGCGGTCAATCGTGTCGAAAATGATTACCCGCGCATCGTCGCGCTGGACGCACCGCTTATCAAGCCCCATGCTAAACAGGAGGATATTAAGCGGTTCTCGCAGAACGAAGTGGATGTTTTGAATCTGAAAGACAACCATTTTCAATCTCTTCCCGCGTCCGATTTGTTGAATTACTCGGTAGAACCTCATCTGGATATGATCGCGACGCGCGATGTGGCCGCGTCGGAATACTTGAAATCACTGGGACGGGAGGCGAAAGACGCCTGGATTCTGACATTTGATGAACTGCTGGAGAGCACGCCGTTTGCCAAAACGATGGCCAATATGCTGAAAAAACTGGAACAGGTTTACCGCTATCCGGTTGATATCGAATTTACGGCCAACTTTAATACCCAGGGCAAGCCCAAAATCAATCTTCTGCAATGCCGGCCTTTCCAGACGAAAGGACATTACAGCCGGGTGGAACTTCCGGAAAAAATCAACAAACAGAAAATACTCATTCAACAAGACGCAAATTTCATGGGCGGAAGCGTCTATCAGGCCATATCGAGAATTATTTATATTGATCCCAAAGGATATGCCGGATTAAATCTTTCTGAAAAACATGAAGTCGCCAGACTTGTAGGAAAACTTAACAAGCAAATCGGGAAAAGGGAAGTGATGCCCACGATTCTGCTCGGTCCCGGCAGATGGGGTACCACGACACCGGCGATGGGTGTGCCGGTTACTTTCTCTGAAATCAACAATATCACGGCCATCGGTGAAATTGCCTACCATGACGGCTCGCTGATTCCCGATTTGTCTTTCGGCACACATTTTTTCCAGGATATGGTGGAAATGGACATTTTTTACATGGCCATCTATCCGGACAACAAGGACGTGACTTTTAATACGGCCTGGTTGAAAAAACAATCCAATATTCTAACCGATCTGATGCCGGATGACACGCGTTTTGCCAAAGTGGTTCATGTCTATGATGTGCGGGCCATGGATTTACGGCTGCTTTCGGATATCGTCACGCAAAAAATGATTTGTTTTTTCGGATAAAGAGCGTGTGATAAAAATGGACAAATCTATTGAGAAGAGATTTTTGATTATTGCGTCATTCATGGGTTTAGTCGTTTTTTTAGAGCTTATCCTCAGATAAGCCTCTTCAATATGCTAAGAGGCAAAATATTACAGGCCAGATGATTTTTTAGAAATCGGTTATATGAAAATATGCCCAAAAAGTTGATTGACAATGTTAAAAAGATGATTTAGTTACCCACAAAACGAGTAACACATGCCTAATCCTGATGTTCAGGAGCGGAGGAACCAATTATTTGGGGCGCATCGCTACGGCGTAGGGTAACCTCTTCGACCCGAGCCCTTCAGCTAACTTCGTCGGCTTCGATGAGGAGAACCTTCCGGAGTAAACCGGGAGATTATTCTCCCCAAACCAACTTCGGAGGTGTTTTATGCCTGAGAAAGATGGTACTGATGATTCACCAGACAAGTTTCCCTTCAGGTGGCTCGATAAAAAGTTATTTTTTCTTGCAATAGGCTCCATAGGCGTTGTCTTTGGCGATATAGGGACAAGCCCTCTTTATGCCATCAAAACATGTTTTTACGGCAAGCATGCAATTATCCCCAACATGATGAATATTCTGGGAGTTCTCTCGCTCATTTTCTGGTCGATGACCATGGTCGTCAGCATCAAGTATTTAACTTTCATATTGCGGGCCGATAATCGTGGCGAAGGCGGTATCTTTGCTTTGGTCAGTCTTTTGAATGCGTCCGATAAAAGCCTCTCCCGTTTCATCAAATCCATTCTTTTATTTGCGGGTATTCTGGGAGCAGGTCTCCTTTATGGTGATGGAGTCATCACGCCGGCCATATCCGTTCTATCCGCGATTGAAGGTCTGGAAGTTGCTACGACGGCCGCATCACCATTTATATTACCGTTGACATGCATCGTGCTGATTTTGCTTTTTTCATTGCAGCGTAAAGGAACGACTCATATCGGGAAATTGTTTGCTCCGATCATGATGCTCTGGTTTTTGTTCATCGGCGTCTTCGGTTTCATTCAGATATTGAATGAACCTGGGGTTTTGCATGCCCTGAATCCTATCTATGCTCTGGAGTTTTTTTTAAATAACAAAACTCACGGGATTGTTGTGCTGGGCTCGGTCGTTCTTTGCATTACCGGTTGTGAGGCTCTCTATGCCGATCTGGGACATTTTGGCAGAGATGCAATAAGGCTTTCCTGGTTTTCGTTTGTCTTGCCAGCGTTACTTTGCAACTATTTCGGGCAGGGAGCTTTGTTGCTTGCTCATCCCGAGATGAACGTCAATCCTTTTTATAAAATCGTTCCGGAAATTTTGCTGTATCCGATGATCGGACTTTCTACCACTGCGACCGTCATCGCTTCTCAGGCATTAATATCCGGCGCGTTTTCACTCACCCAACAAGCCGTACAGCTGGGCTTTTGCCCCCGTGTCCGGATCATTCATACTTCAAGCGAGATGCAGGGACAAATATACATTCCATTCGTTAATTATTCATTGATGATTGCCTGCATTATGGTTGTTATCGGTTTTAAAAAATCGGATGCGTTGGCCGGTGCGTATGGCATTGCTGTGACAGGCACCATGATCATTACATCCATTCTCTATTTCCTTGTATTGACCCATTACAGAAAATGGTCTCTTTGGAAAGCAATTCCTCTTGTCGGGGTATTCCTGATTTTTGATATTGCCTACGTGGCCGGGAATACCTTCAAAATTGTTGACGGAGGATGGTTCCCGCTCTTTGTTGCCGCTTTTATAGCCATGGCTATGACCACCTGGAAAAAGGGACGGGAGGAGCTGTATAAAAAATTAATCGGAGCAAGATTTCCACTGGAAAATTTTCTTGCTGAATTGCCGAAAAGCCGTATGCAGCGAGTGTCTGGAACCGCTGTGTTTATGACTTTGTCTCCGGTGGGAACTCCTCCTACATTGCTTCATCATGTAAAACACAACCACGTATTGCATGAGAAAGTTGTTTTACTTTCAGTTATTAATAAAGATACCCCGATAGTGCCTGCCGGTGAAAGAATTGAGCTGACCGATTTGGGTCAAGGTTTTTATAGGATAGAGGCTTTCTATGGATTCATGCAGAAACCCAATGTGCCGCAGATCATGAAAATTGTCGCTCAGTATGGATTGGTGACTGATCCGATGACCACGACGTTTTACCTGGGAAGGGAAACACTTCTGACAGGTGGAAAATCAAAAATGATGCGATGGCGCAAAGCATTCTTTGCATTTATGTCCAGAAACGCGGGAAATCCGACTTCTTATTTCGGAATTCCGGCCAATCGTGTTGTCGAACTTGGGACACAGATAGAATTGTAATTATTTATTCTAAAGCTCTTTTGTTGTCATCAATAGTATTATGTTGAGGATTTACAACAGGCGAAGATTAGAAAATTTGTAATTGAATATACTTTACTCGCTGCAAATCTTTTTCATACGAATTTATCGGTATTTTTTAAGCCTGTCTTTCCTTGACATTCATAATGTAATTTCTTATACATAAAAACACACAAAATAATATCTTGGTGAGACCAGAATCACAAAATGAGTCTATAAGGATTGCAATTAATGGCGAACAACAAATCCGCGACATTTATTTTCTGTCTATTTATGCTGTTTACGTTTGCAGTCATTCCCGGCGAAATGATATACGCAAATGAAATTCCGGTTAAACAAGAAACAAAAAAGGAAGAGAAAAAAGAAACAAAACAGGAAATCAAACAACAAAAAAATCCTTACGCCGACGCAAAAATATCTATAAAAATAATACCTTCTGTCAATAAAACTTTCGGTTATGATATTCTTCTATACGGAAGGCCGTTGGTGCATCAACCCAACATACCCGGATTGCCGGGTCATGAAGGTTTTACCACTAAAGAAAGGGCGCAGAAGGTTGCTGCATTTGTAGTGAAAAAAATCAGGAACAACGAGATGCCTCCAACGGTTACCATTGATGATTTGAACAAGATGGGTGTGTTGAAATAATCTGAAAACTAATGAGAATATGAAAAAGGGAAATTGTTTATGAAGAAATTTATAATCGTCATCACGGCACTGCTTTTTAATTTTATGAGTTTCAGTGAGCTTTTTGCGGACAGCTGGACACAAAAGGCTGATTTCGGTGGATCGGCGAGATATGGGGGCGTCGGTTTTTCCATCGCCGGGAAGGGTTATATCGGGACGGGATACGATGGGTCAACATACTATAAAGATTTTTGGGCATATGATCCCTCTACAGATACTTGGACACAAAAAGCCGATTTCAATGGGTCGGCGAGATATGGGGGCGTCGGTTTTTCCATCGGAAACAAGGGTTACATCGGGATGGGATACGATGGGTCAACATACTATAAAGATTTTTGGGCATATGATCCCTCTACAGATACTTGGACACAAAAGGCTGATTTCGATGGTTCGGCAAGATATGCGGCCGTTGGCTTTTCCATCGGAGGGAAGGGTTACATTGGGACGGGATACGATGGGTCGACATACTATAAGGACTTTTGGGAATACGATCCAGAGACCGATGTCTGGACACAAAAGGATGCTTTCGGTGGTTCGGCAAGATATGCGGCCGTTGGTTTTTCCATCGAAAGCAAGGGCTACCTTGGGATGGGAGTTGATGGGTCAACTAGCTATAAAGATTTTTGGGAATACGATCCTGGCACAAATACTTGGACGCAGAAAGCCCATTTCGGGGGAACGAATGGATTTGCCGGTTTCTCCATTGGGGGCAAGGGCTACCTTGGGTTAGGATCAGATATTGATTTTTGGGAATATGATCCCGATTCGAATGCTTGGACGCAGAAAACTAATTTTGGAGGAGTGAAGAGGGGTGGTGCTGTCAGTTTTTCCATCGGAAGCAAGGGCTACATCGGGACGGGAACCGAGAGTTCCAATACGTTTGAAGACTTTTGGGAGTATGATTATGCTATCGATACAACGCCTGATCAATTTACCTTTATTGATCAGACCAATGTGAAACTGGATAAGGACGTGATTTCCAATACTATTACGGTGTCGGGAATTCAGGCGCCGGTTGCAATTGCTGTTACCGGCGGCACGTATTCAATCAATGGCGGCGCTTACACCAGTGAATCCGGTATGGTAAGCAACGGGGACACTGTGACAGTGAAGGTGAAGTCATCTGCCTTGACTCATACGAAAACGGAAGCAACGCTTGTTATTGGCACGATAACCGATACCTTTAGTGTTATGACACAATATATCCCTGACGTGGAAGACAGCGATCCCTGCTTCATTGCTACGGCGGCATTCGGATCGCCTTTAGCACGACAAGTGGAGATTTTGCGTAAATTCAGAGATGGGTACTTGTTGACGAATGATTTGGGGCGGACGTTTGTTGCCTGGTATTACCGCCATGGCCCTGTTGCAGCAAAATTCATAAAAAATAAGCCTATTGCAAAAGCAATGGCACGAGCAGCTCTTTATCCTTTAATCGGATTTTCTATTTTACTGATGTCAGGCTATTTACCCTTGGCGATGCTTGGCCTTGTTCTCATCGGCCTCATATTAAGACGTAAGCCGCAAAAAACTTCCGGTTATTATTCTTAAACGAAACAAGATCCGATTGAAAGCGAGTTCAATCGGATCTTGTATTTGTCACGATATGCATTCAATCTTCTATTGTCATCAACCGGAATTACTTATTCGCCCGTAACCACGACATCATAAGTTCCGTAGATCCCCAGAATGCTCTTCACTTTCCAATCGACATTGTATATTTTTTTGATGTCTCCATTCCTCTTTGCCGCCGCGATGCTGCAGTCGCCCAATGCAACCAATCCCATAATACTTGTGCACTGCGCTACCCCGATTTTCGCAGAAGAGCCGCTGTTACTGGTTGCAATCACCGGGAATTTTGCTTCCGTGTATAAAGTCCCTATCGGAATTATGGTGGCACAACCTAAAAGCATAAAAATTGTAAACACAGCAATCACGATCCCAAGCTTTTTCATAAATCCTCCTTATTGATGATGGTGTGAAATTCATGGAAAAATCAAGTTACTAAAACTTAAACAAAAAACGGCCAACACAATAATGTCATTTTCGGGAAGTATTTTAACATGAAAAAACAAAATCAAAAAGCGTGAATTTAAGGAACAAAGGTTTCTTGTGTTTCTTATTGACAGGTTTATTGGCTTTACCTATACTTTTTACAAAGGCATAGATCTATAAGAAACTGAAAAAGGCGCTTTCGAAGGCTTTTGGAAATTACCGAAACCGTCAGGCAGCATAAGCATGAAAGTTCTGGTCATCAACAGCGGCAGTTCATCTTTAAAATATGAGGTTTTTGATCTCAACACCGAAAAATCGCTCATGAGCGGCGCGGTATCGCGCATCGGTGCGAAAGACGCCGATCATTCCTGCGCCTGCGGCGACAAAAAAAAGTTGATGAAACTTGAAGCGCCTGATCATCGCGCCGC
>CAYZRT010000099.1:0-11065 GCA_964480875.1 uncultured Smithella sp. | reverse complement strand
CAACCGCACGTTTGGCTTTTTCAATCAGAACATCGTCAGCGAATACACGCACGAAGAAGCTGTAACCGACGGCGTCAATGTCGGCAGTGACGTTTATTTGATTGAAACACAGATCACCAAAAAAGGCGGCAAGATATGGAAAGGCCAATATGTTGATCATCGGGAAAAACTCACCCGCAAAAAACGCTGGGAACAGCTGGATGAGGATGTTGTTTATTCTCAAACAGAATTGGACGACAAAGTCGTCAATCCCAACCAGATTCGCACCGTCATCCGCACATTCAAAGAGCACTTGCCGGAAATGTTTCCTGAACGTATCAACGAAAAAGGCGAATTTGAAGTGCCCAAAACTCTGATCTTTGCCAAAACCGACAGCCACGCCGACGACATTATTCAAATCGTGCGGGAAGAATTTAGCGAAGAAAACAAATTCTGCAAAAAAATTACCTACAACAGCGAAGACCCCAAAAGCACGCTGGCGCAGTTTCGCAACGACTACCATCCGCGCATTGCCGTTACCGTGGATATGATCGCCACCGGCACGGATGTCAAGCCGCTGGAGTGCCTGCTGTTCATGCGGGATGTCAAAAGCCGCAACTACTTTGAGCAGATGAAAGGCCGGGGCACACGCACCATTAATCTGGATGACCTCAAAAAAGTAACTCCTTGTGCCAGATACACCAAAGACCATTTTGTGATTGTTGATGCCATCGGCGTTACCAAAAGCCTGAAAACCGACAGCCGCCCGCTGGAGAAAAAGCCGGGCGTGCCGCTCAAAGATTTGCTCGCGGCCATTACAGTGGGCGCCAGAGACGAAGAACTTTTCACCACGCTGGCTAATCGCCTAGCGAGGCTCGACAAACAATTAAGCGAAAAAGAAAAAACAACCTTTGCCGGAAAAGCTAAAAAAACAATTCCACAGGTCATCAAGGAACTGCTCAATGCCTACAATCCCGACACGATCGAAGATATCCGCCTTAAAGTTGAAAAGGAAAATCCCGATACTGCGCCGGTGGTAAAAGAAGAGAAAGTGAAGAAGCTGACTGAAGACTTGCAAAATGCGGCAGCCGCCACATTCAACGGCGAGCTGAACGACTACATTGAAAACGTCCGCAAGGCGCACGAGCAGATTATTGATATTCTCAATCCCGACAAGCTCGTAGCGGCAGGCTGGGACAAAGATAACAAAGAAAAAGCTGAAGAACTGGTCAAAACCTTTACCGAATGGATTGCCAAACACAAGGATGAAATCACCGCTTTGCAAATATTTTACAGCCAGCCATACCGCAGGCGCGAATTGACTTATACGATGATTCGGGAACTGGTTGATGCCATTGTTGCCGACAAGCCCACGCTTGCACCGTTGAACGTGTGGCGCGCCTATGAACTATTGGAGAATGTCAGCGGTCAACCAAAAAATGAACTGGTGGCGCTCGTTTCGCTGATTCGCAAAGTGGCAGGGATTGATTCAGCGCTGACTTCTTACGACAAAACAGTGGATAAAAACTTTCAGAATTGGGTCTTTAAAAAACAGGCAGGCACATTGAAATATACCGAAGAGCAAATGCAGTGGCTGAGAATGCTCAAAGACCATATCGCCGCATCTGTTTCTGTCAGCGTTGATGATTTGGACTATGTGCCCTTTGATGCACAAGGCGGAAAAGGCAAAATGTGGCAGCTATTCGGCAGCGAAACGGAAAACATTATCAACGAACTAAACGAAGCGTTGGCTGCGTAAAATGGCACTAGGAAGAAAACCAATAGAAATCGTAAATGAAGGAAAACACCAGCTTCTTGCGAAAGCAGAACACTGGGACAGAATTTATTTAAAAGAAGTAGCAAAAGTTCAAAATGGATATGCTTTTAGTTCTTCAAGCTTTGTAAAGACAGGTGGTTTACCACTGATAAGAATTCGTGACATTGACAGAGGATCTACCGTTGATAGATTTAACGGAGAATATTCTGATGACTTTATTGTAAAAAAGAATGATGTGCTCATTGGCATGGATGGTGATTTTAAAGCTGCAATATGGAAAGGCGAAAATGCTTTATTGAACCAACGAGTATGCAGAATTGTTCCGAAAGGAAAGAACTATGATCCGAAGTTTTTATTCATCTGTTTACAACCTTACTTAAATGCAATTAACGAAGAAACTTCTTCAGTTACAGTTAAACATTTGTCGTCAAGAACTATCGAGGAAATTCCTCTGCCATTTCCGCCACTCCCTGAACAACAAGCCATCGTATCCAAAATAGAAGAACTGTTTAGTAGTTTGGATAAAGGCATCGAAAGTCTCAAAACAGCCCAGCAACAACTCAAAGTCTATCGCCAGGCCGTCCTGAAATG
The DNA here is from genome assembly GCA_964480875.1 of uncultured Smithella sp. Classification (GTDB taxonomy): domain Bacteria; phylum Desulfobacterota; class Syntrophia; order Syntrophales; family Smithellaceae; genus Smithella. The sequence continues at coordinate 8,718 of CAYZRT010000099.1, read as the reverse complement.
GGCATTTGAAGGTAAACTGACAAATAAAAATGTGAAAGAAGGAGAATTGCCGGATGGATGGAAATGGGTGAAATTGGGTGATGTATGCAGTAGTGTTGAGTATGGCTCGGCTGCTAAATCAAAAAAAGTTGGCAAAATACCTGTGCTGCGAATGGGGAATATACAGGACGGCAAATTTGATTGGAGTGATTTAGTTTTTACAGATGATGAAAGTGAAATTAAAAAGTATTTATTGAAAAAAAATGATGTCCTGTTCAATAGAACGAATAGTCCTGAATGGGTTGGGAAGACAGCAATGTATAAAGGTGAACGACCCGCAATATTTGCAGGTTATCTCATCAGGATAAACAGAATCGAAACGCTTATTGATGCGTCCTATCTGACATATTTTCTTAATTCTCATATTGCAAAAAACTATGGTAATTCGGTTAAAACATTTGGTGTAAATCAAGTTAACATTAATGGAACTAAACTTAAAACATATCCATTGCCACTGCCAAGTCTTTCCGAACAACACGCCATCGTTGCCGAAATTGAATCTCGTCTTTCCGTCTGCGATAAAATTGAAGAGAGTATTGAGCAAAGCCTCAAACAATCCGAATCCCTGCGGCAAAGCATTTTAAAGAAAGCCTTCGAAGGCAAGCTCGTCCCCCATGACCCAAACGACGAACCAGCATCAAAACTACTCGAACGCATAAAAGCGGAAAAAGAATCACAGAAAAAGAAAAAGTAAATTTGATTTTTATCTTGGCAAAACCGGTGCGATGTAGTATATGGCAGGTGCAATAGTTCGCAGAATGGTTGAATTATTGCACTGTTGATATACTGAAAAGGCGAAATATGGTTGAGAATAAAGACACCGTAAAAGATTTATCCGGCATAGGGAAATTAGACCGCCAAAGGCTGGGGCAGGTGGTTCGTGACGCCAAAGGTTCCATATCTGTTTCTGATGCAGCGAAAATTATGAATGTGTCGTCCACAGATGCAGCCAAGTTGCTTTCTCGCTGGGCAAAGAAAGGCTGGCTTTCCCGCGTTTACAGGGGAGTGTATGTTACCGTTCCACTGGAGTCGCGCTCCGCTGATATGCCTTTGGAAAACGCTTGGGTGATTGCCGAAAAATTGTTTTCGCCCTGCTACATTGGCGGCTGGAGCGCTGCGGAAAATTGGGGATTGACGGAACAGATTTTCCGCAAAGTCATGGTCATGACAACCCAAAAACCAAGACGCAGTTTATGCGTCGTGAAAGGCACGGAATATTTTCTGCGTCAGATTCCCGAAAAGGCAATGTTCGGCCTCAAGCCTGTCTGGCAGGGGCAGGTGAAGGTGTCGGTATCCGATCCATCGCGCACTATGTTGGATATGCTTGGCGATCCAGTGATGGGTGGTGGAATCCGATCAGTTGCGGATATGTTTACAAATTATCTGAAATCGGAAAACAAGAATATTGAACTGCTGCTAAAGTATGCAAAACAGCTGGGCAACGGCGCAGTTTTCAAGCGGCTTGGCTTTATGCTGGAGCGATTTGCTCCGCAGGAATCGGATGCCATAGCCAAATGTCTTGCGGATTTGACTAAAGGAAACACAAAACTGGATGCGACGCTTGCCGCGGATAAGTTGATTACGCGCTGGCGCTTGTGGATACCGGAAAGCTGGAGCAAAACAAAATGATCACCCGTCAGGAAATTATGGATGCTTCACGCGAATTCGGACTCGGTGCACACATTATTGAGAAGGATTATGTGCTGGGCTGGCTGTTGGACGGAATTTCCAAACATAATGTTATAGGCAAAGACTGGATATTCAAAGGCGGCACCTGTCTGAAGAAGTGCTACTTTGAGACATACCGTTTTTCCGAAGATTTGGATTTTACTCTTGCACAGGAAAATCATATCAATGCTGATTTCCTGACTGAGGCGTTTCGTGAAATAGCCGATTCGATTTACAATGAGACGGGTCTGGAAATTCCAAAGGATTTAATCCGGTTTGAAATTTATGAAAATCCACGCGGAAAGTTATCAGCGGAAGGCAAAATAAGCTACCGTGGGCCGATGCAGCAACGCGGCGATCTTCCGCGCATTAAACTTGATTTGACTACTGATGAAGTCATTTCACTTCCACCGGTGATGCGCGAAGTTCAGCACTCTTATTCCGATAAACCTCAGAACGGTATTTTTGTTCAATGCTATTGTTTTGAAGAGGTGTTCGCGGAAAAAATCCGGGCGCTGGCAGAGCGGCTTCGGCCAAGAGACCTCTATGACGTGATTCATTTATATCATCACAATGACGTAACCCCCGATCACGATATCTTAAATAAGACGCTTAAACAGAAATGTGATTACAAGGGTATTTTACCGCCGACGGCAAAATCGCTCGCAGAAAAACCGGAACGCGTTGAGTTGGAAGCAGAGTGGGCGAACATGCTGGCGCATCAGTTGCCCGCGCTTCCGCCTTATGAACAGTTCTGGCGGGAACTGCCCGCTATGTTTGAGTGGTTGTATGAAACCGCAGAGAAAGCGGCAGCGGGGGCGGCAGCAGCGGCGGCGGTTGCGCCGATTCCGTCCGGCGGAAGCGAAATTGACGCATCATGGCAAATGCCGGCCATGACTAAAAACTGGCATACCCAAACAACTTCGCCACTACACTTAATACGTTTTGCCGCGGCAAATCATTTGTGTGTCAATCTTCAATATCAGGGCAGCTCGCGATTGATAGAGCCGTATTCTTTGCGCATGACAAAGAAAGGCGATTTGTTGTTGTATGCGGTCAAACATAACACACAGGAAGACCGCTCGTATCGTGTGGATCGTATCGGTGGAGTAGAAATAACAAATACACCGTTTACACCTAAATACAGAATTGAATTAACGGAAACAGGCCCTGTATCGGCTCCGCCTGTGGCAGGTAGAAGAACAACATATGTAACAAAATCAGGATTTGGATCAGTCTCGAAAAAGAAATCCAATTATGGACCAACCTATATTATTGAATGTTCTTACTGCGGGAAGAAATTTCAACATAAGCAATACTCAACAAGACTTAGCCCGCACAAAGATCGGCATGGCTATCCATGTCCAGGGCGAATAGGATACGTAATTGATACTAAATATTAAGTATGCGGGAGAATAATATTTCATGACTGAAGCATTAATTTCAAAAGTATGGTCGTTTTGCAATACCCTGCGCGACGACGGCGTGGGCTATGGCGATTATCTGGAACAGCTTACCTATTTGCTGTTTCTGAAAATGGCGGATGAATTCAGCAAGCCGCCGTACAACCGGAAGCTGGATATTCCCAAGTCATATAATTGGGAAAGTCTTACCTCAAAAAGCGGCGCTTCGCTGGAGGCGCATTATACGACTTTGCTGCGCGAATTGTCGCATTCCAAAGGAATTCTGGGGCAGATATTCATCAAGAGTCAAAACAAGATTCAGGACCCGGCCAAACTCTACAAATTGATTGATATGATCGACAAAGAGCAGTGGATAGTGTTGGGGGCGGACGTCAAAGGCAAGATTTACGAGGGCCTGTTAGAGAAAAACGCCGAAGATACCAAAAGCGGTGCGGGGCAGTACTTTACACCGCGTGCCTTGATTAAAGCGATGGTCGCCTGCGTGCAGCCACAGCCAATGAAATCCATTGCCGACCCGGCTTGCGGCACAGGCGGCTTTTTTCTGGCGGCTTATGACTACATTGCCGATTCTAAAAATTTCACGCTGACCAAAGCGCAGAAAGAATTTTTGAAAAATCAAACATTTTACGGCAACGAAATTGTTGCGGGCGCACGCAGGCTGGCGCTCATGAATATGTTTCTGCATAACATCGGCGATATTGATTCCGAGACATTTATTCTGCCCACAGATTCTCTTGTGGCCGATACCGGTTTGCGCGTTGATTATGTATTAACCAATCCACCGTTTGGAAAGAAAAGCTCCATGACCTTCACGAATGAAGAAGGCGAACAGGAGAAAGAAGACCTTACTTACAACCGGCAGGATTTCTGGGCGACAACAAGTAATAAGCAACTCAACTTTGTCCAGCACATCCGCACAATGATGAAAACTACCGGCAAAGCGGCGGTTGTGTTGCCTGATAATGTATTATTCGAAGGCGGGCCAGGTGAGACTGTCCGGAAAAAATTGCTGGAGACAACTGATCTGCACACAATCTTGCGATTGCCGACTGGCATATTCTACGCGCAGGGCGTCAAGGCAAATGTTTTGTTTTTCGATAACAAACCGGCCAGTAAAGACCCGTGGACACAGGAAGTTTGGATTTATGATTACCGCACCAACATCCGCCATACGTTGAAAAAGTCACCATTGAAGTTTGAAGATCTTCAGGAATTTATAAAATGTTACAATCCGGACAACCGGCACAAACGCAAAGAAACCTGGAATGCTGAAAAGAACCCTGAAGGACGCTGGCGAAAATTCTCTTACGATGAAATTGTTAGCCGCGACAAGACAAGTCTGGACATTACTTGGCTAAAAGATAAAAGCCTTGCCGATCTCGACAATCTGCCCGACCCGGATGTTCTGGCAAACGATATCATTGAAAACCTCGAATCAGCAGTAGAGAGCTTTAAAGAAATCATGGTAACCATCAACGGAAAATAAAATGACGGATGATTCGGATGCTTCAAAGCAAGATTCGGTTAAATTGCCGGAATTGCCATTGACTCGTGAAGCTCTTTATAAACTTGTCTGGTCGGAGCCCATGCTCAAAGTCGGGGCAAAATATAAAGTTTCATCAAGCTATATGGCTAGAGTTTGTAAGCGTCTTAACGTTCCCCGCCCGGAACGTGGTTACTGGAATAAACTCGCGGTGGGGAAGGCACCGCCTATACCGTCACTACCTGATCTCCAGCCGGGTGATGAACTGGCGTGGGTGCGTGATGGTCAAAGCATTAGGATGCTCAGACCGACTCCACAACCACCAACTAAAATAAAAAGATTAAAAAAGAAAGCCGCATTATCGCTTCCGGATCAGCATCCGTTGATCAAAGATGCAAAAGCTCTTTTTGTAATCGGTCGGGAATCCGATGAAGCCGGCTATTTGAAACCCAACAAAAAATTATTACCCGATCTGGTTGTGACTAAAACAGGTTTGGATAAAGCGTTAAATTTTGCCAATCAGTTATACCTGATGTTTGAAAAGTATGGTCATCATGTCATCATTGCGCCCAATGGTGAGCGTCTCCATAGAGCTCCGGTAGAGGAGAGAGAGCAACCGCGCAGAAATCGAGAGTATAATAACCTTTGGTCACCATGGCGATGCACAGTTGTATATATTGGCACGGTAGCGATAGGTTTGACGATTATAGAGATGTCGGAAGAAGTTGAAATGCGTTATGTCAACGGGAAATATATTCGGGAGTCCGATTATGTTCCACCGAGAAGAGAAACAAGCTATACATGGACAACAACAAGGGAATTCCCCACAGGGAAACTGCGCTTGCAGGCTTATTCACCTTACCCTGGTACCCAATGGAATAAACAATGGCAGGAAACAAAAAAAATTGATTTGTGTATAAGAATCAAAAGTATTGTTAGAGAACTGCAACAGGACACAATTGAAATAGTTAATGTTGTTGAAGAAGAAGCTCGACAAGCGGAAATTAGACACCGTGAATGGGAAGTCCAAAAAGAAACATGGCGAAGAGAAGAGGAGGAACGCCGGGCTGCTGAAGCGCTTAAAGCTAGCAAATCAGAACTTTATCAAATTATCAACAGTTGGGCGGAAGCAAATAGTATTGAACATTTTTTTTCAGACGCTGAACAACGTGCCAAGAATTTACAAGAAGAAGTAAAAAATAAAATATCGGAGAGATTAAAATTAGCCCGCAAATTGATCAAAAGTACAGACGCCCTTGATCATTTCATGGAATGGCGATCACCGGATGAAAGATGATTTCACTGTTTAAAGGCTGATAGCGCAATCCATAAATCAATATTGTCGTATTGAAGAGCCAGAATTAAAAATCACAATGATATAAAAGTATTATCTTTCGTTTTAAGTTAATGCGCATAAGTTTATATTTATTAAATAACAAAAGTCTTTACATTTATTACATAATTTGTTATTGGTTGAGCCACCCAGCCAATAATGCGGGGATGAAAGGACTCATGTAAATGATAGCCCGAAAGATTGCCGCCAGACCACTCTCACGTTCACGACTTCACGAAGAAATTGTAACCATTATTCAGAAACAGATTATGTCTGGTAAAATAGTTCCGGGCGACAAGTTGCCTACGGAAAGAGAACTGGCGGAGAATTTCAATGTTAATCGTGCGACCGTACGCGAGGCATTACGCAAACTTGAAAATCTGGATTTGGTGGAAATCCGCCATGGTGACGGACTGTATGTAAAAAATTATCTGGAAAGCGGTAACTTTGATCTCATCAAAGCCGCTTTCAATATGGACGACGGTAACGAAGTCATGATTAATATTCTGGAGGCGCGTCGTTATGTCGTTCCGCAAATGGCTTATCTTGCGGCCCAGCGAAGAACGAAGGAAGATGTTGATGCACTGGAAAGAATCATCTTTAATCAAGATCTTGCCATGCTGGAGCGCGACATCAAGGTGCATCAAACCATAGCACGTGCCACACATAATCTGGTTTGTACAATTAGTCTTAATTTTTTCAATCAGATATTTCGTGATTATGGATATCTTTATTTCGACGACGAACGTAATGTTGACCGCTCTCGCTTGTTTCACACCGAAATATATGAAGCCATTAAGAATCAAAAGCCAGAAGAAGCCCGCAGGATCATGCAGGATGTGATGATTTACGCGGAAGAAGCCGTCAAGAGAAGTCTGGAGAGTAATAAATTGAAAAAGAGGTAATAGATATGGAGAGATTTATAGAAAATTATGCCAATGAAAAATTTGATGTCATTGTCATCGGCGGAGGAATTACCGGAGCATCCGTTGCCTATGAAGCTGCCACCCGGGGATTGAACGTGGCTCTTCTGGAGAAGAAGGACTTTTCCTGGGCAACATCGGCCGCAACGTCCAAGATGATTCATGGCGGCTTGCGGTATCTGGTTAATGGAGAAATCGGACTGGTGCGCGAGTCGTTATGCGAGCGACGAGTTCTGGAAAATATTGCCCCTAATTTCGTTTATCCCTGGCCCATGATGATGACACATTATAAAAAACCGTTCAAAAATAATAAATGGCTGGTTAAAGTTGGCATGCTGGTGTACGACGCCCTGTCCTATGATAAAAACTTCACCTGGGATTGCTGTAAGAAAATTCCTGTACACAGAACAATTTCACCCAAGGAGGTTTTACAACAAGAACCTCATGTACGCGCTGAAGGACTCACAGGCGCATCTGTTTTTTGCGATTGCGTCAGCATTTTTCCTGAACGACTAACGCTCGCCTTCATCAAGTCGGCTGTAGCTTATGGCGCCAAAGTATCCAACTACACCAAGGTAGAAGGCTTTCTGATGGATGCGAAGAAAAACATAACAGGTGTGCGGGTAAAAGACCTGTTAAAAGACAAAACCATTGAAGTCTCCGGTGCTGTAACGGTTAATTGCGGCGGACCATGGGCGGATATCCTGCTTGGTCTGGCCAAGTCCGGTAACAAGGTCAATGAAACGCTGCGCCGGTCGGAAGGTATTCATATTATAACGGCAAAACGCCTTCTTTCCGGCAACTACACGGTCGGATCCATGACACCAGCCGGTCGTCATTTCTTTCTCATTCCATGGCGCAACCATACGCTGATTGGCACCACAGATAAGCCATTTAACGGTAATCCGGACGACTATCGCGTGACAAAAGCAAGTATCATAGAGCTCATCGATGATGTGAACAGTTCATTTGGAGACGGCAAACTTAGCTACGCCGATGTCAAGCATACTTACGGAGGTTTGCGCCCGCTGGTGGAAAAAGAAACAAAAGAAACTTATTCCTCATCCCGCAAGTATGAAATTTACGATAATAAAGAAGAAGGTCTTGACGGATTGATCACCGTTGAGGGCGGAAAGTACACTACAAGCCGTAAATTAGCTGAAAATTGTCTTAAGATTGTCGCTGAAAAAATGGGTCGTTCTCTGGGCGATAGTATTACTGAAAAACATTACCTCGCCGGATGCAAAATAAAAGATTTAGATGCTTTCTTGTCAAGGGTTCAGGAAGAGAACAATAACTTTAGTAAATCAACGATGGATTATCTTGGCCGCAACTACGGCACTGAATATGAAGAAATAATAAAAATGGCAGGCGCGGACAAGGCCTTGGCCGAGACATTGAATGAAGACGGCGAGATGATGGCTGAAGTTGTTTATGCCGTACGTAATGAAATGGCGCGTACTCTGTCGGATATAGTGATGCGCCGGACCGGTATTGGCACTCTTGGCAATCCCGGTGAAGATGTCTTACGCAAAGTTGCCCAGGTTGCCGCTAAAGAATTGCAATGGGATCAGAACAGAATCGAAAAAGAAATTTCAGACACAGTTAATTCACTCAAGCTGCCGGTGTAGTGAAAAAACGAATTTTCCCCCTTTATAAAGGGGGATCGAGGGGGATTTTTTAAAACTGGTTAATGCCCAAGAGCTCCTCTCCCTTGAGGGGAGAGGTTGGGTGAGGGTGATATACAGTAAGCTATCCCGATTTTATCGGGAGCCGAAGAAATAGATTAATGAATCCACCCTAACCCTCCTTTAAAAAAGGAGGGAATAAAAAAGAGCACTTTCGGTG
>CAYZRT010000098.1:0-11280 GCA_964480875.1 uncultured Smithella sp. | reverse complement strand
CGCTACCAGATATATAAAGGTACCCATCCCCATTCACTGCGTTCAGGGGATAATTCGCCTTACGCCTCAAACTTCGCTTCGCTTGTTTTCGGCTTGGCTCATTACATTTGTTTGAATAAAGGCAGGTATTGACGGCTGACGGTAAGGGTGTCAGGTCTGTTCTTGAGTTTCAGGGTGCCACGGCCGGTCAGGGTGCGTCCGACGTTTTCAATCCGGGACACGTTAACAATGGTACCGCGATGGATTTGCCAGAATTTTTGCGGATCAAGCTCCTGACTTAGTTCTTTGATGCTTTTTTTGATTAAGGCTTCTTCCTGCGCTGTGATCACCAGTGTATATTTGTCTCCGGCCTGGAAATAATCAACCTCTTCAACGGAAATCATCCGGACGTTTGCTTTATGTTGCGTTTTAATCCATTGCAGATAACGATAGCCCGCAGGGGCATTGTTCTGCAGATTGGTCAGTACCTTTGTTATCATCTCGGCAAGACCGTCCGGCGGATCTGGAGATGATTGAAGTTGTTTTTTCAGGCGATTAATTGTTTGAAGTAACCGTTCTTTTGTTACCGGTTTGACCAGATAATCCACCGCTTCACGCTCGAATGCTTCGACCGCGTATTGATCGTAGGCGGTTATAAATACAATCCGGCAGATGCCGGCGATTTTCCTGGCCACATCCAGGCCGGAAAGGCCGGGCATTTTAATATCCAGAAACGCAACATGAGGAGCATGCGCATCGACCATCTTCAGCGCTTCTTTGCCGTTGATTGCTTCGCCGCAAATTTCCAGTTGCGGCCAGGTCTCCGCAAGCATTCTTTTGAGATACGTCCTCAGTTCTTTCTCATCGTCAGCAATGATGGCTTTATAAGTCACTTATCGGCACCTCTATAATGGCCCGGACACCGTGAGGTTTGTTTTCTTCTATGATTAATCGTCCTTTTTCACCGAAAAGCAAACCAAGGCGTTCCCGCACATTAGCAATGCCCACGCGAGATGTGTCGAAATCGGAAAATCCCAGACCGGTATCCGCAACTTCCACTTTTAAAAGGCCGTTATCCCGGATTGCCCGGATGACGATTTTTCCGCCTTCCACTTTAGGTTCCAGTCCGTGCTTAAGGGCATTTTCGACCAGCGGCTGCAAGAGCATGGGTGGAAAAGGATGTTGCCAAAGATTATCCGGAACGTCAATCGTATAATTCAGGCGCTCGTCCATTCTGATTTTTTGGATATCAAGATAGGCTTTAATCATGGTGATTTCCTGGGACAGCATGGTTTTTTCCGGCAAGGTTCGCGATAAGGAGGTACGAAGATATTTTGTCAAATCCAAAAGCATGGATTTGCCCTTATCCGGCTTGGTGTCAATGAGGCTCAGGATATTGGAAAGGGTATTGAATAGAAAATGAGGCTCTATCTGCGCTTGCAGCATTCTCAGGTTCGCCAGGAGGGATTCTTTCTCAACCGCCATACGCTTAATTTTTTCCCGTTCGATCATTTCGTTGCGGTATCTCAGTCTGATTTTTGTTGTTAAAAAATAAAGAATGACAGTGCTGGCCATAATGCCGGCAAGCATAGCCTGTAGACCCAGATTTTGTGTCTGCCAGCTCAGGATAATATCAAAGAAATATCGCAAAATAACAAAACTAATCTGCAACCCGACAAATAATCCGAAACAAATGTCGATGCCGGCAATGAGTACAAATAACTTCCATGTACGCGGTCTGAAAATCAATACCGAAAATAGGACGGCTAAAGAAACCGTAATGCCTAATGAATGCGCTATGATGAAATTGGGCAGAAAGTTCTTAAAGGGACCGATGACGGTGGCAGCAAGGGCAAACATTGTATTGGCCACGCCAATAATAATGCCATCCATGAGAATATTTTTAAATTTTAACCAATATTTAAAAATAAATTCAGTTTCGTATTGTTGTTCCATAATCATGCCGCCTCTTCAAGGAACTCATCATCTTGATGATATTTATCATTGCCGGATTCATGAAAGATTATTTTTCTTTCTATCATCCGTACCGGTAAAAACAGCCGCGATTCCTGAAATGCCTGCGCCCGTTTCGACTTTATCATAATTTGTTATTATGAACTAAAGGAGAATTTGGGGCCCAGATATTCTATACACCCTTTCAATGTTGCCAGTTTCATATAATCTTCGGTGGGAACTTCAATTTTATATCGCTTTTTCAATTCCATGACGACATCCAGAAAATCCATGGAATCCAAATCAAGCTGTTCCCTTAATCTTGTGTTATCATCAAGGTTTGAAAGATCCTCGTCAATTGCGATCTCGGCGATGATCTCAACAATCTTTTTTCGTATGGTTTGATAATCCATGTTGATTCCTCCTGGTAAAATTTTATTTTTCTATAAAGTTTCTGATAAAATCTTTTGTTGATCGAGAGTAAATCTACCCAGGCCGGTTATCCCCTGTATGAGGTTTTGAAGTTTCATTAGCAGTAGAATACTGCCCGTGAACTTGAGCCTGCCGTTCATTAACAGCCGAAGACCGGTCGTCGACTGGTTCATCAGTTGTAATGCGTCCAGCATATCCAGGTGAACCGTTACGCAAGGACTTTCTTCACCGTTAAAGACTAAACTCAGGGGAAAATTGACGCCATCTTTCTTCCTGAGATTCATATTTACCGTGCCATTCATGGATATCAAGGTTTCGTAATGATTTGCATCGATAAACGAGGCCGGATTGCCGGTGAAATCGTCAGCCAACTCGTTGAATTTGCCTGACGCGGCATCGCGCCAGTCTTTTTCTGAAATGGTGACAGTAAAATTAGCCCCGTCAATCGAACCTTTGGTTACCTTCAGATCCTTCCCGTTCCTGAACGTTATCGAATAAACCTTGCCTCCTATGTTAAACTGCATCTTAAAATCCCTGCCGGTCAAAAAAGAGAAGTCTAGAGCGTTGAGCGAATTTTTTAGCTGATTGAATTGATCTGGAACAAATTTGGTGAAGAAATCATCAATACTGATGTCTTTAGGCGCCTTGAGTATAATAGATTGCCACATATTTTCTCCCGGGTTCAATAGTTACAATACAATTTTTTCTACATTTGAAATCCGCGCTTTACTTTGTGATGCTGCGTCTAGCATCCATCTTTCATCATCCATCTTCTTCAGACGTTTGAAAATAATTTAAGCACCAATATCCCTCCTGTGAAGCTCGATCAACCCTGACAGATCTGCCATACTCATGAAGGCCGGAATCCAGCACTTTTTAAGTTTTGTCGGGTTCCGGCCTTCAACGACATAACGACTGGAGGAGTTTTAAGTAAAAGTCTCATAAACATCATGTCATGTAAACCATCCGGCGATAAAGAGGTTTATATGGCGACAAAGGGGCGCTAATCAGGGCTGAAGTGTCGAAGATAATCCATCGGAATTGACCTTGTACGAAGCCTATGCATCAGATGAGGCCGCACATAGAAAGACCGCTCATTATTTACAATGGCGGTCTTATTTAAAATGGATGAATGAATTTTAGAGATCCCGCTTCGCCTAACGGCAGTATCCCTTCTCTTTGGCTTTTTCCAGTAAATTGCATTTTCCCAATTTACAGGCCTTTTGCGCATCGATACAGCCCAGCTTTTTGTTGCCTTGAGAAAAATAAGCAATTCCCCGGTCGCTATAGCAGTCGACATTGTCAGGCTGCAAGCGAATAACTTCATTGAAGATCTCTATGGCGCGTTGATGCTGACCGAGGTTAAAATAAGTAATTCCCTTGTTTTTGTGGGCGTTGACATTGTCCGGCTTTAAACGGAGGGCTTCGTTGAAGTTCTCCAGGGCATGTTGATACTGGCCAAACTGAGAGTAAGCAATGCCCCTTTCGTTGTAGGCATCTGTGTAATTCGGATCGAGTTGAATAGCTTTGTTTAAATATTCAATGGCCTTTTCGGGATTGGTATAATTTAATGCCGCTGCTTTATTAAACCAGTCCAAAGCCGTTTCGTTTTTTTCCGAACACGAATAAAGAAAGGTTAATAACAAAAAGATCATTATAATGATTTTGCGCATATTACCTCCACTTTTGAATTACGCATATCATAATTATTGAAAACCAGCATTCATTATTACAAATTCGGCTAACATAAAAAAGCACTCCGTCATGATTTCTCACAACCGGAGTGCCCATTCTCATTATCAATGAATATTACCCCCATTCGCTTCGCTCAGGGGATAATTCGACTAACGACTCAAACTTCATCCCGACAAGTCGGGATTCGTTTTCGTCGAGTCTCATTAGATAGCTCTGACGTTTGTTGCTTCCTGGCCTTTTTTGCCCTCAGCAATATCAAAACTTACGCGCTGGCCTTCATTTAAGGTTTTGAAGCCATCGCCCTGAATTGAGCTGAAATGCACAAATACATCGCCGCCCTCTTCATTCTCGATGAAGCCGAAACCTTTATTGGCGTTAAACCACTTCACTTTGCCTTCTGACATAGTTTTAATCCTCCTTTCATAAATTTTCAAAAGTCGAATCAGCACGATGACAGAACCAAAAAAAGCCACCAAGACTCTAAAGTACCCGGTGACTAACCTATGTGCTTCAAAATGTCTAAATTCAACTCTTTCCTTCGTACCTTTTTTCAATAGCCGAAGTTGACGTTATCCTACGGCAATAACAGATAATAGTCAAGCGTTATTTATACCGGTAACGGGTTATAAGAAAAAGGTTGAGCGGAATTACCCGGCTTCCTCAAGTAAAGCGTTATGTTATAATGTTTAGGTTTTTGAAAAATAGTTTAAAATTCAAAAAAAATTATCAGGGATGAGTATTGAGAAGCTTGCAAGACGACAGGAATAATTCAACTTCTTTAAATACATCTTTGGCGATTTTCCCCCGCACGATTCCATGCATATGATAATCAATCCAGGTAAAATGTTTTTTATCGGTGCCGAGCAACCTGAATATCGCGGGACCGCTTTTCGGCGCTACCTTAGGGTCATTTTTTGCCTGAATTACCAGTGCAGGAATATGAATGTCAGGAAGAGATTTGCGGACTTTCTTCATCAATTTTTTAACCTGCACGAACGCGCTGACCGGACAGAGAAGATAGTTGATGTGGGGATTATCCGCATCGTTTTTCATAAACGCCATGGAAAATTTATTCATGCCCAAAGCATTGCAAAAACGATTAAACGAATTCAACATTTCGGCAAATCGTGATGAAAATTTTTTAAATCTAAAAGGAGCGCTCACGGCAATGACCGCCTCGAAATCACGGGGCTTCAATATAGCGGATTGCAGAGCAAGACCGGCGCCGGTGGAGAAACCGGCCACGATAATTTTCTTACAGCATGTTTTCAGAATGGCGTGGCCGCGATCAACTGACGCTAGCCATTCATCATAATTACGCGTTGAGAGATCTTTTGAGGATGTTCCGTGTCCGGAAAGTCTGGGAGCATAAACGGTGAGACCTTTTGCGTGAAGAAACTGTGCCCACTCCCTGACTTCCTCCGGGGCGGCCATCAGGCCGTGAATGAGGAGAACGCCTGTATCAGATCCGGGTGCGTGTAAAAAAAAAGGCATACCGATATGGGGCGGTTTGCTTTCCCCCGTGGTATAGTTTTTTTCATACTCTTTTATGAATAAATCCGACTCGGATGCCAGAAGCATATCCAGCAAGTTGCCTTGTTTTGTGAGGCCAGAAACTGTAGTCATTGTTTTAGACGCCGAACTGGGAATAAACTTTGTAAATCATGGCATAATGCAGAGCTCCGCCAATCAAGACCATGATATGAAAGAGTTCATGAAAACTGAAAATGCCGGGAATCAATTTTGGTTTTTTGATAGCGTAAATAATGCCTCCGAGCGTAAAAGCGGCGGCACCTGTAAATAGAAGGACACTTTGGGATATAGACATATTGGAAAGCATCTGTTTAATGGTGAAAAGACCTGACCAGCCCATAAATAGATAGATAACCGCGTATAGCGTTCGGGGTGCTTTTGGGAAAAAAATCTGAGAAATTACACCAATGCCGACAAGACTCCACTGAAAGGCAATCATGAACCATCTGTGCGAGCCATCCAGGCAAAAATAACTTACCGGAGTAAAGGTTCCCGCAATCATGAAAAAAATTGCCAGGCGATCCAATCTTCTCCAGAAGGACAGTTCGTTTTCTTTCTTTTTGAAGGCGTGATAGAATGTGCTCGCTAAAAAGAGAAAGACCACAGATAGTGAGTAGATTAAAGCGGTAATTAAAGCGGATGCCGAGTAACGCGCGACCAACACTAAAAACACCGTGCCAACGGCCGCCGCGATGGCGCCGGCCAAATGCGAATAGAAATTAAAAGATTCCTGTTTTCTTATGGACATAGTTATATCCTTTTATTTAAAAAAATTTTATTTGCCATCCAGGGGAATATTATGGGGAAATATTATGGATGAGATAAAAGAAATGCCATAACCTGCCCGTAGTGGTACTTAAAAATACCTAGCACATTTTAGCAAAGAAATCTTTAATTATTTTTTTCCTCAATGATAATATGCCTTTGGCAATTGCTCGGCCCGACTTCACAGATCTTTTTCATCACTATAAGTGGTCATGGACTTTGAAGCTTCCGCAGCTTTCCCGTTTCGGCATGACGGCTTTGCACATGGAAAGAACCATTGAACTATCAGATGGCAAAGAGTCCGGTTCTTCTTCCCAAGGAAGAAATGAAAATTGTTTCATAAGTTGTGCGGTGAGAAAGGTTGACCTCCTTCAGAAAAGAAGGTCAACTAAACGTTGTCGTTATTTCGTTGCGGGGAGAAAACGCTTGAAGCCGTTTTTAATGATTTCGCTGGAATGCAATGTTAAATCATTAAGGGATATTTTTATTTTGTTATTGAACCAATCCTGATACACACCCACAAATCCCGAGGCAAACAAATCGACAGAAATCATAAACTGGTCTTTGTTTTTTATAGCCGACATCTTTTTTTCATCACTTAATATTTTCTCTATTAAGAGAGTTTTAAGTTGAAGAAAGAAAGCTATGGAACGCTGCGAATTAATCAATACACGGTAGTATTCCAAATCTTTTTCCAGGAAGCGCGCAATATTCGTGAGAAATGGCAAAGGATTTTCAATCAATCTGGTATTGTCGAATTCATTAAGAAATTCTAATAAAGCGGAAAGGATTTCGTCGGAGATTTGATCAGCGACATCAATGACACTTTTATAGTGAGCATAAAAAGTTCCTCTGTTGATATCCGCCCTGGTGACGACATCTATCACGGAGATTTTATCCATGTCCTTTTCTTTGATCAGTTCCACGTAAGCCTGCTTGATCAATTTTCTGGATCGCAAAGCACTACGGTACTCTGTTTTTTTACGCGCGATCGTTCTACTCATGGCATCTCCCCAATAAAATATTCCTTAAAAGCCGTACAAAACATCAACAAGTGTTCAATATTGAACAATAGTACGAAATTTTGACTATTGACTCTTGCACACTTGTTCTATATTATACTCATGTCCAAAAGTCAACTGATGTTTGATATTCATGACCAGGACAAAAAGTTGCGAAACTATACAGAACCGAAAATGCGAAGTCAATAACGCTGAAAGATGGCGATAGTTGAAAAAGAACAGGAATTAAATCTTAAATTTGAAAATGGTAGTACAGAGAACCTGTTCCCGATTTGATAAAAAAATAATTAACCCACAACCTAAATTACATTTAGGTATCGCTAGAGCACTTTACTCACTGGTGTAAACTAGCACATTTTTATATTACCCCTCCAAAAGGGAGTGAGAATTAAAAAATTCTCACTCCCTCACCCCTCTGATGCGTATAAAGCGGCAAGTTCTTCCTTGACAGTGTGTTTCTTAAGCAGTATCAAAAAATAATGTTTACGGTATGGAGTCCGCGGTGAAAAGGATTTTCCTGAAGTTATCAATATCAGCCTTCAAAGGATCAGAAAGCCTTTTGGAGGCTTTCTTGCATGTAGTAAGATTTATGAGCAACGATGGCAATACAGAATATGTTCACAAAGGAGATGAATATGAATGCAACGAGTGATACGCGGTTTGTGGGAACGTGGGCATTGAAATCAATGACGAAGCAATCATCCGAAGGCCTCATCAGTAAACCTTTCTCAGAGCATCCGCTTGGATATATATCCTATACGCAGGACGGCTTCATGCACGCCATTCTGATGAAGACGGCACGTGATCGGATTGGCATGCCTCCGGAGGAACTGAGCGATGCCGTAAGCAAGAAAAGGCTTTTTGGATCTTTGAAATATATTAAGGCAGGTATAAAGTACTTAAAGGCCATGACTTCATTTGCGTCGTATTGTGGAACATATGAAATACGCGGGAACACAGTCGTTCATCATGTCAAAGCCGCCATGATTCCGGACTGGATCGGGACGGACCTTCAAAGAGATTTTATTTTTTCTGAAAATACGCTCACCCTTACCGCCCATGATGATGCCGGAAATGTCATGGATTTGATCTGGCAGCGGGTCTCTTGATGCCGTTCGTTTTTTTACCACAAGGGGTAAGGATGCCAGAAATAAATTGAATATTTATGCACGACTGAAATATTTCATATATTCTAATTTGCCGGGGAGGAATCATTATGCATGTAAAGGGAACTGTTTATTCAACAACAAAGGCCACCGTCATTGAAGCGTTTGGCGAGGAACGTTGGAACACATTGATGGCCAGACTCTCAGCAAAGGACAAATATTTTAAAGACAATATTATCATGTCCGTCACCCTTGTCCCGTTGGATAAAATCATCGTTTTATTTGACGAGTTGATTGATGACTGCTTTAATGGCGACAAAAATGCATCCTATGTGATGTTTGGAATGGTGGGCGCCAAATATGCCTTGTCGCCGGGAGGTCCCTATCATTCGTTAATGCTGACCAGGAATCTGAAACAGTTTGTCGAAACCGGCCTGCCGAAACTCTGGTCAACTTATTATGACGGCGGTGAAGTTACCGCGCGGTTGGAAAATGATGTTATTTACGTCAGCATCAAGGGATTTCCCATCAAGCATGTTTATTTTGAGAAACTTCTCATGGGATACTACAAACAGGCTATTAAGGTTTACGGTAAGAGGTCGGCTGCCACGATGGTCAGAAGTCTTACCGCAGGCGATGATGATATTTATTTAAAGTACGAACTGAAGGATTCGTGATGGACCATGGAATAGAAGAGGAGACAAATTATTTTTAGTATATTTCCCAAAATAAAAGATAAACCCCGTCTGTACTTATCTTCGCTGATTATTCCTTTGTTGCCTTTGTCAGATCGATATGACAGTAACCGCGGGGATTTTTCTTTAAATAGTTCTGATGATAATCTTCCGCCAGATAAAATTCTTTTTCCGGTAAAATTTCCGTGACTATCTTTTTCGAATATTTGCCGGATTTTTCCAGATTTTCCTTAGATGCCTTTGCCGCTTTCTCCTGTTGAGGATTCGCGTAAAAAATTGCCGACCGGTATTGAGTTCCGACATCATTGCCCTGTTTATTGAGGCTGGTGGGATCGTGTATTTCCCAGAAATGCTTAAGCAGCCGCTCGTAACTGACGACTTTTGGATTAAAGGTTACCCGAACAGCTTCGGCATGGCCTGTTGTCCCGGTGCACACTTCTTCATAAGCAGGGTTTGCCTTAATCCCGCCAGCATAACCGGACTCGCTTTTTATGACACCTTTTACCCGGCTGAAATATTCCTCGACACCCCAGAAACAACCGGCGGCAAAGATCGCTGTTTCAGCGGCCTTTGCTGATTTGTCGTCAAATAAAATTAAATATTCACCATAACCCTCTGCTTCCATTTTCTCTCTGGGAATGAATTTTAATGACGCGGAATTGATGCAGTACCTGCGGCCAGTTGGGGCAGGACCGTCTTCAAACACATGCCCCAGGTGTATATCCGCTTTGGCACTCCTTACTTCTACACGTTTCATAAAAAGACTATTGTCCTTTTTTTCCAACACAACTTTTTTCTTAATGGGTTTGGTGAAGCTTGGCCATCCTGAACCGGAATCAAACTTGTCTGAGGAACTGAAAAGCGCTTCCCCGGAGACGATATCCACATAAATCCCTTCTTGATGGTTATCCCAATATTCGTTTTTGAAAGGAGCTTCTGTGGCGTTTCCGAAAGCGACATCGCATTGAAGAGGAGTCATCTTTTTCTTGGCATTTTCCACCATCGTTTTATTATCCATAATCTTCTCTCCTTGTGCTCGCTCAGAGACTTTGGCAAGTAAAAACACCCATACCAATCCAAACACCAGCATGATTATCAATATGGGAGAATACTTGTTTTTCATAAATTTACCTTTTTGTTAAAATATAATAAGTATTAAGCCATAGGCAAGAGGCCTTTCAGATATTTCTTGAAACACGATCATAAAACCGGTTTACAATATTTCAAATCAAAGAGCCCGGGACATTAACAAATGGGTGAATAATTCTCCAGATCTGGAGAGCTAATCCCCTTGTTGTCTATGAAATAGACATTGACATCTTCAGCAAAAATGTCTATCAATTACTTAATAACAAAGACATTTTAAATTTTTTTTCGGGGATGGTATATAAGTTGCCATTAATTTTTTCATAAAATATTGCAAAGGAGGCAATACGATGAAAAAACAATTTTTTAAAATATTGTTATTAACCGTGATAGTTTTTGTACCGGTTACAACCATGGCAAGAGTTGACGTCCATGTGTCTATTCCAATTCCGCTGCCCCCGCCGCTTATATTTCCTGCACCGCCGATACCGGTGGTCATACCGGAAACCAATGTTTATGTTGTCCCCGATATCCGGGAAGATATATTTTTTTATGGAGGCTGGTGGTGGCGTCCATGGCAGGGGCGATGGTATCGCTCCCGCTATCATAATAGAGGATGGGCCCATTACAAGGGTGTGCCATCTTTTCACAGAAAAGTTCCTTCGGGTTGGAGAGACAATTACAAAAATCGTGAATGGAAAGGGCATCGATGGGAATATAAAAGAGTGCCTCATAAAGAACTTCAAAGAAACTGGCGTGGATGGGAAAGAAACAGGCACTGGGAGAAACATAATTGGGGCATTCAGAAATTCCCTGAAAAAAGGTATCCTGCCAAGAAGCGTGTAGCCCCGCGGTATAAAGATAAAAGATCGCGTCCAGGTTATGGACCGGATTCTGGTCACAGACCCGGCCCGACTCCATACCGGTAATCAAGCGAAACTGTAAATAGTCATTGAAACTTAAGCAGCCGGCTTTGAAAATCAGAACAAAAGATTTTCAAAGCTGGCTTTTTTG
>CAYZRT010000097.1:0-11314 GCA_964480875.1 uncultured Smithella sp. | reverse complement strand
CTGGACTATAGCCTTCGGTCGAAATGACAATTTGACTATTATGCAAAGGTTTCATTGTTGTGTTGTCATCCCCGAATGGTTCTATCGGGGATCCAGTATTTATTCATTCCACAGATTCCCAAAAGGAATACTCGGGAATGACAGTGGTAAATTATGTTTCCTCGATTAGAAGTCGAAGGATGCGGTGGTTCCGAAAAAGTGGTTTGTTTCGTGCCGATTCTGAACGTAGCTGAAATTATCTATGTCTTCGTAGGCATACTGCAATGTAAGTTTTACGTTATGGTTGAAACGGTAGCCGACTTCAGCGGCGTATTGATTTTTGGTTTGCGTGTAAATTCTGGTTTCGATGCCGCTTCTTTCGCGGTCGAAACCAAGCTTGTAGGAAAGCGGGCCGATGCTTTGCGACCATTCCACAAAGATGTCGTCTGAATCGGTTCCCGAGTGATGGCCGAAGACGCGACCGTCATAGCGCATGGGCCAGAAACGATGGGTGTACCAGCAACCGGGAACGCTGCCAGGTGATATTCTCGCGTACTCGCCGCGCAATACCGCTTTCTCCAGCCCGAAAGGTTTGAAAAGCGCGAAACCGCCGATGCCGGCGCGCCTGTCCGGCGGATAACCCTGATCCTCTCCGCCCCATTCAAAATACAATTTCAAGCCGTCAGCCAGTAAAATGTATTTTTTAATATTCGGCAGGGTCAGCGCAATATCAGCGGCAAATTGCTGATTGCTGTCCGTTAACTCTCCATCGAGATTGGTGTTGCTGTAAAGCGTTTTTAAATAATCACCAGCACTCATGTCGCGTCTTCCCGGACCGCCGAACATCACGAGATGGGTTGCGCCCAGTTCCAGATAGGGATGAGGTTTAATGCCGAGTCTAAGGCCGTAAAGAAAAGGATTGACCTTTTCAGTTCCTGAACGAACGTCGTCGAGCTGAGAAAATATAAGGTTGAATTGAAACGGACCAAGGTAAGAGAAGACCCAGGGAAGAAAAACCGGTTCCGGGTTGGACAATTTTATCATGTCAAACGGTTTCGCGTTGTTGGACATCAAAAGCGAGCCATGATAGCAAGGTCCCCACCAAAGGGAATCCCGGCCAGCCTGAATTTCAAAGTTAAGAAGGTTCAATTTGACATAACCGCGTTGCAGAAGCAACTCGGCGTCGCTTTTATAAAAATGTCTGTAATCGTGATTGTTGTAGATTAACGCCGGTTCAATAAAGAAAGAGAATGCCTTCCATAGCCGCGCATGAGATTGGAACTGCACAAGGACGTTGCTCCCACGGCCATAGTTGACGCCTTCGTTGTTGAAGATGGAAAACGGACCATCGAGGTAATTGAATGAAACGGAAACATTTTCCACAGGTTTTATAAACGTGTTCGAGATGTTTTTGGCATCATTGGCCTCCGCGATTTCCTCGGCAAGCAATTTTGTGTAATGTTCATGAATTTTGATGCAGGAAGGCGACAGGGTTGTCATGCTGTCGCATTTCTTCAGGGCGGTTTCCAGCAGATTGCCCGCCTGATGGCGTGCCAGCGGTTTGATGGAAGAAAGATTGGTTTCAATCATTCCTTCCGCCACCCAGAATTCTATGTCGGCTTCGAGTTCATGACCGATCGAAATATTAGTCGAGGAAAACGCATGAACCGGGCCGTATAAAACCAGCACAAGGAAAATTGCTATTATTGATTTCAATAAGAAAGTGAAGCGTGAATGGTGAAAGGTGAATGGTACCCCACGGCGCTGTGCGCCTGAAACTTGGGACTCACTACCACCAACGCTTCTCCCGATAAAATCGGGATTTGCGGGTCTCACTAAATGGTTGATAGTTGATGGTTGATGGTTCATAGTTAAATGAGTTACCTTTTTAATGAAGAGATTAGAGCGTTCAACATTTTCCTGGATTCCGGCTTTCGCCGTAATGACAGAATGGGCTGTTCGAAGTGACATATTTTGTTCTTTCTTTTCACTATTCACTTTTCACCATTCACTGTTTTTTCATCTATTTTACTTGTTTCGAATTTTTTCTTCGAGGGTTTTCAGGATACGGGACCAGCGGATGCCTTTGCTTTTGCGCCGGGGTTCTTCGTCGGAATAATATCCGTAGCCGTACCCGTAGCCGTATCCATAGCCGTATCGGTAGCCGTAAGCTTTGCCGTAGTATGATTTGTTATAGTAGGTGTAACGTTCGCCCTTGCCGGTCTTGTCGTTAATGACCAGGCCCGCAACCGGCGCGTTGAGACGCGCGAGTATTTCACGCATGTGTTGCGCGGCTTTGATGGGCACGCGTCCGGCCTCCATGACCAGAATAACGATGTCGGAAACCGTGGTCAGCACGGGGGCATCGGTAACCGCCAGAACCGGCGGCGCGTCGATGATGACGTAATCATAGTTCTCCCGCTGTTCCAGCAGCAATTTGCGCATGGCTTCCGACCCCAGCAGTTCCGATGGATTGGGCGGAGCTGTGCCCGCGCACAGAAGATCCAGGCCGGGCATTGCTGTTTTATTGACAGCCTCTTCAAAGGTGACATCCCGGGTTAAAACTTCGCTCAGTCCCGGCGTTTTGTTAAAGCCGAATTTTTCATGCAAAGAGGAACGTCGTAAATCGCAGTCGATAAGCAAAACCCGCGCACCTGTCTGTGCGGTGACGACGGCCGTGTTGGAAGAAATGACGCTTTTGCCTTCACGGGGAAAGGTGCTGGTAAAAACCATGATTTTTTTGTCCTTGCTGATGGCGGAAAAATGAATGCTTGTGCGCAGGGAACGGAATGCTTCGGAAGCCAGTGATTTCGGTTCTTCCTTCGTAACCAAGGAATTTTTATGCGGCACAATTTCATGTGTTGTCGGAGCGCCACCTGTAAGTTGCGGTCTTTTTGAAGTATCGGGCAGGCCGTTTTTTCTTGATTCCCGGATACTGATCTGAGGAATGGTTGCCAGCGTGTAAAGTCCGACGGCCCGCTTGGCCTGGTCGGAGTCCTTGATGGTGTCATCAAGGTATTCCAGTAAGAATGCCAGAATGATGCCCAGTGCCAGACCGCCCAGGAATCCCAGAAGAAGGTTTTTAGGTATATTGGGATAAATCGGCCAGGAAGGGATAATGGCGGTGTCAATGACGCTGAGGTTGCTGACGGTGGATTCCATGGCAATGCGGGCTTCTTCACGTTTTTGCAGAAGGAAGGTGAAGTTTTCGGCGTTGACCTTGGAAACACGGGTCAGGCTTGCCAGATTCCGTTCAACAGCCGGCAGCTTTTTTATTTCCTTCTGGTAGGAAGCGATGTTTTTTTTGACGGTCTTAATCTGTTCCTTGATTGATTTTACCAGGCGATGCGTCGGTGTGTAGATTCCCAGGAGTTCTGCCTCTTTCACTTCCAGCTCCGTCAGTTTTCTTTCCAGATCCGTTATCTTGTTTATGACGGTGCTGGCCTTGTCGCCCAGATCAACCAGTCCGGCGGTGCTTTTGTAAGACTGGAGTTTGTTTTCCGACGTGCCCAGCTCTTCACGCAAGGACTTTAACTGATCTTCTATAAACTTCAGGGTTTTTCTTGTCTGTTCCGACTTCAGTTCGATGGTATTGGATATGTACACATTGACGAATGTGTTGACCATATCACGTGCCTTAACCGGGTCCGTGCTGGTATAGGTGGCAACAATGATGTCCGACTGTTTTCCATATTCCGTGGCGTTGAATCCGCCCTGAATTTTCATGCCCGCCTCGTGCAGGGGAATCATGGAAAGATTGCAGGTATCGCCGGTTTTGCCCTGAAGGTTATTCAAAAGAAGATTGAAGCCATTCTGTTTTAACAGGACACCGCTCTGGCCTTGACCGATGACTTGTCCGTTTTTGTCTCTCACTTCAAAGGTGTCGGGGGAGATCATTGTCATTTTGTACAGGGGGTTTGTTTCTTTGGACGAAAATTCGATAATTTCAAAATTGAATCCTTCGCTTTTTTCGGAAATCGACACATGCAAACGCAAACGTTCGGCAACTTTTTCCGCCATGTAACGGGATTTCATTGTGGCAATTTCCGTGTTCATTTTCGTGGAAGGATCAACCCAGTAACGCTGGCTCATCCGGCTGAGATCATCCTGGTTCTCCATAAGACGTATGGTGGATGTGGCCTGATAAATGGGCTTCATTTTGAAAGTTTTATAGGCGACGATGGCAAAGACGACACACAGCGCCATAACAACGATCTTCCAGCGTCGTAAAATAACGCCGACGTAGTCGAAGATATTTATCTCGTTCCCCACGGGGCGCGCGGGACGAGCGGACTGCGGAGGAGGCAATGCGTTAACTTGATTCATGATATCCTCTCAAGAATTTCTCGTTTTATTGATTTTAATGATCAATCAAACAGGTATTTCAGCTGCACAAAGGGTGAAAGTATCGCGCCGAAGGCCTGCAAGGAAGGCAGCATCTCGCTGATGGCTTCGTTCCAACTGGTGATGCCTGCCTTGGAGATATAGATTACATCACCGTCGCATAGACTGATGGGCATGGCATCGCCATTGATAATGGCCTCAATGTCCACAATCATCAACTGGCCGCGAGTGGGCGAAAGCGAACGGATGAGGTGAACATGTTGAGAATGAAAAGCAACTTTTTTCATGCCGGCGATTCCGACGGCCTGCAGGATGTTCATGCCGGTATCCGGCAAGGGAATGGAAATACCGGAACCCTGACCGAAAACGACGACGTTCTGATTCTTCTTGTCGGGCATAAAAATGGTGTCGCCCGGTTTGAGCCAGACGTTCTGGGACTGATCGGCATTCATCAGAAGTTCGTAAACATCAACAGGCAGAACTCTTTTATCCCGGATAATCCGTGCGGCTCTGGGATTGGCGGAGGCAACATCGAATCCGCCGCCAAGGGCCAGTCCCTGCATGACATTATAAGGGCGGTCCATGTAGAAGACGCCGGTGTTTTTAAACTGACCTAAAATGTATATGGGATAACTTTTATATTCCGACACTTCGACGATGACGGAAGGATCCTTAAAATATTCTTTCAGAAGATTTTGAATGTTATCGCGTATCTGAACCAGGGTCAGGCCGCCGACCTTTACCAGTCCCACTGTCGGCATTTGGATGAATCCGCTGCCGTCCACGCGGCTGCCGCGGTACGTACTGGTGGTGCTCATAACGGAAGAAAATTCAGGCGCTCCAAGGACTTCGACCATAATGATATCCCCGGGCCCCACGACGTAATCCGGGGAAGGGGGTGGTTCCTGTAACGGGGGAACCGTTACGTTCTGCAATTCAACGATGGGGCTACCATCCTGCGATACGGAGACCGGCGCCGAACCCGGCTTCAAAAGAGGCGTGGCTGTTGTTTCTTCCCCGCCGATTTCCTTAAGGGTTCCGGCAGCCTTTCTGCTATCCACGGTTTTCCATCTTCCGTTTTCCCATTTTCCCTGCGTGGCGCAGCCTGTAATGATGAAAAAGATAACGGTCAGCAAAAGAAAAGGGAGATGTGCGGAAAATCCTGATTTTGTACGAATAGTTTTACTTTTCATAGTCCTCCGATTGAAACGTGTCTAAATTAATAACAGAATTTTTGTAAAAATCAAATAAGGAAAAAATTTATTTCATTTTGAAACCTTTGCATAATGGTCAAATTGTCATTTCGACCGAAGGCTATAGTCCAGCTCCGCTGGGGAGAAATCTTATAAAGTAATAATATTAAAGAAAGATTTCTCGTCGCTTTGCTCCTCGAAATGACACAATGAGGAGTTATGCAAAGCTCTCATTTTCTTGTTAAATTTACCGGAATTTCAGGTTGTTGATACAGCTCCGCTTTCTAAGTTACAAAACAAAGTAACAGAGAATAAACTTCTACATGAGATTATTTGGAAAATCTTATTAAATATTAAGGGCTTTGTCAAACAGATTTGATGGCTGGTTATTAGTTTATAGTTCATAGTCGATGGTTGATGGTTAAAAAAACAGTGAATAGTGAAACACCAGTTCATAGTTTATAGTTTATAGTTTATGGTTCATGGTTCATGGTTCATGGTTCAAAACACCACTGTCATGCCCGAGTGTTTCTGTCGGGCATCCATTTTTTAGATTCCCGCCAGGACCACGCGGGAATGACAACGGTACTTTGGACACCATGGTGCCCCCTATAGTGCCCTTTAGGGTATTGGGGTAAATCTATAAAAATTTTCTAATTAAAGTGGAAGATGGGCTTGACATTGGTAACAGGCAGGCGTACATTATTATTGAAGAGAGCTGCAATGCCCAGACGATAAAAGTGAAAGTACAAAAAATTTTCACTGGAGGTAAAAAAAGCATACCATCTTTTGGGTGTTGAAAAGTAATGCCGACTGCTTTTAAGAGCAGTTATTTATGAGCTGTCCACAGCTTATGGAAGTAGCATTGCAGCCCTCTTCTTTTTTTAATATTCCATTGTGCCGTCAAATGTCTTTCCAAAATAATCCTGACAGTACTTGATTCTACTTTTTGTCTTTTGTTTGTGATTTGTAAAGATTGTTGTAATAATTTACTATTTGTTGTCTGTTTTCATCAACGTATTTCATAAATTCGTCGCAACCTTTCTTATAGATCATATCCAGTTCCTCCAGGAGCTTTTTTAAATCCTGAGATATCCAGTTGGTCTGGTTGAAACTGGAATTAAACGTTTTTTTATCATGGTCATTCTTCATGTCCATTGATTGTTTGTTATAGTAGGTTTCGATTTTGGAGTAGCCTTCATCCATGGCTTTTTTCAAATCATCAACCCATTTTTTATACGCGTCGGTTCGTTGCGTCATGAACTTTTTGCCCTCAGGCGTCATGATGGGCAGATAATAGAAAAAATTAAATATATTTTCCGCTTGCTGCTGAAGGGTAACCATTATGGAGAAGAAGTTATCAACGGATGCTTTGTGAAAAGCAATCAATTCGTTTATGATCTTTTTGTTATCCATGATCAGCCCCTTTTGTGATTAATTTTTTTTATCCTATCAACAAAATAAATAAATGCAAGGACAGATCGAAGGGGGCTGGTGAATGGTGAATAGTAAATAGTGAATAGTGAATAGTACCTTTGGCATAAACACCTAGAGTCTTTCTCTTGCTTTTCGCAAGCCTTCTGTTATAAAAATTAACCTGAACATTATTGAACTTTTGGAAGATGAAATTGAAATGAAAAAAGGGATTCCCCGCCTTCCTTTGGAAGGTAACATTGATTTGACTTATCGATGCAATAACAGTTGCCGCCATTGCTGGCTTTCGCTGCCTGTAAACTCGCCCAAAAAACAGGAAGAACTTTCTTTTGATGAAATTCGGAGAATTGTTGACGAAGCACGAGCCATGGGCTGTCAGAAATGGAGCATTTCCGGCGGTGAGCCGTTACTGCGACCTGACTTTCCGGAGATCTTCGATTATCTGGCGCATAAAGCTGTTTCATATTCTTTGAATACCAATGGAACGCTGATCACACCGCAGATCGCGCAATTGCTCAAACGCAAGGGAACCAAGATGATCGCGCTTTACGGGGCGACGGCTGACGTCTATGACCGTATCACCCGACATCCGGGAGGATTCGAGAAAGTGATGCGCGGGTTCCAATATCTTAAAGAAGCCGGCGCCGGTTTCATCGTCCAGTTGATTCCGATGAAGGATAATTACC
Source organism: uncultured Smithella sp. (assembly GCA_964480875.1). Lineage (GTDB taxonomy): Bacteria > Desulfobacterota > Syntrophia > Syntrophales > Smithellaceae > Smithella. Next base: position 3,678 of record CAYZRT010000097.1, on the reverse strand, counting down.
ACCAGTGGAATGATATGATTGCGCTGGCGCAGTCTCTGAGCAAACACTGGCGGTGTGGCGCCCCATGGCTGTATTTTTCATGTGACCACTCGGAAAAGAAAAATAAGGAGATTGCCGCGCAAAGGCTGTCTCCAAAGCAAGTCATTGAATTGGACAAACCCGATGTGACCTATGAAGAAAGAATGATGGAACTGGAAAAGCAAACCGGGGAAGGGGGCGTTGAAGCGGCCTGCGTCTTGAAGGGAATGGATGACGACCGCCTGTTTGCCGCCTGCATCAATGGACGGCGTGACTTTCACATTGACCCGTACGGAATGATGTCGTGGTGCTCTTTCATTAAAGATGCCGCGCTGCGCTTTGATTTGCGAAAAGGTACGTTCGCGGAGGCGTGGGATCAATTTATTCCGTCCTGCGCCGACAAAGTACGCGGCGGTGACGAGTGGCGCAAAAATTGCGGTTCCTGCGAAAGCCGCAATGACTGCCGCTGGTGCGCCGTTTACGCTTACTTGGAGACCGGACGCTACAGCGCACCCATATCGCATCTGTGCGACGTTGCCAAAGAAGCGCGTAAATTCAAGGAGGACTGGCAGAAAAATCATCGCCGTTATTTCAGGATTGCGGACATCACCGTTCGTATTGAAAGCGATCTGGATTTGAGCAAAACAAAATTCAAAGAGGAACTGCAGGCCTTTGCGGTGAACAGTCCCGGCGATGACAATGTGACGTTCCGCCATTTTTTTGAGTTGCCTGATCTGGAAGGAAAGGATCTGGGCAGGGAACTTTACCGCAAGCCGCCGTGGGCGATTTCCCGAGACAAAAACGGAACATGGTTTTACCTGGGCATCTCGCCGGAACCGACAGATAAAACACTGCACCGCGCGGCCGTTTTCAGTTCCGACCACACGCGGGGCATGATTTACAGCCCGCCGCGGGATGTTGAGCATATTTTCAACACAGGCTGGCAATCGTTATCTCTCTTTCCCACGGATCAGATCTGGCTGGGGCCGCTCTTGGCGGATCGTAGCGCTGTTTTAGTGCATTCGGCGGCGGCTGTCGTCAACGGACACGGTCTGGTTTTTGTCGGTCACTCCGAAGCGGGAAAATCCACCACGATGGAAATTCTCAAAGCCGCAAACCGCTCCGGCCAAATTACGGCCGAGATCCTCTGTGACGACCGCAACGTCCTTCGCTTCTGGCCTCACAAAAATCTCTCCCCCTTGAGGCGAAGTCCGGCGAATGCCGGGGGGGAGGGTAAGGCTGGGGGTGAAGGACAATGGCTTGTCCACGGTACCTGGAGCCATGGCACCACATCGGATGTTTCGCCTTCTTCTGCGCCGCTTTCCGCCATCCTGTTTTTAAAGCAGGATAGACAAAACAAAATCGAACCACTAACCGACCGCAAGAAAATCTGGCACAACCTGCTGGCTACTCTCATCCGCCCGATGGTTACCGCCGAATGGTGGCAAAAAGAACTGGATGTTCTGGAACGCATCGTCAACGACATCCCCTGCTACACTATGCATTTTGACAAGACGGGGAAGATTGTGGAGGAGATAATTAGGCTGAAGGGGATTAGGCCGAAGGCTGAAGGAACGAAAGACTGAAGGGGAAAGGAATGCGAGATCATACAAAACTTATAGCGTTCCAATTAGCGGATGAAGTCGCTATTCTTGTTTATCAGGTAACAAGAAAATTTCCGAAAGAAGAAATTTATGGATTGACGTCACAAATGAGACGATCTGCTATTTCGGTTCCTTCAAATATTGTTGAAGGTTGTGCCCGCGACAGCCAGACTGAATATTTGAGATTTCTTGACATTGCTTTCGGTTCGTTGAAAGAATTACATTATCAATTAAGTTTAGCTAAACGAATTGGTTTCATTGATGATAAATGCGATACAAATATTGAGTCAAAAATAGTAGAAACGGAAAAGGTATTAAATTCTCTAATAAGAACGCTCAGGGGGAGAAAATAGACCGAAGGTGGAAGAAATAGACCGAAGGTAGATAGGCCGAAGGCTGAAGAAATTAATTTTTGCCTTCAGCCTTCAGTGAGACAAGTTGAAAACGAGCGCAGCGAAGTTGGAAACGTAAGACGAACTATCCCAGGCGCATAGCACCGTGGGACAGTCTAAACACCTTCAGCCTTATGGGTTTATTATGACTTACATTCAAAAACTCAAATCGCATGATTTTGTGCTTGCCAGCCGGCTTGGGCACATGGATATCGAACTGACCGAACGGTGCAATAATAATTGCATTCATTGCTGCATCAATCTGCCGGAGAATGACGAAAAAGCCAAAGCCCGCGAGATGACGACGGATCAGGTGAAAAGTATTCTGACAGAAGCCGCGGATTTGGGCTGCCTGCAGGTGCGCTTCACGGGAGGTGAGCCGCTGCTGCGTTCTGATTTTGAGGAGCTTTATCTTTTCGCCCGTCGCCTCGGTTTAAAGGTTCTCATCTTTACCAACGCCCGGCTGATTACGCCGCAACTGGCGGATTTGCTGGCGCGCATTCCACCTCGGGTAACAATGGAAGTCACCGTTTACGGGATAAATAAAAAATCCTACGAGGCCGTATCGCGCGTGCCCGGCTCCTACGAGGAGTTCAAGCGGGGTGTGGATTTGCTGCTGGAGCGTAAAATTCCGTTTGTCGTAAAGAGCGCTCTACTGCCGCCTAATAAATCCGAGATGGAGGAATTTGAGAAATGGGCAGCCACCATTCCGTGGATGGACAAAGGCCCCAGCTATTCGATGTTTTTTGATTTGCGCAATCGCCGCGATGATGAGAAAAAAAATGTCCTGATTCAATCGTTGCGCGTTTCGCCTGAAGAAGGTGTGAAAAATTTAACCAGAGACGCGGATAAATTCCGGAAAGAGATGGACGAATTCGCCTCCAAATTTATGGCACCAGCGGGCGATAAACTATTTGCGTGTGGCGCGGGAAACGGTGTCTGCGTTGACGCTTACGGTTTTGCGCAGCCCTGCATGGGTGTGCGAGCGCCGGAGCTGACCTTTAATCTGTTAGGTGCGTCATTAGCGGATAAAAAAAACAGGTTGGAGCAGGCACTGGAATTTTTTAAAAGCCTCAAGGACATGAAAGCCACCAGTCCTGAATATCTTAAGCGCTGCGCGGTTTGTTTTCTTAAAGGCCTTTGTGAGCAGTGCCCCGCCAAATCATGGGCAGAGCATGGAACGCTGGATACGCCAGTTGAATATCTCTGCGACATCGCCCACGTCCAGGCCCGCTGGCTCGGCTGGCTAAAGGATGGTGAAAAAGCGTGGGAGGTTAAGAAGAAATAGTGCAATAATATGTCATCCCCGAATGGGCTTGCCGGGGATCCATAGATTCCCGCCAACAGCATGCGGGAATGACAAAGGTGCTTCGGTCTTCAGCCTAACATCCTGATTTTTTAACTGTGAACCGCTGAACCGTGAGCCCAGAACCTTCTTCCCAGTCTAACCCCTTTTGTAAAAATCCCTCTATTGTGGGATTGACAATCAAGCGATAATGAAATAAATTAAATTTAAAGAAGAGGTGAGGTGTCAAAAATAAAGATTTGACATATTGTCTCGTTCAAGGACGGATAGAAAGTTAATAAGTTAAGAGCGTCCCCAGGCAGGAGTGTATAATGATAAAAAAACAATGGAATAGACCTGAGATGCTTGTGATATCTAG
>CAYZRT010000096.1:0-11422 GCA_964480875.1 uncultured Smithella sp. | reverse complement strand
ACCCAAAGACAAAAGTAAACATTTTTTCCTGCTCTGCCCTTTCTGTCAAAAAGGACACTTGATCCCCATGATGGTCATCCCCCGGCAATGGAGGGGGCCGCCATGATCCTTATGTTTTTAATCTATCCTCAACATGGGTTGTCCAACTCAACGGAAAGAGCAACGATGCTTTTTCTGCTATCGTCTTCGTGCGCCCCGATAACAATTTATGACCTTTTTTTACAATTAAAGCGTATTATTCCTGCCGTAATTTTTATCCGGCAGATCCTCACTTTGAAAAATATCCTGGATTTATTGCTTGATTTCAATGAAATATTTTCGCATAGTACTGCACGAATCAATAATTAAACGATTAAATTTCCAAAACAGTGCAAAAAAACCGCGTGAGGGTTTGTTCAACTAAGTTTTTACCCCGGCTTCGCAGCGTAAAAACTCTTAGTACGTTAAATTTAAAAATATGAAAAAAGCAACCTGTCCAGAATGTAAAAATCAGTTCGATCCTAAAAAGCATAGAAAATATGCTGGGATCAAATCTGATTTTGAAGAACGATTCGAGCAGGGGCATACATCTCCTGATAAATGGATAGATGAAAGTTCAATGGTAAAATGCCCTAACTGTGGTAATGAGTTTGTAAGTAATTCGGTAAAGTTTTTTGGTGTGCTTGGACCAAAAGGTCTAAAAATATTAATTACATTATATGTTTTAGGTTTTCTTTGTGTCGTACTTTATTTGGCTTTCCAGGCAATAATGGAACTCTGAATTTAACCTGTCGTTTTACCCGACCCGCTACGGCTACGCCGAGCGGGCCGGTAAACTTTTCGTTAAATATTTTTAAGATACGTGTAAACTGAATAAGATCTTCTCCGTATCAGATATACTATTGGAGGTTGCTTCATGAATACTGTTAATTACACAAAGCGACATCGAACATTATACATAATTTTTCTAATACTTTGCTTCCTTTGTATATTATCAGGTTGTTGTCTTACAGGATCTATGTCTGAATTTGGAAATAGAGAAATAATGAGAGGTTCTATTCAAAAAGCAAATATTTCGGATGAAACACTTATTACGACAAATATAGCATGGATAAGTTATGGCATTTTCGGTAAGCATAAAACAACAATTAAAAGAGAAAATGCTCTGCAATTCAGATGCGATTATGCGGATTGTCTAAGTGAAAAAACGGATATTACTGAAAAGATAATGAAAGAAGAACAAAATCATTATAATCGTTCCATTGACCTACTATGGCCAGCACTTAAACATTACACAAACAAAGGCTATAAAATTTACGAAGGCAGTTTATGTTACTCAAAAAACGATAATAAAGACCATCCTGATCTATCTAAAATAGATATGGAAATGGACGTATCTAATCTTGACGAAGAACGACAAACAAGATTTAAAAATAATAGTACAACAACCGATGAATTAATGAGGAAGATGTCAACTGATAATAAGTTTATATACTATAATGTAGAGAAATATAAGACTCATTACTATTTGGTTATAATTAAGGGTACGGATATTTTGTTGGTTCCTATTGCTTTCGATGAATATAGAATACAGGATAAAATTTTTTGGGGGAATATAAAATATGTATTTTATCCTGTAACATTTATATTGGATATAGTGACTTTTCCAATCCAACTCTTAACTGAAACAGGTTGTAGCTCAATGGGTCCCTGCTTGGGGTGTCCCGATTGGACTGGTGGCGGTAGAGTTAGATAGCCAGCTAATGTCATGACCTAAAAAATATTTAACCAGGCAATCCAGCCGATCGCTACGCTCCGGCTGATCTTTGCGTTGTGTGGCTGATAATGGAGTAACTAAAAATAATTAAAATATTGGTTAAGATATGAATAAATGCTCGCCTCGCGCAATAATCAAAGAAGTTCCTAATGTTCAAACAGTCATTCTTCCATCTGATTGGTTCAATTTTCTTAGTGATAAGAAATCTGTATTTGTTTCTCTTTACGAATGGATGCTTCAAAATGGATATGTATCTCCCGACGATAAAGAAGATCTCCATAACAGAACTTTTGTAGGTGAACAGTTATATAAAAAACTTCTATCAGCGGAAAGAAAAAGGCTCCGTAATCAATTAAAAATTAAAGGCAACGAATTGGATCGTGCTCTAGATTGGTCAGATATAAACTCAGGCCCAAATACAGTGATTGGGGATTGTATTATCAGCGGTGACGCAATACTCGTAATTCCAGAGGCGAGCAGACAAGCTTTAGGAAAATTATCTTCAAAAATTTACACAAAACATCAGGAAGCTTTGATAAATAAAATAAGAGAACACGCGGCCGGTTCAACATTTTACCATTGGCTGCTACCTCAAACCAATCGTCCTGATCCAGTAGGAGACATAGCAAGAGACGTTGTGGTTGATGATAATTTTCCACGCAATAGTGTTTATTATGAAGAAATTAAATCTTATTTCAATTCGCTCGGCGTACGTAATGCAGTAATAAGTAGTTTGAAAATGAGCTGGTTAGAATACATGGAGAAATATCCTGAACGTATGCAACCATATGCATGGTGTAGCGAGTGCGGAAATAGAATTGATGTAGAAAATTCCACGCTTGCATGGAATTTAGAATCACAAGAAATGTTTATTCTCGATAAAGCTTGTTTTGCCGAGTTACTTGAATACGATCAACTAGCATCGCGACCCTTATTGGGTATCACCTATGGCTACCTTAAGGATTTGGTTGTAAAGAAAGAAGTAAGTGAATTTGATGCAAAAGCGATAGTAGAACAATTGCAATTATGGGGCATTATACCTGCTTCCACAGAAGAAAATGATCTAAGCGCAGCTGCTAACGGAAAATATTCACGGCGTGGAATAACAAATTCGAAAAGATATGATGTTTTACGGCGCGACAAATTTCAATGTGTATTGTGTGGGGCTAGTGGTAATAACGCAAATCTTGAAGTTGACCATATCGTCCCAATTACGAGAGGTGGGACAGACGAAATCAGTAATCTTCGGTGTTTGTGTTTTAAATGCAATCGTGGGAAGCACGCGAAAATTGAATAAATTAAAAGGAACACACAACCCGTCGCTACAGCCGATCGCCGCTTCGCGGCTCCGTTCCCCTTAAATATGAAGACGAAGTCCTTGACTGGGGCGCAAATTGGGAGTATCATTACACGTACAATAGGAGGTACAATCAATGCCAAATGCACCCAAAATTATACCCATTTCTGATCTTAGACAAAACGCTAGCGAAGTCGTAAAGAATGTTTCATCTTCACGAGAACCCATTTTTATTACTCAGCGAGGAAGAGCTGCCGCTGTCATGGTCAGCATGGAAGTTTATACAAACGCACAGCATGAAATTGATATTTTGCACTTGCTTGCCAGAGGCGAGAAGGAAATATCGGCAGGGAAAGGCTATGATCTCGAAGAAGTGTTGAGAGAAGCTGACCGTTATCTTGAGGCTAACAATTCTTGAGAATATTATTTACACCTACCGCACGCCGCCAGTTTCTTGAGGCTATCACTTACATTAATCGCGATAAGCCATCTGCTGCTATGAGCTTCCGCAAGAAAGTAGAAAAATCACTATCTCGGCTCATAAAGTTTCCTGAATCAGGAAGACCTCTTCCCGAATTTCCGGAACTCTCTTTTCGTGAAGTTATTGTGAGTCCCTATCGTTTTTTCTATAAGGTTAAGGACAATGATGTTTGGATTGTGGCGGTATGGCATGGCGCTCAACTGCCCGATGAGCCAGAAAAAAATGGGTAACCAAGCGCTAGAGCCGATCGCGGCCCCGGGGCCGCTCCGGCGCAGCTTTTCGTTACACCTTTTTCAAGCGGTCATCTTCTTTTTTTTTACGGCGAAGAACTTCGTTCATGCTGCCGGTGCGGTAGCCTTGCAGATCCAACGCGCAATACGCAAAGCCGATTTCCCGGAATTTTTTATTGACGTCGTTCATGAAGTTCAAATCAAAGAATTTGCGCCTTTCGGCTTCCGCCACTTCAATCCTTGCCGCATCATCATGATAATGCATCTGAGCAAGACTGAACCCGCAGAAGAATAATCACGCTTGACGTTATTCACGAAATGCGTTATTATTTTAAACATGATCAGGTCATTTAAATGCGAATTCACTGAAGCGCTATCTCACGGCCGACACGTAAAGAAATTTGTGAATATTGCCAGGGTTGCCAGACGAAAAATCAGACAACTCGAAATCGCAAATTGTCTTGAAGATTTGAGAGTTCCACCCGGCAATCATCTTGAGATGCTTAAGGGTAAGCGTTCCGGTCAATACAGCATTCGCATCAATGATCAGTGGCGAGTCTGCTTTCATTGGTCGGATGGATTTGCAGAAGACGTCGAAATTGTTGATTATCATTAAGGAGTGTTCATCATGAAAAAACTTGATCCCATAACACCAGGTGAAATTCTGTTGGAAGAATTTCTTAAACCCATGTGCCTCAGCCAGTATCGTTTGGCTAAGGAAATTGGCGTTCCTGCACAACGTATCAGTGAAATTGTTGCAGGGAAACGAGCGGTCACCGCTGATACCGATTTGAGGTTGTGTAGATTTTTGGGATTATCCAGCGGATATTGGCTGCGTGCACAAGCTGCTTATGATATCGAAGTTGCGGAGCGTACCATTGGTCCCCTATTAAGAAATATCAAGCCTTGGTCAAAGCATGTGGCCCAGCAATGCTAATAATTCGGCAGGCAAAAAAATGGTGAGGAGAATTAGCGTCGTTGGCCGTAACTGTGGAGGGAAGAGTAATGTCGAAAGAAAAAATTGCATCAACGTATCAACTAAAAATAACCTTACGAGATAGCAAGCCACCGATCTGGCGTCGCTTTAGTGTGCCTGAATCTATAACACTTCCCAAACTCCATGATGTCATACAGACGGTAATGGGATGGACTGATTCTCATCTTCATGAATTTATTGCGGGTAGAGTTAGTTATGGTGTTCCGGATCCAGAATTTTCGTCAGGCTCAATGAATGAAGCTCGTGTCAGGATCAATCAACTTCTCGATCAAGAGAAACAAAAAATGTTGTATCTTTATGATTTTGGTGATGGATGGGAGCATATCATTGAGTTGGAAAAGATCATTCGCGGGGACAAAAATTCATCAAAACCCAGGTGTATTGCCGGTAAACGAGCATGTCCCCCTGAAGACTGCGGGGGTATTTATGGATACTATGATCTTCTGGAGGCTATAAAAGACCCTGATCATCCGGAACATGAAAATATGATGGAATGGCTGTGTGGTGATATTGATCCGGAGTTTTTTGATATAGAGGAGGTAAACGAAATTCTTTCAGAGATGAAATCACGGGTATGAATCCCAGGGCAAGCCCGGGACCCTAATTCCGCAGCAAGCTGCGGGATATTATACCCTCCGCTCTGCGGGATTGTTTGACTTACAAATTTCAATTCACCTATAGTGCCCCCATGGTGCCCTTTAGGGTATTTAGGGTATTCGTTTTTGAAATTTGAGTCTCACCATAAAGGACAAGTAAACTCAGGGCCAACATAAAAAGGACTCACCGGACGTCTTTGCCGGTGATCCGCACGTTACACCTTACACCTTTTTCAATTGGTCATCTTCATTTTTCTTCACGGTGAAGAACTTCGTTTAAGCTGCCGGTGCGGTAACCTTGCAGATCCAAAGCGCAATACGCAAAGCCGATTTTCCGGAATTTTTTATTTACGTCGTTCATGAAGTTCAAATCAAAGAATTTGCGCCTTTCGGCTTCCGCCACTTCAATCCTTGCCATATTCCCATGATGACGCACCCGTACCTGTCTGAATCCGACATCAAGTAGATATTGTTCGGCCTTATCCACCATGGCCAGTTTATTACGGGTTATTTTCTCGCCATAGGGAAAACGCGAAGCCAGACAGGCAAAGGATGGTTTGTCCCATGTCGGCAGCCCCATTTTCTTCGATAATTTTCTAATGGTGTCTTTATCGAAACCGGCATCCAGAAGCGGACTGATAATCCCCAGTTCCTTGATGGCTTTCGTGCCGGGACGGTAATCACCCAGATCATCGATGTTCGATCCTTCGGCAATGTTTTGTATGCGGTATCGGGCGGCTACAGCCTTGAATTTGGAAAACAGTTCGACTTTGCACCGATAACACCGGTCGGGCCGGTTATCGGCAAAACCTTTTATTTTCAATTCATCGGACTTGACCACAACATGCTTAATGCCGGCGCTACGGATAAAATCAAACGCTTCCCTGAATTCCCGTTCGGGAAAAGTTGCCGAGCGGGCGGTAATCGCCATGACTTTATCTTTTAATACATCATGAGCAACCTTCAAAAGAAAGGTGCTGTCCACACCGCCCGAATAAGCCACGGCCAGAGAACCCAATTTCCCCAGATTGGATTGAAGCCGTTTTAAAAAATTCTGATGTTTCATAGTCATCTTCAAATCAATGCTCAGCGTCCCTGAAGTGACAGGGGCAGTTCCAGATTGTTTTCTTCCAGAAGCTTTTTATCGGTAAGGATTGCCGAAACCGGACCGTCGGCAACCACGTTGCCTTCCTTAATGACGATGCAGCGCTGACAGACATCCATAATCAGATCGAGATCGTGCGAAGCGATTATTTTAGAATGCTGGAAGGTCTTGAGCAGAGTGATGAGCAATCGCCTCGAGCGGGGATCGAGGTTGGCGCCCGGCTCATCCATCGCCAGAATATCCGGTTCCACAGCCATGACCGCCGCTATGGCCACGGCGCTTTTTTGTCCGCAGGAAAGATGATGCGGCGGTTTATTTTTTAGTTCCAGACCATTCACCAGGTTCAATGCGAACTCCACCCTTGATCGCACGGCGGCTTCATCCAGACCGAGATTCAGCGGACCGAAAGCAACGTCTTCATAAACCGTCGGCATGAATAGCTGATCGTCGGGATTTTGAAAAACAATGCCGACCTTTCTGCGTATCTCGTGCCGGGTTTGCCGGGTCAGAAAAAGATCGCCGATATTGACCGTTCCCGACGTCGGCATGAGATAGCCGTTCATGTGCAGCAAAAGGGTGGATTTACCCGCCCCGTTTGCGCCGATGATGCCCACCGATTCGCCGTGCGTGATACGGAAAGAAACATCCCGCAGGGCCTCGGTTCCATCCGGATAACGGAAGGAAACATTTTTAAATTCTACAATATGATGGCTCATGAAAAAACTCCTTGCGCTAATCTGCCCAGCATTTGCGTCACCGGATAAAACCGGAAAATACAAAGAAAGGTTAAAACAAATACGGTAAAAATAACATCAACCGTTTTAATACGAAAACGTTTGAGCATGGGCATATCGCCCTGAAATCCGCGGGCAAGCATGGCGAAGTAAATCCGCTCCGCTCTCTCGACAGTGCGAATAAAAAGCGTCCCGACGATACGGACAAATACCTTCATTCCCTTACCCCGTTCACCATATGAGCGCATGTTTCTCGCCCGAACAATCCGCATGGTTTCTTCCATCAGGACAAAAATATAACGGTAGAGAAAGGAAAGCTGCGAGACAAAAAGTGAAGGCAATCCCAACTGTCTGAGTCCGTGGCAAACAGCCGGAAACGATGTCGTGGCAATCAGTAACAGCGCCGTGCTGACGGTGAGGGTGAATTTGAGCATAATCGAAAAGAAAGATATCCATCCTGCCGAAATGACCAGACCGTTAAAAATCATTATCTTTTCTGAGTCCAGAAGAGGATTGAAAATGCCGATGAAGACGGCGAAAGGCGATACCAGAATCACTTTTCTCAGGATAAACATAAAAGGAATTTCACCGATGGTCATCAGCAGCATCGGATACAGAAAAAAAGGCAACAGGGCGGCTATTTCATACTTGGGAAAAGAAATGACAGTAAAAAGAAAGAGCAGCGTGGCAATTAATTTTGCCCTCGGATCCAGTCGATGAACAAAAGTATCTTTGTAGGATAGCTGATCAATGAGACCGATATTGTAGTATTGTTCATCAAAACTCATGATTAAATCCGGCGTGCATTATATCCCGGATTGTGCAATAGATATTCGAGAAAATAAAATCTGTCATTTCGAGGAGTATAGCGACGAGAAATCTTAACCATTCTCTCTTTTTCAAGATTTCTCCCTTCGGTCGAAATGACAAAACAATCTCAAAACGTTTCACTTTCTTCTATTGCTTCATCCGAGTTTAAAAAATATTTATATCAAAATAACACAAGCCCCGGCAATAACTCCAGATGTTTTTGCCGGGGCTTGTGTCTTGATTTATCCCAACAATCTATTGTTTCTTGAAAAGCCGGATTCCGAAACCGATAAATAAAATAAATATCAGAACAATGCCCCCTCCGATAATACCGGAAACCGTGGTGCCGGTTTCAATTCCGGGCCAATCAGGAGATTCATTTTCGTTTGATGGTTCATTGGCCGCGGGCTTAAAGCCATAATCAGGAAGAAAAGCGGTCTTTTCCTGAATGTCCCTGAGAGCAGGGGCGATACCCTGCGTGGCTTCTTCCAGTTCGGCCTTACCGGTAACTTTCTCTATGGACCATTCCAGTCCGTCCGGATGCGTGGAGGCAAACCAGGAAAGCGCTCCGCCCGTAATAATCGCCAAAATAACAAAGGCGACCAGAATATTTTTTATGGAAACACCGGTTTCAAGAGGCCGGGAGATCGAAGTTGCTTCCAGAATTTCCGGTCTGGCTTTTTTTACATAATTGATAATTCCGGCTGTGATCATTCCTTCAACAAGACCGATGGCCAGATGAATCGGCTGCATCAGCAGGACAAATGTACCGAAGGGCAGCTCTGTTTTGCCGGATAAAAGTGTTTCCAGGACAACCGAAAAAGCGCCCAGTTGCAGAGCAATGACGACACTGACAATGGCCGCAAGAGATATCCGCCTGGCGCTTGATCCGTCTCCCGCGATAGGTTTATAAATCAGAGGATACGCAAGAAAACAGGGGTAAACTCCCATATTCCAGATATTACAGCCCAAGGCAAGCAACCCTCCGTCGGCAAAGAAAAGCGCCTGCACCGTCAAGATGGAAGCCAGGGCGAGAAACGCCGCATAAGGTCCTAACATGATTGCCAGAAGCATCCCGCCGCCGATGTGCCCGCTGGAGCCCGTGACGGGAATGGTGAAGTTAATCATCTGTCCCGCGAAAACAAAAGCGCCCATGACGCCCATCAGGGGGATGGTTTTATTATCAATATTTTCTTTCAGTTTTTTTGATGAATATCCGATGGCCGCCACGGAACCGGCCCACATCGCCGCTCCTACCGCCGGTGAGAGTAAAGCGTCTGCCATGTGCATGATAGGTCCTCCTTGAGGAAACAATTATTTTTTTTACTGCCTAAAACCTGAAAGCAAGACCGGCCAGCGCGGAAATATCCGTCTCCGGATTGGTCAGACCGACTTTGACGCCAAGATCGACATCGAAATTTTCAGTGATGGAGTAGACAATTCCGCCGACGAAAAAAACAGGGTCGTCGTTCGCAGTATCATCGGGATTACGCTCAACGCCGACATTGGCAACAAGGTTCAAATCTTTGACAACTTCACAGGTGGCAGCAAGCGAAGCATGCCAGATATCTTCACGCTCATCAGCGTCGTTTTCGTTTCTGATGTATCCCAGATTCGCATGAAACGCGAAAGGCTCCACTTCCTGGGAAGCCATTAGAAAAATCTGACCTCCGAGCTTTCCTGTACCCAGCCCCTTGTCCTCATCGCCGGTGGGAAAGCTGATTCCCGGTTTGAGCGCCACGCTGAAGCCATCTTTCTCGAAGAATCTCCACTTCACCTCCAGTCCCGCATCGCCCAGTCCATCTTCATCATATGTCGTCTCTGTATATTTTCTCTCACAAAATAATCTGCGTTCTGTTCCCTTCTCTGTTTCTTTTCCCCATAGATAGGGAAGACTCAAAACAAGATCAACATTGTCCAGAATTCCAAAGGATAGCGTGGCCGCTGCCTCCGCTCCGGTATATTCGACCGACACGTCTCCATCATCTTCATCATCCCAATCGTACTGGCCGGTGAGTTCCAGCTGAAATTTGCCTTTCCCCTGCGTGCCTGTGTCATCGGTAATCAGCGGATGGGCCGCCCAGGACGGACAGGCTATAAACAGCGCCGCTACAAATATCATTCCTTTTATAAGCCATATTCGAGTCTTCATGAATTCTCCTTATAGTGCCACGATTATTTAATATGTAACACGATTTCCATAGACTGTCAAGGATGGAAAAAAGACGGCGGATCACAATCCTTTTCCCCATTCAAATAAAGCATCGGGGTCCGGAAATTGCGAAAGGCATAATATCCGCTAAGCAGTGATTTTTTCGGATTTATAAATCTTTTTTGATAACGAAGGAAAGCGGCTGTCCCTAACGCTGCAACAGCAGGTTGACAAAGCGCAGGTAAGGCCGTAGCGCCGGCGTGCCGCCGCCTTCGGAAATAATTTGCAGTACTTTTGCGGAATCAACAACAACCGCGCCCCCCAGATGCGTGACGGGTGTGTCGTGAAAAATTTCAGGTACCAGCGGCGTGGAGGGTCCCATTAAAACCACTGAACGCGGCGCGCCCAGCAAATCGATCGTTTCTTCAAACGTATTATTCAGAAGCGTGGTTGCGGTAATAATCGCGACATCACATTCATTGAGCGCCTTTTCTTTATCCTCCGGGGAAAGCAAATCGAGGCGTTCCGGGTTTTTTTCAACAATGGTGAGCGTCGCACCGGTCGATCGAATGCGTTCGACTAACGGAGCAAAAAGCCCAACCATCGCCACTTTTTCTCCAGGCTTTAAATCAAGAAAAGTTGTCGCTTCACGGTCTTCGTTATCTCCCTTTCGGGGTAAAACAAGCGCGTTGGCCGTAGCCATACCAATCGCCCTGTGCAGAGCGTTTTTCCCGTCAACAAGATTTTTTAAAACTTCAATCGCGGAAGAACCGACGTAGGTTCCTGCTTCTTTTAAAACCGTGCACCCGCGGACAGCGCTTGACGGCAATACGGCAGCAAGTCCCGCAGCTTCGTTATCGAGTTTTATTCCCACATAACTCAAACCGATACGCAAATCGGCAATCAGGAGATCTTTTGCCGATGTTTCGAGATGCTCATAAAGACGTTTTAAAATAATCCCTGTTTCAAGCATTAATCACCATTCTAAAATATTTTATTTCAAGACCTGAAGAGCTACCATTTGCAATAATGTAACCTCTCAACGCCTTGATTTCCTTTTTCGCCGTTACATCACCAAAGTATTTCTGGCGGAACTTTAAAAAAGTCGCCATGCTGTGGTCCATGTTATAGATATAATCGGTTTGATTCGCCTGCTTCGCCTTGTACCGGGCGTTCCATTTATCGCAAAGCCACAAGCGGCGATCCATCTCGTCCTTAATCCATTGAACATTGTGCGCGCCTCTCAAGGCTTCCTCATTGGTCA
>CAYZRT010000095.1:0-11725 GCA_964480875.1 uncultured Smithella sp. | reverse complement strand
TCTAAGATTTTCCGATCACTACGTTTCGGAAAATCAAGGCTCATTAAAGCGCAAGTGGAATTATTCAAGCAGCGCAGCGACGTAGAATAATGAGCGCCACTTGATATCCAAACGCGAAGCGGGATCAGATATGAAATTTGTCGATGAAGCAAAAATTTATGTTAAATCCGGTCACGGCGGAAGCGGCTGTGTCAGTTTCCGGCGGGAAAAGTTCGTGCCGAAAGGCGGACCCGACGGCGGTGACGGAGGCAAGGGTGGCGATGTTATCTTTCGCGCCACGGAGAGCCATCACACCCTGCTGGATTTGAAATACAAGCAGCATCAAATCGCCAAGAACGGCGGTCATGGTTCAGGCAATCATCGCACCGGCAAAAGTGCCGAAGACTTGATAGTACCGGTGCCCGTAGGAACAATTATCAAAAACTTTGAAACAGGAGAAGAACTGGCAGATTTATCGGAAAAAAACCAGACATTCATTGTGGCCCGGGGAGGCATCGGCGGCAAAGGCAATGCTCACTTCACCACGTCAACACATCAGACCCCGCGCTTCGCGCAGGAAGGAATGGAGGGAGAAGAATTCACGCTCCAACTGGAATTGAAATTGCTGGCTGACGTCGGTATCATCGGTTTTCCCAACGCTGGTAAATCAACGTTTATTTCCCGCGTATCAGCGGCTAAACCCAAAATCGCCGATTATCCCTTCACCACACTGACTCCGCATCTGGGCGTCGTCAAATATCGGGATGGCGGGAGCTTCGTCCTGGCCGACATTCCGGGACTTATCCCGGGTGCGCACGAAGGCATGGGCATGGGAGATAAATTTTTAAAACACGTGGAGAGAACATTGCTGCTGTTACACATTATTGATATTTCCACGGAGCCGAATACCAATGCCTGGTCAAATTATACCGCCATTAATAATGAATTGAAAAATTACAATGCGGAGCTCTCAGAAAAACCTCAAATCGTTGCTCTCAACAAGATTGATCTCCCGGATGTCAGAAAAAACGCCAAAAAACAGGTTGCGCTATTCAAGAAAAAAGGGATAATGTTACATTCTTTTTCTGCCGTAACCGGCGAAGGAATAAAGGAGATATTAAACAAAATTGCTGAAAAGTTAAAATAGACCGGTTAGAGTTGACGTCATGGACAATATTCGACAGAAAATTATCACGCGCGCAAAAAAAATTTTGATCAAAGTCGGTTCGGCCGTCCTGACCGGAGACGACGGTCTGGATCTCAAAATTATTGATTCGCTGGTCCGGGAAATGTCTGCTTTGACGGATCAGGGATATTCCGTGGTGCTGGTTACTTCCGGCGCGATTGTTTCGGGAAAACATCGGATGAAGATAACGGAGAAACTCAAGAGTATCCCTGAAAAACAAGCCGCGGCCGCAATCGGTCAGGGGAGACTGATGCGCGTTTACTCCAAATCTTTCGAAAAAAACGGCCATTACGTCGCCCAGATTCTTTTAACTCTTTCCGATTTGACCGACCGGCAAAGATATTTAAATATCCGCAATACACTGTCCACCCTGATGGATTGGGGAATCATTCCCATCATCAATGAAAACGACACTGTCGCCGTTGATGAAATAAAATTCGGTGATAATGACAATCTTGCCGCGATGATTGCCAACATCATTGAGGCTGATCTGTTTATCAATCTGACCAGCACAGACGGTCTTTATGATTGTAATCCGGCGGCATCGAAAAAGGCTAAACTGATCCGCGTGGTCAGCGAATTCTCTGACAAAATCGAATGTGCCGCCACGGAAGAAACATCATCCGCCGGAACCGGGGGAATGCAAAGTAAAATTCAGGCGGCCAAGAAAGTCACCGCCATCGGCATTCCCTGTATTATCGCTCCGGGCAAGAAGGATAACGTGCTGACGGACATTATGGCGGGCAAAGAATTAGGCACATTATTTCTGCCCATGACTGATCGTCTGAACAGCAAGAGATACTGGATAGCTTTTACTCTGCGTCCGTGCGGCAAACTGGTAATTGATGATGGCGCCAGGAAAGCCCTGCTGGAAAAAGGCAAAAGTCTTCTTCCCTCTGGCATTATTGATGTGGAAGGAGATTTTGTTCCCGGCGATCCGGTGAATTGCGTCAGTAGAGACGGCTCTATTCTGGGTAAAGGCCTCGTTAATTTCAGTTCCGAGGAAATTAAAAAAATCAAGGGATTGAAAACAACTCAAATCAAACAGGTCCTGGGGCATAAGGATTACGATGAAGTCATTCACCGGGATAATCTGGCTGTAACGAGACAAACTCTGAAAAAATCGACTTAAACATTAATAACGGAATCAATTTATTTTTCATCAATTGCCAGATTGGCTAATCTGTCCGCATGACTATTATGAAGACGGGGTACATGCCTGACTTGAACGGACTCAAAAGAATTCAGCAGAGCACGGACTTCTTTCATTAGAATCTGAAGGTTTTCGTTTTTGACGCGGTAGGAACCATTGATTTGTTTGGCCAGAAGCTCCGAATCCATGCAGATGAGCAGACTTTTGGATCCCAGAGACAAAGCCCCCTTTAATCCCAGGATGAGCGCCTTGTATTCAGCGATGTTATTGGTGCATTGTCCAAGATATTGCTTACCTTCCCAGATAATTTTTCCTCCGTCGTCCATGATGACAGCGCCCGCTCCGCCTATTCCGGGATTGCCGCGGCAGGCGCCGTCACTGAATAATTTATGGGTTTTTCCAAACATAGAATCTAAACGGGTTTTTCAATATCTTGAAAATATAATATCCGGTTGCAATTGGGACAACTGAACATTTCTTCCGATTTTTGTATTTCATTATAAAGCTGCGGTGGAATATTCACATGACAACCGTTACAGACCGCTTTCCAGACCGAAGTAACGCCAATCCCTTTATTTCTTTTCTTGATTTTTTCGTATTTGACCATAAGATCCTCGGGCACCTCTTTCTGCAACGCGGTCCTTTTTTGTTCACACGCAATCATATCGGAATCCACGGCGCTTAAATCATCCTCGAACGCTTTCTTTTCCTGTTCGTATTTATTTTTGTTCTGTTTCAAAATTTCTTCATCTTGCTTAACCGAAACCGTCAGCTTATCCAATTCATCCAATATGGAAATTATGGCTGTTTCAACATCGCCGCGGGAGGACTCCGCCGTTTCAATTTCTTTGAGCATGGCCTGATATTCTTTATTGTTCTTAACCTCCAGCATTCTTTCTTTTGTCTTCACAATACTTTCGTTTATCTTTTTAATTTTATTTTCATTTTCTACGTGACGCGATTTCAGCTCATCATACTTTATTTTATTTTTTTTGATTTCCTCTTCAAATTGACTGAACTCTCGATTCAGTTTTTCTATTTGTTCCGGCAATGTTTTTTTCTTCGAGGATAATTTAACAATTTGAGAATCACATTCCTGAATCTTAATCAATAGCAATAATTTTTCTTTCAATAATCTTCTCCTTCTTTCTTTAAAATTTTTAGACAAAAAAAATGCACCTTTTAGGGGTGCATTCTTTGTTCAAACTTCTTCATAAGCTTTCTGTTTGTGCCGTATGAGGATGAATCTGTTCGTCTCATTACGGCGGTTAGGAAGCTTAATTTTGAAACTTCTTTAACGTCCTGATCTATTTTTTTAGTTTCCTGCATAATAATTCGTTTTATTTGGTGGGCCCACCTGGAGTCGAACCAGGGACCTACCGGTTATGAGCCGGTGGCTCTACCAGTTGAGCTATAGGCCCGCCCCTTTCTCAGTGCTAAGTGCATAAAAAGTGCGCATTGATATACACAAATGCATATATTGTCAATAATATTTTACTATTTCGTATAATGTTTTTTTGTTTTTTCCTTTTCCTTTTCGACTTCCAAACTCCCCATAAATTCAGGAGCTTCACTAATTTTTTCTGCTATTTCCACCGATGTAATTTCCTCTCTCGTTAAGAAATTTGACCGATCGCTTATACCAAAGCGCATTCGCAAAACCTTTTCTTCCCGAGATGTCAGTGTCGTCAGGATTTTTCTTGTTTGCTCCGCCAAATCAATATTGATAGTCGCTTCCGAAGGCGACATAACCCTTTTGTCTTCTATAAAATCCCCCAGATGACTGTCCTCTTCCTCGCCGATGGGCGTTTCCAGAGAAATGGGTTCTTTCGCTATTTTCAATACTTTTCTGACTTTTTCCAGCGGATACTCCATTTTATTGGCTATTTCTTCCGGCGTAGGCTCCCGCCCCAGTTCCTGAACCAGATACCGGGACGTGCGGATTAATTTATTGATCGTCTCAATCATGTGAACGGGGATTCTGATGGTCCTGGCCTGGTCAGCGATGGCTCTCGTAATCGCCTGCCGGATCCACCACGTGGCATAGGTGGAGAATTTGTATCCGCGCTGATACTCGAATTTATCCACCGCCTTCATCAATCCGATGTTTCCTTCCTGAATCAAATCCAGAAACTGCAATCCGCGATTGGTATATTTTTTAGCAATGCTGACTACGAGCCGTAAGTTGGCCTCAACAAGCGTTCTTTGAGCGATTTCCGCTTTTCTTTCGCCTTCTTCAATCGTTTTAATGATTGTTTTGAGCGTCGCAGTGGGGATACCCACTTCGCGTTCCATTTGCTTTATCTTTTTTTGCGCTTCGCGAATGGCTTCTTTACTTTTTAAAGGCAGCTTACTGGCAACGAGTGTCTTTTTGGCCGCGCTCTTTTTATCTTTTTTTGATTTCTTGTTTTGCGGTACGCTCGACTTGGTTTGTTTTTTAAATTGAGCCATCACTTTTTCAGCAGCTTTAATCTCGTCAGAATAATAACGCAGACGGTCTATAAAACGCTGAATTTGTTTTTTGCTGAAACGAATTTTACGGCAGAGCGTGACAATTCGACGCGTGCCTATTTCCAATTTGGCGTTCAAAGAAGTCTTCTGCTTTACCGACAAATTCTTTGATTTAAGCTTGGCTTTGGTGATCTTAAGGATATCGTTATGTTCTTTGATTTTATTGATCTGTTTCAGGATTCTGTTTTTATGTTCGTCCTCTTCAATAAACCCTTCTTCATCCTCTATATTATCAACGACATTCTTACTTTTGAGTTCACCACTCAGGAGTTTATTTCCTATATTCAATACTTCATCAACCGAAACAGACAATCGAAATATAGCGGACATCGTTTCGCGGGCGCCTTCTTCGATTTTTTTTGCTATCTCCACTTCCCCTTCGCGGCTCAGCAGAGAAACCGATCCCATTTCACGCAGATACATTTTTACCGGGTCCCCGGTTTTGTCGGCAATGGGAACAAGGGTAAGCGTCTCTTTAAGATTGACATCAGCGATATCTTTCATGGACTTTTTCAGGGTGAGCTTCTCACCCTGTTCCGTGTCGATGATATCAATATTTTTTTCTCCGAACAGGGAGATAATATCATCCAGCTGCTCCGCCGACGTTATATCCGGCAACAAAGCGTCATTGACATCATCGTAGGTTAAAAAACCTTTTTCTTCACCCAGTGTTATTAATTTATTAACTTCATCGGAATGAACTTCTTTCGCCATGTGGCTTCTCCTTCTGGTTTGTTGTTTATCTGTCTCTTTAATGTAATTCTCTCTCTTTTATCAGGATATTTTCTTTTTCGTACAGAAGCTGATTAATCATGTCTTCATTACCGTTTTCCTGCGCTTTATTCAATTTTATTTTGATCTGGCGATGCTGCTCCTTATACCATTTTCTTTTAACCTGACGAACATTGTCTGTAAATATTTTTTCCAGCGTGACATCATCGACAGGCAGACCTTTCACCATCGATTGAAATATTTTATCACGCAGTGACGGATTCTCATTGTTTGATAAAATAACACTGACATCAACAAATCCGAGTAATTTATAAGTATCGATTATTTTTTTTCCCAAACTCCTGATTTCAGGATGTAAAAGATAATCCAAAATATTTTCATTTTCTACTTCTGTGATTTTCTGCGGATATTCCATGATCAGCTGAATCAAATGCAATTCAACGATATCATTATTCATGTTGAGCGAAGGCTTTGTTTTTTCTGTTCTGGTTTCCCCTTTAGCCGCGTTCTTGTACGTTTCCTTTATCAGCAACTCTTCGTTAAGACCTGTTTTTTCTGCTATACGTTTTATAAAAAGATCCTTTTCTTTTTTATCGCTGATTTTAGCGATAAATTCCATGGCCGTTTTCACCATATCTCTTTTATCTTCAAAAGTGTTGCCGGCGCCCAATACGTTTTCAATATAATAATCGCTCAAAGGTTGGGCAAGAGCAATAAGCTCCTCCATTTTATCTTTACCAAACTTCCTGACATAATCGTCAGGATCGAATTTTTCAGGTAAAATTAAAGCCTTTGCTTTCATTTGAGCACTTAAAAATAATTCCAGACTCCGGTCAAGCGCTTTTTTACCCGCTTCATCCGGATCAAATAAGGCGACAACTTCTATTGTATAACGACGCAAAAGTTCGAGGTGATCTCTCGTCAATGCTGTTCCTAAAGTAGCCACGACGTTGCAAATACCCGCATTCCATAAAGAAATCAAATCAAAATATCCTTCAACAATCAAGGCAAATCCTTTTTTACGAATCTCCTCTTTTGCCTTATTCAGGCCGTACAAATTCTTACCCTTTATATATACTGGTGATTCCGGTGAATTCAGATATTTGGGCTCCCCTTTTTCCAGAATTCTACCACCAAAAGCCACCGTCTCACCGAAAATATTCTCGATGGGGAAAATGAGACGACCCCGGAACCGGTCGTAAAATCCCCCCTCTTTACCTGGAATAATCAGACCGGCTTGCTCGGCCAATTTTAAAGAAAGATTGTTTTTTTCAAAATATTCCGTCAAAGAACGCCATGTATCCGGCACATACCCCAAACGGAACTGTTTTATAACATCGTCAGCTATGCCTCTGTCCTGCAGATATTTACGGGCCGGGGTACCCGCAGCAGAAAAAAGATTACGTGAAAATTGCTGAGCCGCTTTTAAATTTAAATTAATTATATTTTCTTTTAGTAAATCCTTTTGTCTGCCCTTTTTCCCGGACGAAATCGGAGGCAAAACAACTCCCGTCTTTTCTGCCAGATCTTTAATGGCTTCCGGAAAACTTTTATCGGCAATCTTCATCAGAAAAGTAATAACATTGCCGCCCTCCCCGCAGCCAAAACAGTAAAATATCTGTTTTTCGCGATTGACTGTGAACGACGGTGTCTTTTCCTGATGAAATGGACACAACCCGGTGAAATTTCTTCCCGCTTTCTTTAACGTAAGATATTCGGAAACAAGATCAACGATATCTATCCTGTTTTTAATCTCTTCAATCTTGCTGTTATCAAAATGCACTGGATATCCCGCTTAATATATTATTCAGTTTATAACGGAAGGACAGATCCTTTCACTTAGATAAAAACGCTTTAACTTTTTCGCCCGCAATCTTGCCATCGGCCACTCCGGCAAGCTTCGGCATTAATATTTTCATGACTTTTCCCATGTCTTTTATGGAAACAGCGCCTGCTTCTTCTATCGTTTTTCTAATAATAGCGTCGACTTCTTCATCCGATATCTGAGCGGGCATAAATTCCTGAACTACTTTTAATTCCGCTTCTTCTTTCTCCACTAGATCAGTCCTGCCACCCTTGGCAAACTGCTCAATGGAATCCTTTCTTTGCTTAATCATTGAAGAAAGAACCTGCAGAACTTCATCTTCTTTTAAAGGCCGCATTAAATTAATTTCTTTGTTATGCAGCGCCGCTTTGATCATCCGAATAGTGGAAAGCCTAATTTTATCCTGAGATTTAGCTGCGGCAACCATTTCTTCACTTAATTTTTTATTGATATCCATAACATTTCACCCTTCCATAATTTAACCTAATTCATCCTGAAGTTTTCTGCCTCCGAGAACATGAACATGCAAATGAAACACAACTTGTCCTCCCTCTGCATTACAGTTAATCACCGTGCGGAAACCACTGGCATCAATCTTTTTTATCTTCGCCACCTTTTGCACAGCGGCAATCAAATTATTCATAATATTATCTTTTTGAGTTTCAACATCCATCAAAGTAGAAATATGACTTTTCGGAACGATGACAACATGCACCGGCGCCATCGGATGAATGTCATCAAAAGCTAGAACCTTATCATCTTCATATACTTTGGTGCAGGAAATGTCTCCCCGGACAATTTTACAAAAAATACAATCCGACATAAATATCCCCTCCCGTACTTTTGATTTTGCTATATTTCTTTACTTCGTCTTATCGCTTCTTCCAGAGAAATAGCCCCGGTGTAAAGCGCACGTCCGATAATTACTCCATAAATTTCACAATCATTTATCGCCATCAGATTTTCAATATCAATCATGGAAGCCACGCCGCCGGAAGCAATAACCGGAATGCTCACAGCCTTCGCTAATTCTTTAGTCGCTTTAATATTAACTCCGGTGGACATGCCATCGCGTTCAATATCTGTATATACGATGGCCTTCACCTGGTAATCTTCATAATGTCTGGCCAGATCAATAGCGTTTTTCTCCGTGGTCTGCGTCCAGCCTCGCACTGCCACATTCCCATTAAGAGCGTCAATTCCTAAAATTATTTTATTCGGGAATTCCTTGCAGGCATTCCGTACAATGTTTTCATTTTGCAGAGCCGTTGTGCCAAGGATAACACTGGAAACACCCTTGCTCAGATAAAATTCAATGGTTTCCATGTTCCTGATTCCGCCACCCAACTGAACAGGCACGTCAACGGTTTTTGCAATTTTTAAAATGATATCCGCATTACGAGGTTTACCGGCAACAGAACCATCCAGATCAACGATATGAATCCGTTCTGCTCCTTCTTTCATCCATCGTAACGCCATCTCCACAGGATTATCTCCGTATGTGGTAACATGGTCAAACTTACCCTGAGCCAGGCGCACGCATTTTCCATCTTTGATATCTATAGCCGGAATAATAATCAAGTGCGCCACCTTTTTAAGAAGCGTAAGTTTATGGGATTACATGGACTGTCGCATTTCGAAAAGTTTGTTTAATTTTCCAGATCCGGAAATGTTTTCAAAACATCATCCATGCCTAATTCGGTCAACTCTCGCGCGGTAACCCATTTAGCACCGCCCCTGAAGAATGAAGATATTTCGAAAAGATTTTCCAGCAGAGATTTTTGTGTCTTATCAAAAAATCCACGCCAGATTAAGCTGCCATCAGCAGTTTTTACCAAATGTATTTCAAAAGCCACAGATGCCGGATGTTCAGATGAATATCCATAACCTACTCTTTCGACAAAACGATAAACATAACCCACGGCCACCGAATCCGCTCCCAACTCTTTACCGGCTTTTATCAAAGTATCAACAAAAGTTCCTTTCTGTTTTGCGGAAGATATTTTTTTATATACGCTCTGTACCTTTGAAGAAGGAATTATTTCTATTCCTTCCAGTTCGTTCAGTTTATTTACAAAAACTTCTTCTACAACTTCTTCGGATTCTTCCTGTATTTTACCACCGGAAACCCCTGCTCCACAAATCGGACAAACCACGGCGTTTCCCGTTCCCGCTTCTGGTTTTATCGTTTGAAAGGAAATTACTGCGACACGATTTGTAATCTTAGCACCTTCTTCCGCGGCTTGAACTGTCATGGACAAAGCCAGAAAAACGCACAAGACAAATCCCGCTGGACAGCGATATTTTTTCCAGTAAAGAGTTGACAAAATTTTTACCTCACTTTCTTTATAACTTTCCTTTTGTCGAAAGAACACCTCTGATATTTTTATCTAATGCCACTGCGTTTCTGAACGCACGGGCAAAAGCTTTAAATATCGTTTCGATAATGTGGTGACCGTTATCGCCATACATAAAATTGATATGCAATGTGATACCGCTGTTATCTGTAAATGCTTTAAAAAATTCCTTGACCAGAGAAGGATCGAATCCGCCGACTTTTCTGCGTCCGCATTTCACATGGTAGATCAAATAAGGACGACCGGAAATATCCATGTCCACCCGGCACAGGCATTCATCCATCGGCACACAAGCTGAACCATATCGGTTAATCCCTGCTTTCCCGCCCAGCGCCTTGGCAACAGCCTTCCCCAGACAAATACCCAAATCTTCTATCAGGTGATGATCATCAATCTGCGTGTCCCCCTTGCTTTTGACAACCAGTTTTAAAAAACCGTGCCGTGCGAAAAGTTCCAGCATATGATTAAAAAATGGAATGGTCGTATCAATCCTGCTCCCGGCAGTTTTATCCAAATCAATTTCCAGTTGAATATCAGTTTCCGTTGTTTTGCGGACAATCTTCGCTTCTCTGGCCATGATTCTCCTCTCCGCTAAATAACCTTGTTTAAAGGATATTCGATGATACCCTCCGCGCCCGCTTCCAGAAGTTTGGGAATTAAGTCCCGCATGATTTTCGCGTCCACGATGGATTCGATGGCAAACCATTTCTCTGAAGACAGGGTAGAAATCGTCGGAGATTTAAGTGAAGGAATCAATTTCATAACCTTGTTCAAATTTTGTTTGGAAACATTCAACTTCAATCCGACTTTGCCCATCGCCTGCAGGGAACCGTTCAGCATGGTACTGATTTGCTCAATTTTTTTTCGCTTCCATTGATTTTTCCAGGAAGCTTTATTGGCAATCAACTGTGTGTTGGTTTTCATCAACTCATGAATAATCCGTAATTTATTGGCCTTAATCGTCGAACCGGTTTCAGTGACCTCCACGACGGCATCCACAAGACCCTCAACAACCTTTGCTTCTGTCGCTCCCCAGGAAAATTCAACATGAATATTGATGTTTCTTTCGGCAAAATACTTTTTCGTAAAGTTAACCAGTTCAGTTGATATTCGTTTGCCTTCCATATCTTTTATGGTTTTGTAAGGGGAATCATCGCGAACAACCAGAACCCATCGTGCCTGCTGTGTGGATACTTTGGAATAAATCAAATCCTGCACCACAACAACATCCGAAGCGTTTTCCATAATCCAGTCAATTCCGGTAAGCCCAAGATCGAGAGTGCCATCCTCAACATACCGGGACATTTCCTGAGCCCGAACAAGTTTGCACGAAATTTCCGGATCGTCGATATCAGGGAAATAGCTTCGGGCATCGCTCGTAATACGCCAGCCGGCTTTTTTAAACAAATCTATCGTATTGGCTTCCAAGCTTCCCTTGGGAATTCCTAATTTCAAAACTTTCATTTATATACGTCCTCTGGATTAAAAATCTTCTCTCCAATTTCAACAAAGTCTTTACCGTTTAACTTACGATAGAAACATGACCTATACCCTGTATGGCAGGCCGCCCCCCCCAATTGTTCAACCTGCAAGAGAATCGTATCATTATCGCAATCAATAAAAATATCTTTGATTAACTGAACATTCCCTGACGATTCTCCCTTAAGCCAAAGCTTTTGCCTTGATCTGCTCCAGTAGGTAGCCTTGCCTGTCTTCAGCGTGGCCTCCCATGACTGACGATTCATGTAGGCCATCATCAGAACTTCTTTAGTTTCAGCATCTTGAACAATCGCGGGAACCAAACCGTCCCCCTTGGAAAAATCCGGTTCTATCATTTTACCCTCATATTTTTATGATTTTTTGTATGTAAATGATGAATTGCTTTAAATCAAGAAATATTTTCACATTTTACAATGTTATTTACGACTGTTAGCAGCAAATAGAAAAGTCCTATTTTGTAGCACATGATATGTCCGCTTTTT
>CAYZRT010000094.1:0-11736 GCA_964480875.1 uncultured Smithella sp. | reverse complement strand
CAGTGAAATGAGATTCGGCACCGCCATCAATCCGTTGGCGATATCCGCGAATGTCCAGACAATGGGAATGCTTAATACGGAACCGAGCATCACAGCGCATACCCACAAATATCTGTACGGCAGAATGGCTTTGGTTCCCAGAAGATATTCCGCGGCTTTCTCACCGTAATACGACCAGCCCAGAATGGTTGAAAAAACAAAAGTCAGCAATCCGACCGAAAGCAAAACCGGTCCGACAACGGGCATGTCGGAAAACGCCGCTCTGGTAAGCGCAGCGCCTTTATAGCCGTGAATCCACTCGCCGGAATTGACCAGAACCAGACCTGTAATCGCGCACACAACCACCGTGTCCCAGAAGGTGGCTGTTGAAGAAACCAGTGCCTGACGAATCGCATTTTTGGTCTGCGCCGCCGCCGCCACAATCGGCGCGCTGCCCATTCCGGATTCATTGGAGAACAATCCGCGGGCGACCCCGTAGCGGATCGCCTCCTTCATGCCCGCGCCGAGAAACCCTCCAATGATGGCATGACCGGAAAAAGCGCTTTGAAAGATCAGTTTGAACGTTTCCGGAATCGTCTCGTAATGCATGCCCAATAGAATCAGACAACCGAAGACATAAAACACAGCCATAAAAGGCACCAACTTTTCGCAAACCCTCGCGATGGATTTAATGCCGCCGAGAATAACGACCGCCGTCAGCACCGTCATGATCAATCCGGTAATCCACGGAGAGATATTGAATGTTTCCTGCACAAGCGAAGCAATCGAATTGGCCTGCACCATGTTGCCGATCCCGAATGCTGCCACCGCGGTTAGCGCGGCGAAAATCAATCCCAGCCACCGGGCATTCATGCCGCGCTCCAGAACATACATCGGGCCACCGGCCATTAAACCGTCCTTGTTGGTGATGCGGTATTTCAGCGACAAAACCGCTTCACTGTATTTTGTCGCAATGCCGAAGACGCCGGTCAGCCACATCCACAGCGCGGCGCCGGGACCTCCGGCAGCGATCGCCGTCGCCACGCCGACGATATTACCGGTGCCGATCGTGGCAGCCAGGGCCGTGGTCAGCGCGCCGAACTGGCTGATGTCCCCTTCCCCTTCGCGCTTGCGTGAAAAAGAAATTTTGATGGCTTTAAACATATACCGTTGAATGAATTTGAGACGGAACGTCAAAAAGATATGCGTTCCGACCAGCAAAACAATCAGAGGCCAGCCCCAGAGCACATCGCTTATTTGCTGAAGAAAAGATTCTATGGATTGCATAACGTCTCCGAAATATTTTATTTCGATTTTCAATTTCTAATTTTTATATGAGAAGGACGGGAAGGTGTCAATGAAAAATTCAAGATGAAAATGTGAATGGTGAAGAGTGAAGCGTGAATGGTGGATGGTGAAAAAAGTGAAAGTTAAAGGTTCGAAACTGTTTTATCCCGTTCGCTTCGCTCAGGGATAATTCCACTGAAGCATCGAACTGAACTACGCTTGTTCTCTGCGAGTGTCGCTAGAGCATTTTTCGAACATACCTGGCGATAGCCAGGGAAGCGGACAGCCCAGGCCATTCTGTCCCGATGAGATTGATCCGGCTCTGATCATCTTTTTTTCCCCGACAAAATCACAAAAAAATCGTCATTGGCTTGCTGCAAAAATACTTGAGTGCAGTCTCCGGTCGTGGTATTAATGAAACCCAAATTTCAGCAACGAAGTGCACTGAAATTTGATGGTCGAATTATCCCCGAGGCGAAGCCGAGCGGGATAAATGTGGGTCTAATTCCCCGCCCCTTGGGGCGCAGTACCTTTGGATACCCCCGCTGCTTGCGGCGGGGTTGTTCATTTGCAAAAATAATCAAAGGTGGCAAAAAATTTGAAGCTTGCTACTTACAATGTAAATTCCATTCGTTCCCGTCTGCACATTGTCCTGCCGTGGATCAGGGCCAATAATCCGGACTACCTGTGCATGCAGGAAACAAAAGTTGCCGACGCTGCCTTTCCCGCAGCCGACTTTGAGGCATTGGGTTATCATGTGGTTTTCAAAGGCGACAAACAGTACAAAGGTGTGGCCATCGTCTCGAAACTCAAACCGCAAAACGTTACTTACGGTTTTGATTCGGAACCGGCTGATGCCGACCGCATGATCATTGCAAAATACAATGATCTGACCATCGTCAACACCTATGTCCCACAGGGCCAGGAAATGGAGAGCGCACAATTTGCCTATAAACTTGAATGGCTCACGCGTTTTAAAAAACATCTGCAGAAAAATTTTCAACCTAAGGAGGAATTAATCTGGTGCGGTGATCTGAACATCGCGCCGGAGCCCATCGATGTGCATGATCCGAAAAGACTACTGGGACACGTCTGTTTTAATCCGGAAGTCTGGAAGGCGTTGGAAGACATTAAATCCTGGGGTTTAGCCGACGTGTTCCGCAAACACTATCCGGGTGTTGCCGGTCAGTACACTTTTTTTGATTACCGTATCAAAGATTCCGTCAACCGCAAACTGGGCTGGCGGGTTGATCACATTCTGGCAACAAAAAAACTTGCCGAGAAATCAAAAAACTGCTCCATCGACATAGAATCAAGACTCATGGAAAAGCCATCGGATCATTTGATTCTTTACGCAAACTGGTAGAGGAAAGAAAATGGATAAGAAAGTTAACATTGAACGCATCAATACAAAAATCGCTTCCAGTTTCGAAAAGATTGAAAAGAAACTGGCGGAGGCAAAAGGTGTTGTCGAACTTTTTGAAATGCTCTTTACGGGAATCGAAGAGGAATTTAACGTGCCGTTTGTGTGGCTGACCATAGCAGATACCAAAAAAAATATGCGGGTTATTGAAACGGTAAAATCTTCCAACTTTCTCAAGGAGAGGCTTAATATTGTAAAATCGGCTTTCTTCAAGGAAATTTTTTCTACCGGTTTAAAACCGGTTCTAGTCAATAAGAATCTGACCAATTATTACAGGCTGTTTCCTGAACACAGAAAATATTTTGTCAAATCTCTGGCTCTGGTTCCTTTTAAAATAAGCGGCGAATTCACTGCAAGCTGGAACAATGGCGACGCCGTTCAGTCCCGTTACACGCCCGACATGGAAACCAATCTTCTGCAAAAACTGGCTCGCGCATTATCTGCACGTCTGGATGAGCTGATTTAGATTAAAATGAAAGAACCCCGTGAAGGGTACGGGGTTCTTAGCAAGGGTAGATCTTTGAAGGGGAAAAGGGGTTAACTTATTAAGCTTTTTAGAGCGTCGACAACCGGTGCGGTAAATATGGACACCATGAGCGTGTAAAGAGCAAATGAGCCGATTGCTTCGCTTAAATATAATTTACTGTATTTTCTTTTGAGAGAAACGATAATCAAGCCGCCGACAATTAAGCAACCAAGATGAAAAAACGGGAAATTGCCATTTCCGGTAGCGCTGAATTCGGCATAGCTGAAAGATGCTGTAACAAAAATTACAAAAGCAGTCAGAAAGGATGTTTGCATTAATTTCTTCATAGCTTTTTATCTCCTTTATAATTTTTTTAAACTCTTAGTCATTATTATATGAAATAAATGTGCCACTCTACATCAAAAATTAATTAAATTTGCAAGTATTTAATATAATTATATAAATAATTTTATGTTTCAAGAGTTCTTTACTTATAACAGATTCATAAATGCGTTTTCTGTTGAAAGAAACGTTAAATTTTATAAAAAATAGAAAGAAATATTTAATAATTTATTCATCGTAAAAAAGATTATTCCCAAGCATAATTATCTTGACAAACGGCAAAAACACTGTTTTTATGAATCACTGTTCAAAATATGAATAACAATTCACAAAGGCATGATCATGGTCAGATCCGAAAGAAAAGAACGTGAGTTCAATGTGCGACGGGCGGAAATTTTAAACACGGCAGAAAAAATATTTTCAATTAAGGCATATCATGAAGTTACAATGGCGGAAATTGCCACGGCCTCCGGTTTCTCCACGGGTTCTCTCTATCAATTCTTCGAAGGTAAAGAAAACCTTTACACCGCAATGATCGGCGAAAAACTCGATTTGATGTTCTCGGAAATCAGAAAGGCGACTGAAAAGGCTGAAAACGTCATTGAAAAAATTGATGTGCTGGTTGATTTTCAGCTTCAGTTTATGGAAAAAAACGCTGATTTCTGCCGTCTATATGTGAAAGGTGAAAGCGCTGCTTTATCGGAAGCCATGACATCTCTACGGGAAAAACTCATTGATTACTATTTTAAACATATAACCTTCATTGAAAATTTGTTAAAAGACGGTATCGATAAAGGATTGATAAGGAACATGCCGGCAAATGACATGGCGCAATCTTTGTTTCATTTAATCAGAGCAGCGACAAGTGAATGGATGTTATCGCTTAAAAATGATTCTCCCTGTACCAAAAAGGGTTTTATTCTGGACATCTTTTTAAATGGAGTGAAAAACCATGATCGATAAAAAAATGTTCATATCTGTCTTATCGCTATTAATGATTGTTTTTTCACCGCTTCTGATTTATGCCGCAGAACCTTTAACGCTGGAAGCAAGCATTGATACTGCTTTGAAAAACAGCATCGTATTGAATATTGCCAAAGAAGGAGCAAAAGGCGCTGCTGCCCAGAAAATGGAGGCACTTACCGGATTTTTCCCCACGTTCAGCACGTCCTATAGTTATACGCGATTGAACGAAGCGCCATTTTCCAGATTTCAGGGGCTTCCTCCGGGACCGATGGAGACAATGAACGGCATGGAAATTCCCGTCGGAACAGATGATAATTACAACTGGACCATCGAAGCGAAACAACCTTTATTTGCCGGCGGCGCGATTCTGGCGAATTATCAAGCCAACAGGATTGGCGAAGAGGCCGCCCGGCTGGAAGAAGCGGCAAAAATTCAGGATGTCGTGCAGGACGTTAAAATTGCTTATTTCAATATTTTGCGCGCTCAGAAAATTGAGGAAGCAGCGCATCAGTCGGTGGAGATGCTCAAAGCGCATCGCGATGTTGCCGAAAATTATTTCAAGGTTGGCATGATTCCCAAGAATGATTTGCTTTACGCCGAAGTTGAACTGGCCAACGGAAATCAGGCGCTGATGCGGTCGCGCAATGCCGTCGATCTTGCCAAATCACGTTTCAATACTATTTTAAAACGTCATATTTCCACGCCGGTGCAGATAGAAGATATTCTGACGTATCACCCTCTGAAAGAATCATTTGAAGAATGTTTAAAAACCGCCCGCGCGTCCAGACCCGAATTAAAAATTTCATCGCTCAAAGCCCTCCAGGCGGGAAAATGGGTACTCATCTCGCAAAGCGAGTATTTTCCCGCTTTAAGTCTGGTCGGCAATTATACAAAATTTGGCGACGAAGCCTCCGTAAAGGGCAGCAACTTTAAGGACGCGGAAAGCTGGTACGTGATGGCTGTGGCTAACTGGAATTTCTGGGAATGGGGAAGAACAAAATTCAGAGTTGATGCCAACAAAGCCAGAGAAAATCAGGCCATAGAAGCATCCAAAGAATTAAATGACCAGATTACTCTCGAAATCAAAAACGCTTACCTGCTTTTGCAGGAATCGGAGAATCAAATTTCCGTGTCCCAGACATTGATTGAACAGGCCGAGGAAAATTTCCGCATTTCCGAAGAAAGATACAAGGAACGGATTGCCACGTCCACGGAAGTCCTCGATGCCCAGACGCTTTTGACCAGGGCAAAATCGGAATACGCCAACGCTCTGGGTGACTACAACATAAATTATGCACGGCTGCAGAGAGCCATGGGTAATATCTGGCCGTAAACTTGTTTTTTGTATGAGAAAGGATCTGATAATGAAAAATTTTTTTTCACATATGATGACTGTGCTGTTCGTGTTAATCATTTTTAACGTGCAATCAGCGGCGCAGGAATACGCGCTTTCTGACATTTATCAGAAGGCTTTGACAAGTTCTGAAGCAATTGAAATAGCACGGGAAAACATATATGTCGCAAAAATGAGCAAAAACAAAGCCTTGTCGCTTTTGATTCCCCGCCTGACAGCTTATGGAACCTACAACTGGTTCACGGAAGACAAATATTCGCCTACGGGCATCATGATTCAACCTGATGAATCAGCAACCTGGGGTGTTCGCGCCGATCAAACTTTTTCACTCAGCGCGCGCGAACTCGACGCTTTGACCATCGCCGGTCAATCCATCACGAAAAGTGAATATGATCTGAATACCGCCAAATCGGATTTTTTACTGGCGGTCGCGTCTTCTTTCTATGATGTGCTCAAAGCTCAGAGAGCCCTTGAAATCGCCAACGCCAACCTGGAAAGACTGACAAAATATCATCATTTTGTCCAAACAAGAGTGAAGGTTGGTGAATTGACAAAAACCGCACTTTTGAGATCACAGGGAGAATTATCAGGCGCTCAAGCGGATAGATTGAAGGCTTTCAATGGTGTGCAACTGGCAAGGGCGGCACTGATACGCTCGACGGGAGTGGAGCATGATTTCTCCCTGAAGGATGAAAAAAGTTCTTCATCAGAGGTTTGTCAACTGGACAGTTTACGCCGATCGGCTCAGGAGCGAACCGATTTGAAAAGTTACGATATGCAGATAAGAATGGCCGAACAGCAAGTGAAATTCGCCCGCGGCGCCTTCTGGCCCAATATGGGTTTGTTTGCGATTTATAACCGGGCGGATCAGGATCCGCTGACATCGACCTTCAATGATGAAAGTATTTTAGGAGGCGTTTCTCTGTCCTTTCCTTTCTTTGAAGGCGGCTTGCGGATGGCTGAATTCAAGGAAGCCAAAGCCAGGGAGCGTCAGGCGCGTCTGGCTTACGATGATTTGAAGAAGAACGTGGATATTGAGCTGCAAGCGGCTTGTCTTGATCTGGATACATTGATGGGCTCGCTGAAATTTCTGGAAGATCAACAGATTTTCGCCAGGGATAATTATAACGCAGTTATGAAACAATTTGAAAACGGCCTGGCAACAAGCCTCGATGTCATGGATGCCAATACAGCGCTTCTTACCGCGGATAAAAACGTGGCGGACGCTTTATACAACTACCAGTTTGCCTCTCTGAAAGTGAAGAAATCAAGCGGCACGTTACTGCAATTGGTTAATGCGGATACAGTCTTTTCTCCGAAAACCGTACCGCCAAATAAGTTAGTTTTTTGGCACAATAAAAATGATGAGTAGAAATAAAATGAGAGGCCTTCCCGGCTCAACATTCAGGAGGATAAAATGATGTTTGCGAAAAAGCGCTTTGGCTTCAATCTTCAAAATTCATTAACAGGCGGTTTATTAAAATTATTGTTTTTTATGTTACTGATATTGTTCATCAGCGCCCCTTTGATCTCGTGTAAAAAAGAAAAAAAGGTGGAAAAGGAAATCCTGATCAATGTCCACGTTGCCGCCGCTCAAACAAAAACCGTTCGGCCTTACATTGAAACAACGGGCTCTTTAAGAGCGGACGAAGAAGTCATGGTCAGCTCGGAAGTGGACGGCATTGTCAAAAGCATCAAAGTCGAGGAAGGATCAGCTGTCAGCAACGGTAGTCTTTTGGTGGAAATCAATCAGACGGATTATCTGCTGGATAAGCGACGGGCTGAGGCGGCCCTGAAACAAGCAGAGGCCAGCCTGGCCAATGTTCAATCCGAGTTTCAGAGAAAAGAATCTCTTTACAAGGAAGAGTTGATCACGCGACAACAGTACGATGATATCTCCACAAGAGTCGTTCTGGCGGAAGCCGATTTAGCCAAAGCAAAATCCATGCTTGAATCGTCCGAGGAAAGGCTTGCCCGGACAAGAATTTATTCGCCGCTCAACGGTATGGTCAAAGAAAAAAAAATTTCCTCCGGAGATTTTGTGCGCATAAGCTCTCCGCTGCTGCATTTAATTAAAGTCGATCCGCTGAAACTTAATTTTACCATCAGTGAAAAAGATATCGCCAGCTTGAAAACAGGACAGGAAGTCGATTTTACGGTTGATTCGTTTCCCGATAAAAAATTCAAGGGCAGAGTTAATCTGCTTTATCCCAACGTGGAAGAAAGAACCAGAACGCTACAGGCCGAGGCCGTTGTTCCCAATTCCGGTCGGTTACTGAAACCGGGATTATTTGTCAGGGCAACCATTTACACGGGACCTCCACGCAACGTCATTGTCGCTCCTCTGACGGCTTTAATATACGACAACGCAACCGTCAGTCTTTTTGTTGTGGAAGGAAATTTGGCGCGTGCACGAAAGGTAACGACAGGCCGCAAATATGGAGAAGACATCGAAATCATTGAAGGCCTGAATGAAAAAGAACAGATTGTGGTGGTCGGTCAGAATAATTTATCGGAAGGAATAAAGGTCCATGTGGCTCGCTGATACATCGGTTAAGCGTCCGGTATTTGCCACCATGGTCATTATGGCTCTGGTGGTGCTGGGGATTGTCAGTTATCCCAGCATCGGCGTGGATCTTTTCCCCAAAGTTGATTTTCCCATTGTCACCATCACCACCACCCTCAAAGGCGCCAGTCCCGATGTCATGGACGTTGACGTGGCCGACAGAATTGAAGGAGCCGTCAACACGATCAACGGTGTGAAAACCATTACCTCCACCAGCACGGAAAGTGTTTCCCGCACCATTGTGGAATTTGTGCTGGAAAGAGATATTGATCTGGCCGTTCAGGATGTGCGTGAAAAAGTTTCCGAGATTCGCAACAAATTGCCGGATGATATCGAGGAACCGAGAATTGCCAAGGTGGATCCCGATTCAACCCCGATTTTATTTATGAACCTTTCCGGAGACAAATCGATCCGGGATCTTTCCACCTATGCCGATGAAGTTCTGAAAGAACAGCTTCAAAGAATTAGCGGCGTCGGCAATGTCAACTTTTACGGCCTACGGCTTAGACAGGTACGCATCTGGCTGGATGCCGCCAAAATGCAGGCCTACGGGATTGCCCCATCCGACGTTGTTCTGGCTCTTAAACGTGAAAATATCGAATTGCCCGGCGGACGCATCGAAACCCAAACCAAGGAATATACCGTCCGGATTAAGGGCGAGTTCCCCAGTATTCCGGACTTTAACGATCTGATTGTCAACTATTACAAAGGCGCCCCGGTAAAAATAAAGGATATTGGACGGGCGGAAGACGGCACGGAAGAAAGAAGATCCATCGCCCGTTTTAATGGCGTCCCGGCTGTCGGCATGGGCATCCAGAAACAATCGGGAACCAACACGGTTGCCGTTGCCAACCGGGTAAAAAAGGAAGTGGAAAGAATCAATAAAACACTCCCTCCGGGAATGAAAATAAACATATCCGTGGATCAATCCCTCTTTATCGTTCGTTCCATCAATGAAGTGCAGCACCATTTGATTCTGGGCAGTCTGTTTGCCATTCTAGCCGTTTTTCTTTTTCTGA
Source organism: uncultured Smithella sp. (assembly GCA_964480875.1). Lineage (GTDB taxonomy): Bacteria > Desulfobacterota > Syntrophia > Syntrophales > Smithellaceae > Smithella. Next base: position 2,334 of record CAYZRT010000094.1, on the reverse strand, counting down.
AGAATATACGCACAACGCTCATCAGCGCCGTGGCACTGCCCGTCTCCATCATTTCAACGTTCGCGATCATTAATGCTTTCGGATTCACCTTCAACAACATGACGATGCTCGCCCTGTCGCTCTCGGTCGGCCTGTTGATTGACGACGCGATTATCGTCATTGAAAATATCTACCGGCATGTGGAAGAAGGAATGGGTCCCGTGGAAGCGTCGAAATTCGCCACCTCAGAAATCGGCCTCGCCGTCATGGCCACCACCCTGGCTATTGTGGCCATATTTTTACCGGTGGCTTTCATGAAAGGGCTCATCGGACGATTCTTTGTGCAATTTGCTCTGACCATTGTTTTTGCCGTTTTGGTATCCCTGCTGGTTTCCTTCACGCTGACGCCCATGATGGCCTCGATTTTTCTTAAACCGCACGCGATGAAGCACGGCGGACCCGGTGTCAAAACAACGCGCGTTTCATTCTGGAAAAAATCAGGTGATTTTCTGGAAAATAATTATAAGCGGTTGGAAACATTTTACAGTCACGTTCTGAAATTTGCGCTCCAATACAGAAAATCCATGCTCGTGGGAGCGCTGATTATTTTTGTGTTGAGCATTATGCTAGCGGCGTTTGGTTTGGGCAAAGAATTCCTCCCTCCCGAGGATCAGGGCAATTTTATCGTGCGCATGGAAGCGCCGATTGATTATTCCGTTGATCAGGTGGAAAGATATTTCGGAGAGACGGAAAAAATGATCAAGGAGATTCCGGGCGTCAAATCTGTCTTTTACGTTCAGGGCATTCAAAACGAAACCAACAAAGCAAGAATAATGGTCACGTTACAGTCCAAGGCTGAACGCGAATACAGTCAGGAAGATATCAAAAAAATTGCGCGCACCAAACTCAAGAAAATTCCCGGCATGAAAGCTTCTGCGGAAGATATTTCGCTGATCGGCGGCGGCATCAGACAGGTGCCGATTCAGTACAGCATTCGCGGACAGGATCTGGCCGAATTGCAGAAATACGCCAAACAGATCGCAACGGAGTTTACCAAACTGCCGGGAATTGTGGACGTGGACACATCTCTGGAAGCCGGGAAACCCGAATTCAAGGTGTATATTGATCGTGACAAAGCGGCGGATTTGGGCGTGGACGTTGCCACGGTCGCCGAAGCCATCAATTTATTGGTCGGTGGCGAACTGGACATCGCCCGCTACAAGGATGAAAAAAAAGGAAAACGTTATGATGTCAGGGTAAGGCTGAATCCTGAGAACAGGGAAAGCATTGCCGCCATGCAGAAAATTTACGTACGCGCCCGTGACGGAAAGCTGGTGGAACTGGGCAATGTGGTAAAGGTACAGGAAGGAACCGGCCCCAGTGTCATCAATCGCGCTGACCGCCAACGGGCCATCACTATTTTTGCTTCTCTGGAAGGGAAACCACTGGGAGAGGCCCAAAGCGAACTGAATGAAATTGCCGGACGCATTCTGCCAGCGGATTATGTGCCAAAGTACTATGGCATGGCCGAGGTCATGCAGGAATCTTTTGTCTTTTTGATGTTTGCCCTGCTGCTCGGTATCGTGATGGCGTATATGATTCTGGCTTCACAGTTTGAAAGCTTCATCCATCCGGTGACTATTTTGCTCTCCATGCCGATGTCATTCATTGGAGCTTTTGGCGCGCTTTTCCTTACGGGGAAGACGCTCAACATCTTCAGCCTCATCGGTTTAATTCTTCTGATGGGACTCGTGAAGAAAAACGCCATTCTGCTTGTTGATTACACCAATGTTTTGCGCGAGCGCGGCCTATCGCGCCGCGAGGCCATTTTACAGGCCGGACCGGTAAGAATGCGGCCGATTCTCATGACCACCTTTGCCATGATTTTCGGCATGCTGCCGATTGCTTTTGCGGTCGGTGAAGGTGCGGAAACACGCGCCCCGATGGGCATCGCGGTTATCGGAGGGCTTTTGACTTCTCTGATTCTGACCCTGGTTGTCGTACCCGCGGCCTATGACATATTTGATGACTGGCAGGAATATTTTAAGAAAGGACGCAAAAAGAAAGCGGGCTGATTAATCACTGTTTTAAAATATCTTTCCACAAAGAGGTAAAGACGATGAAAATGTTTTATGTTATTTATGCCGAAGCCGCCGATGAGGATATTATTGCCGCTTTTAAACAAGCCGGGCTCAAGGCCTACACCAAAATGTGCGGATTAATGGGTGAAGGTGAAGAAAGCGATCCGAAACTGGGCACGCATTACTGGCCGGGTAATAACAACGCACTGTTGCTGGCGGTAAGCGATGAAAAAATCAAACCCCTTTGTGAACTGGTCAGAAAATTGAAGGTTGA
>CAYZRT010000093.1:0-12039 GCA_964480875.1 uncultured Smithella sp. | reverse complement strand
TCCTGTACCAGGGGTGTGGCAACAACATTTTTCCCGTCGCACAGGCACTGCAGAGAAAATTCTTCTCCGTCGAACTTTTCTTCAACAACCAGCGAAGAACCGCCGGCCAGTATCTGTTCGCAAAGGTTCAGAGCTTCTTTCTTCGTGGCAAAATGATCTCCCTGGACATGCACGCCCTTGCCGCCGGTCAGTCCATCCGGCTTCAAAACGATGCCTTCCAGTTGATTGAGAAAATCTTCCACGCCATCCAGCGTTTTAAAAACTTTGAACTGCGGATTGCCGGGAATATTGTATTTGCTGACCAGATTTCTGGTGAACGATTTGGAAGTTTCCAGCCGTGCAAGTGTTTTGGTCGGTCCTACAGCAGAAATATTTATTTTCGCCAGAGCATCCGCGACACCGTTGTTCAGAGGATCTTCCGGTCCGATAACGGCAAACTCGATTTTATTTTCCGTGGCGAATTTTGTAATCGCGTCAAGATCGGAATAACTGCCCAACATATATTTTTCTGAAAGAGAAGCGATGCCGGGATTGTTGGATTTCATAAAAGAGAACAATGTCGGTTTTTGTCCGGAGCGGGTAATGGCTTCCGCCAGCGCGTGTTCGCGGGCGCCGTTTCCGATCAGTAATATATTAGGCATGGGAAAAACTCCTTTGATTATTGTTTAACTGCGTTTGACTATATATAAAGAATATCGAATAATCAAGAACGCAAGGTTTCTTTTTTACCAATAATCTGATAAATTAAAAGCACAAGAAACATCAACGTATTATGAGAGGCTGGAAATAATTGGGTTGGAATTCTGACATTGTCGTTTTAGTCCTGCTTTTTATGCTGTCCGGTTTTTTCTCTTCGGCGGAAGCGGCTCTGCTTTCACTGAGAGATTTACATCTGCACAGGATGGAGCAGGACAACTATCCGTTTTTTGACTATGTCGTTAAGTTGCTGGAAAATCAGCGGCGCCTGCTGATCACAATCGTGACCAGCAACGAGGTGGTCAACGTCAGCATTTCCATTCTGGCGGCGTCCTATTTCATCGGGCTTTTGGGAATGAACGGACAGTGGATTTCCATCATATTTACAACCGTTGTTTTGCTTTTTGTCGGCGAGGCCATTCCCAAAACCTTTGGCGTTACCTATCCGATGCAGATTTCTTCTTTGGTTTCTCCAGTGCTGACGGCGATTTCCCGTCTGGAATATCCTGTGGTCGCATCTCTGGAAAAAATATCCGGGTTTTTCCTGAATCGTTACGGCGCGAATAAATCCGAAGAATCAGAAGCCCTGATGGAGGATGAATTTAAAACGCTTGTTGACGTTGGAAGTCTGGAAGGTGTGGTGGATGAAGCGCAGAAGGAATTGATTAATAAAATATTCGAGTTAGGCGACAGGCCGGTAACGGACATCATGATTCCCCGCGTGGATATGTTTTGCCTGCCGCTGGATATGCCTGTTGATGATATGCTGCAATTCATCGCTGCGGCAAGGCAGGAGCGCGTGCCCATCTACCGGGAAGATAGAGACGACATTATTGGTATTTTATTTGCCCGTGATTTGCTCAACAATGTCTGGCGAGGCAGAACGCAGGACAGTATTCAAAATCTGCTGGCAAAGCCCTATTTTATTCCTGAACAAAAAACGGTTCACGGACTTTTGCATGATTTTCAAAAACACTTTATGCAGATTGCCGTTGTGGTTGACGAATACGGCGGCGTTTCGGGAATGATTACGCTGGAGCATATTCTGGAGCATCTTTTTGAAGAGGCTGAAGGTACTGATGAAGCTTGTAGCGAAGGCTGTGAGAAAATTGATGAACAGACGATCATCGTTCCAGGGAATATGCCGGTCGAACAGTGCAATAAACTTCTCGAAGCTGAATTGCCGGAGGAAGAGTTCGACACCATCGGTGGGTTTGTTCTGCATCTGTTCGGGAAAATGCCGGAAAAAGGAGAAGAAGTGCGCTCGGATGGATATGCCTTTTGCGTTCACGATGTCGGCAAGACAAGAATACTGCGAGTTAAAATAACCAGAGAACTCCCTGAGGAACCGGAAGAACAATGAGTTTTTATTTAATCATCGCGGCCATATTACTTTGTGTCATGCTGGAGATGCTGTATTCCGGCGGCGAAGTGGCATTGTTTGCTTCCGATATCAATAAATTGAAAAACCGAGCTCATCAAGGGTCCAAGGCCGCCGAGAAAGCGGTTGAATTAAAAGAGAAGCCGGAGTGGTTTATTTCCACCGCGCTGGTCGGAACCAATCTGGCAATTATCATCGCCTCAACACTGGCGACAGGTCTTTTAATATCCTTTTACGGGCGTGATCGGGGCGAACAAATTGCTTTTCTTGTTACAATACCGACTCTTTTTTTAATGATTATGGCCCGCAGCGTGTTTCTCTATTACGCCGAAGCCATGGCAGAAAGAGTCGCCTGGTTTATCCGTTTTTCTTCAATGCTTTTTTATCCGGTTGCTTTCGTTATCGCGGCTGTATCCAGGGGTACCGTTCATCTTTCTTCTGATCGCAAAGCAGGTGAAACTTCACATATCACCAAGGAAGGACTGAAATATATTCTGGGCGAAAAAACAAAGGGCGGAGATATCCTGACCCGGGAAAAAGAAATGGTCAGCCGCGTGTTTGATTTTTCCGAACTGACGGCTGTTAAAATCATGGTGCCCATTTCCGCGCTGACCTCGCTGCCGTCCTCCATGAAAATATCCGAAGCGGTGGGTGTTGTGGCTGATAAAAAATATATGCGCATTCCCGTGTACGAAAATACGGTTTACAATATTGTCGGGATTCTTCATTACTTCGATCTTTTGGAAATGCTGCTCAAAGACAAGCAGAAAGGGGAGAGCGTGGGCGAAGCAACCGTCGCTTCCTGCATGCGTAAGGATGTTTTTTACGTGCCGGAAACAAAAAAAGTCAGCGAACTGCTGGCGGCGATGCAGAAGAAAGACGAGCAGATGGCGGTGGTGGTGGATGAATACGGAGGCGCGACCGGCGTGGTTACCATTGAGGATATTGGTGAAGAAATTGTCGGGACCATCGACGAGTATGTGGCAGGAGAGAAACTTTACAGGCAAATTGTCCCCGGCCGTTATCTGGTATCGGGTCGACTGGAGCTGGGTACCTTGCAGCAATTGATTAAAACAAAATTGCCGGAAGGCAACTATGAAACCATCGGCGGTTTTCTGATGCATCAAATGGGCAGAATCCCCCAGCGCAAAGAGAAATATCAGTTCGGCACGGTGACATTTATTATCGAAAACGCCGACCAGAAATCGATTAAGGAAGTGATGGTAATAGCGTCGGTGCAGTCAAAAGACCTTTAAATAGTAGTGAAAAAATCATTTCCTGAAAACAGGATGTCTTAATGTCAGCAAGCATTCTTCTTAACCTCATCGAAAATGTAAATACCTGGGACAAACTGGAAAAGAAAATCGCGGAGCTGCCTTCCGAACAGCAAAGAGGCGCTGCTTTTGAAGAATTCTGCAATGCTTTTTTCCTTCTTGATCCTGTCTTTCAATTCAAGGAAGTTTATCGTCACAATGAAATACCACACTCGATTCGGGAACGCTTAGGTTATCCGGGCATTCAGGATATCGGCATCGACGGCATTGGAATTACAGATGATGGTAAAATTTATGCCTGGCAGGCAAAATTCAGAAGCGACAGAAAGATAACGCCGACACTCAGGGAACTTTCCACCTTCTTTACTGTATCCGACAAAGCGAATTGGCGCATAACCATATCCAACGCCAATAAACTTCCTCCGTCAATTGATGACAGAATCCATCAAAGCCGAATCCTTGCTGACAGGTTTGACGCGCTCGAACCAGATTTCTTTGATCGTCTGGAAAAGTATTTAAATACACAACGCATAACGCCGCCTGCCAAGAAATCACCGCACATAACTCAACATGAAGCAATTGTCGCGGCAGTGTCGCATTATGAGAAAAACAACAGAGGCCAGTTGATACTTCCCTGTGGTGCAGGGAAAACGCTTGCCTCAATCTGGATTAGTGAAAAGCTCGGCGGCAGGAAAATTCTGATAATGCTGCCCAGCTTGTCTCTTTTGAGACAGACCTTAAAGGAATGGGCGGATAATTCATCTGAACCTTTCCGTTATCTTTGCGTATGCAGCGATACAACAGTGGATCTCGGCAACGATGCGCCGATAGAAAAAATATCTGATATGGACGTGCCGGTTACCACAGAAACCGAAGCAATAGGTGATTTTCTCAAAGGGACGGATTCCAAAACGTCCATCATCTTTTCCACTTATCAATCATCCAAAGTTCTGGCCGAAGCTGTCCGCAAATCAGGGACAACCTTTGATATAGGAATTTTTGATGAAGCTCACAGAACAGCAGGAACAAAAATAGGTGCATGGGGAATTGCACTTGATGATGCCAATATTCCCATTAACAAAAGAATCTTTATGACAGCAACGCCCAAGATTTATGCACCGCACATTACCAAAAAAGCAAAAGAAGAGGATGTTCTGCTTTGCAGCATGGACGATGCAGAAATATACGGAAAACCATTTTATGAAATAGGTTTTGCAGAAGCAGTCAAACGAGGGCACATAACTGATTATAAAGTCATCGTCATTTGTGTGACGGATGCTGAAGTCAAGAAAATTATCGAACAAGGTGGCAAAGTCATTACCGATCAGGAACACGAATGGGATGCCAAGGCTCTTGCCAAGAGAATTGCACTTGTGAAGGGCATCCGCGCTTACGGCTTGAGGAAAGCATTTACCTTTCATGGAAAAGTTGCATCGGCAAAATCATTCACCGATAAAAGCAAACCATACGGAATTGATAAAATTTTTAACCTCGTGGAACCGGAAAAAGAAAAGCAGAAGAGTTTGGGATTTTTCCATGTAAACGGAACAATGCCTTCAGGGGAAAGAAGCAACATATTGAAGGAGTTTGAAAGAGTGGATATCGGCATAATGAGTAATGCCCGCTGTCTTGTGGAAGGTGTGAATATTCCTGCTGTTGATACAGTTGCCTTTATTGATCCAAAGAGAAGTCTGATTGATATCGTCCAAGCCACGGGCAGGGCAATGAGAAAGGCGAACTGGAAAGAAAAAGGATATATTTTCATTCCTGTAATTCTGGAAGAAGATTCAGAGCCGGAAGAAATCATCAAGCATTCAGACTTCGGCACTGTATGGGAAGTGCTTGAAGCTATGCTTGATCAGGATCAGCGTATGCAAGGTATCGTTTCCAAAATGAGAATCCTTCAAGGGAAAGGTGAAGAGGGAACTCAAGCGTGGAAAGATGCAATGAATGAGTATACTGATAAAATTGAATTTTATGATCTGCCTATCAAGATAGATAAAAACCGTTTCATTGAAAAACTGAATACCAGAATAGTTGAAATAATAGGAAGGCAATGGGATTTCTGGTATGGACTTACTTTAAAATATAAAGAAGAGTTTGGCAATCCTAACGCACCAAAAAAATACAAAACAATTGAAGGTTACCATCTTGGTAGTTGGCATAACAATCAAAGGGTAAACTATAGAAAAGAGATTTTATCTTCGGAGCAGATAAAGCGACTTGAAGAAATTGGATTCACATGGGAACCGCAGGATGAACTATTTGAACGAGGATTTCAGGAAACTTTAAACTATAAAAATAATACAGGCGATCCCAATGTGCCGGTATATTACAAAACTCTTGACGGTTATAAGCTTGGCAGCTGGCAAGCTACGCATAGAAAAAATTATAGGCAAGGGATATTATCTGCAGAGAGGATAAAGCGACTTGAGGAGATTGGTTTTCAGTGGGAGATAAGGGAGGAACAATTTGAGAAGGGCTTTCAGGAAACTTTTAACTACAAAAATAATACAGGCGATCCCAATACACCAACTAAATACAAGACGTCGGAAGGATACAGACTTGGTAATTGGCAAGTTATTCAAAGACAATATTATAGAAAAAAGAAATTGTCTGAAGAACGGATCAAGAGACTTGAAGAAATTGGTTTCAAATGGGAAATGTGGGAAGAACAGTTTGAAAAGGGATTTCAAGAAACATTGTTTTACAAAAATAGAACTGGCAATCCTAATGCACCACATAGTTACAAAACAGATGAAGGTTATCGACTAGGTTTGTGGCAAGGAGTGAACAGGAGAAATTACAGAAAAAAGAAATTGTCTGAAGAACGGATCAAAAGCCTTGAGAAAATCGGTTTCAAATGGGAATTAACAACTGTTAGACATAATATTCTTAAATGGGATCAATGGTTTGAATTGACTATGGACTATAAGAAAGGAGAAGGCAAAGGCAATCCAAATGCACCACTCATTTACAAAACAATTGAAGGTTACAATCTTGGCAGGTGGCAACAGCACCAAAAAGAAAAATATAGAGAAAAAAGATTATCTTTAGAACAAATAGAAAAGCTCAATAAACTCGGCTTTGAATGGAAACTACAAGATGTTAACCGTCTTGGCTGGGATCGATGGTTTGAACTGACTATGGACTATAAGAAAGGAGAAGGCAAAGGCAATCCAAATGCACCAGTAAGTTACAAGACTGATGGAGGATACCGGCTTGGTGGTTGGCAAAGCGACCAAAGGAAATATTATGTAAAGGGAATTTTATCTTCAGAGAGAATCAAACGCCTTGAGGAAATTGGTTTCAAATGGGGAAAATCAAAATAAAGTATTTTGCAAGTTGGCAAATGCATACATCTTGATTTATGGAGAACTTGGTAAGTGTTTTTCTATAGGCACCAAAATATCAATCGCTAAATGGATGCGAGACTTAGAGCCATAATAAACGTCATTTACGTTAATGATAAATATCTTTATCGCTTTTCACATATTTCTGTATTAATATTTAATTGACTTAAAAAACCTATGCCATTATAGTTCGACACTAAATAAACAAAATCTTTTAAATAAATGGGGAGATGTACATGTATCTATCCAAGCTAAAAATAAGGAACTGGAGAAATTTCAGATCAGTTGATGTCAATTTGGCCGAAACTACTTATGTGCTAGGTCCGAATGCCTCTGGTAAATCCAATTTTCTTGATGTGTTCCGTTTTTTGCGTGATATAGTAAATCCAAACGGTGGTGGATTTCAACAGGCTGTCAAATCGCGTGGAGGGCTTTCAAAACTGCGCTGTCTTGCGGCACGGCAAGCCCCTACTGTAGATATTGAAGTTGAGCTTCGAGAGTCACTGGATTTACAAGAGAGTTCTCCTGACTGGTGCTACAAGCTATCATTTTCAACTGAACCTCGGGGAAAGCAACGCCCTCAGATTAAGTCTGAGTCTGTAGAAAAGGATGGTCACCCGATTTTCACCCGTCCTGAAAATAAAGATAAAAAAGATCCAGAGCGTTTAACTCAAACTTTACTGGAACAGATAAACAGCAATAAAGATTTTCGTGAGATTGCACAGTTTTTTGAGCGGACTCTTTATCTTCACTTGGTGCCGCAGTTATTAAAGAACAGCGAGATGTTCGTATCGAAGGTGACAGAATCCGATCCGTTTGGACAGGGGTTTCTAAAAGAGATTGCTGAAACGAAAAAGAAAATACAGAAGTCGCGTTTGCGCAGGACAGAAGAAATTCTAAAAAAATTGATCCCGCAGTTCGAGGAGCTTCGCTTCGTCAAGGATGCTTATACAGGTTATCCGCATCTTGAAATGCGTTATGTTCATTGGCGTCCAAATGCAGGATGGCAAAGGGAAGATCAGTTTTCAGACGGCACATTAAGGTTGATTGCGCTGGTCTGGACATTGATGGCTTCGGATAATTTGATTTTACTGGAAGAACCCGAACTGTCACTGCACCGTAAGATTGTAGAGCAGATTCCTCGTATGATCGCTGATGCCCGACGAACCCGAAAAAAGGCTGGTGGTCAAATTATTGTCAGTACACATAGTCAAGATCTGCTTTCAGATATCAGCATAGATGGTCAGTTTCTATTATTGAATCCAGGAAGTCACGGAGAATCCACGTCTATTGAGATGCCGTCCCGACAGGATCTGAAGGCTTTAAAAGCGGGCATGAGCGTTGCGGATATTCTGCTTCCAAGAACATCTGAATCTATAGGGACACTCTAAAATGCCTGACCGCTGCTGCTATGCCTATGCCGAAGATCCCCCATCATGTTCTGTGATCAAAAAACTGATCGAATTTCAAAACACAAACAGTGGTTCAGGGAAGAAGTTGCGGTTAACGAAGGGATTTCCGGAAAACAAACATGGTTTCAGTAATATTAAAAAAATGATCCCAGCTATTAATAATATGGTCAAAGCGGGAATACCCGTCGTCATATTAACGGATTTAGATGCGGTCAAATGTGCACCTGAAATGATCAGAAGATGGTTTTCAAAGCAAGGTTCGAAACCGGAAATATCGAAAGGGTTTTTATTCCGTATCGCTGTGCGTGAAGTAGAGTCGTGGCTTATTGCAGACCAACATGCACTGGCTTCCTTTTTAAGTATTTCCAAGACTAATTTCAGCACAGATCCAGATTCGCTGAACGATCCTAAGGAACATTTACTTGGCATCATAAGGGCAAAGGGGAAACGCAAAATTCATCGCTTAATGCTCCCGGGTCGTAATTCACGGATTGGTCCTGAATATAATAACGTGTTGTGTGAGTTTATTTTAAAACATTGGAATCCGGAGCGTGCGGCAAAAAAATCGTTGAGCTTATGTCGAGCACTTGAAGCACTCAAAAAAATTTAAATATCAAATCTCGCTTTATAAAAAATAAAGTTTGTCCAAACGTATCGTCGTATTATCCGAAGAAATAGCCAAGATGTAAAAAAAGGTTGACATAGATGGTATCAATTGATACCATACAGACAATGCTACCTTCTCGTAAGACAATTACCGGAAAAGTCTTGCTTGCTCAAAAAGCCAGTGAGAAAGGTGATATTGTTCTGGTGACGCCTGATGTCATTGTTGCGGATCTGATGGAACTTGGCCGTAGCGTGGAGGAAATACCGCAAATTCTCTGCGATCTTTTGGAAAATACAAGACCTGATGATTATGTGGGTTCGCGTCCCCCTTTAAGGTCTTACGAAGCGGTTATTTCCGGTTGCGAGTTGTTTGCCTTTAGAACAACAAGTAAAGTGATAGGGTGTACTGTATATTATAAATTTACAATAAAAGATGATTATTTATGGTTGGTTTCTCTGCACAGGGAGCGACCAGAAAAAAGAGGAAAGTAATATGGAAAAGAAAAAATTAAGTTGTCCGGCAGGTCATGGAGAAATGAAACTTACCCATAAAAAGAAACACATGACATTTAAAGGCGTGGATATTGACTATCCCGTGGGTTGTTTTGTTTGTCCGACTTGTGGTTTGGAAGCCGCAACATTAACCCAGGGCGCGGATATACAAAGAAGCATGGCCGACGCCTACCGGAAGAAAGTAGGATTGATGACCGGCAGTGAAATGATTGAAGGACGGAAAAGAAGAAATTTAAGTCAGGAAAAGTTGGCCAATATGATGAAGGTTGGTATTGCCAGCATCAAGCGCTGGGAAACCGGTGTAGTCCAAAGTCAGTCCATGAATAAAATGCTGATTCAGGCTTTGTCGGGGGAATCGTGCGGTGATTTGTTAACCGGTAATAGAGCGTTATCCATCCCCCGAATCAAGTTGGCCCTGCGCTACCTTGAAAAAGTTATGGATATTAAAATCCTTAAAGAAAATGACAGGTTTTTGTATGCTGCGAAATACATGTGGTACATTGATATGGTGGCCTATAGAGAAACCGGACAAAGTGTTACAGGCGCAACGTATGCCGCGCTGCCGATGGGGCCGCAGTTAAACAATTATAAGGATTTGATAAAAGAAATCATTGGAGCACCGGAAAAAAGGGCAGAACCACTGACTGAAGAAGAGAAGCTAATCATTGAGAAAGTTGCTTGCGCGTTTCCCAGCGCAAAAAAAGTATTTGATGCGTCCCATCGAGAAGTTGTGTGGAGAGAAAAATCTACGGGGCAATTTATTCCCTATTCGGATGCTTTTAGATTGACTGAATTATAAAAATAATAAGTTATGCAAGAAAAGTGTGGGCTGTATCGGGCCGAAAAAGTAATGTTTTGCCCTGCTCAAATCATGGTTTAAAGGGATATAATCTTTATTTTAAAAAACTGGATTACCCGGTCAAGCCGGGTAATGACATTTGATGTTACGAAAAATAATTTTGTAAGAGAAAGGTTGACAAGGTGAACGAAATCACGGGTACTATAGTACCCTCCGCTTTGCGGGATTGTTCCCAACAGCCTTTGGCTATTGGATAATTCGACTAATGCTTCAAATTTCACTTCGCTCATTTTCAGCGAGTCTCATTACAACTTACCAATTCCGCTGTGCTTTGCTTTCGGAATTGGAGTTTCACGAAGAAATTTTGTGCGTTGATTCTGGCGACAGGGAAGGGCGCCCGCATGAAATTAAATTTGGAGTAATCATGAACCTGTTGAATTTTTATTGACAAACCCATAAATGGTACTTATACTGGTACTAGATCAGATACCAAAAGGAGTTAAGATTTTATGAAAACAATTGCCGCTCAGGAAATCAAGCGTCGAGGCATCGGTGCCGTGGATGAGGCTGTCGCAGATGGTCCGGTATATGTCATTCGTAATAATCAACCCAAGTATGTCATTTTGTCTGAGAAGGATTATGACAACATTCTTTCTGATTTAGCCGCAGTGCGGCTAGCCGCATCCGAAGATGATCTTAAAGCAGGGCGCGTCAGGCGCGGAAGTTCTAAAAAACTGATGGCCGAACTGTTGAAGAGTAAATAAAATGGTTGCCGGCAAGCGGAAAGATACTTTTACATTGGTTTGGACGGATACTTTTTCCAGAACCGCTCGAAAATTTTTACGTCGTCATCCGGAATTATCCGATTTGTTTAAAGACGTAGTACAGCTTCTTGAAACCGACCCGCATGCTCCTCAATTACGTCTCCACCCCCTTAAGGGAGTACATCAGGGGAAGCATTCGGTGCGGATAAATTATGAATACCGAATAGTTCTGATTCTAAAAATTATTGATAAAGAGGTTATCTTGTTGGATGTCGGTTCGCATGATGAAGTTTATTATAATTAATAGTTAAAGCTTGTAGCGAAATTTTAGGGACAAAATATTTAAAAATATAAATACTGGATACCGGCCGGAGTTTACCCCGCGCATGCGGAGTGGGGATGCAAACGATGAAGGATTGATAAGGTGAAAGAAAAAAAATTTTGTGCGTTAATATTGGCGGCGGGGAAGGGCACCCGCATGAAATCGGATAAGGCCAAGGTTCTGCATGAACTAAACAGCAAGCCGATGCTGTATTATTCTGTGGCGGCGGCCAAAGAAGCCGGTGCGGAAAAGATAGTGGCGGTGATCGGCCATCAGGCAGACATTGTGCGGAAAGCGTTTGCCGAAAGCGGTTGTATCTTTGTTGAGCAGAAACCGCAACTGGGAACGGGGCATGCTGTTTTGCAGGCGAAAGATGTATTATCGAATTATGATGGGCTTACCGTCATTCTTTGCGGGGACGTGCCGCTTTTAAATCCGGCAACAATTAAATCGCTCGTGGATAATCATGTTGATTCCAAAGCGATGGTTTCAGTGCTTACAACCATTCCACCTCCGCCTCATGCCTACGGCCGCATTGTTAAAGATGACAAGGGCAATGTTTTAAAAATAGTTGAGCATAAGGATGCTACGGAAGACGAGAAGAAAATCGGGGAAATTAACACGGGCATTTACTGCGTGGATACAAAATTTTTATTTCATGCCTTGGGAAAAGTGACCAATAATAATCAGCAGGGCGAATATTACCTGACGGATATTGTTGAGATTGCCCGTCGTGAAGGAAAAAAGGTCAAGTCGTTTATTGCTGACGATTATGTTGAGGTGATGGGAATCAACACGCTGGAAGAACTTTCCCGCGCCGAAAAATATCTTCAATAAGTAAGTAACCAGAGATGATGTCATTTCGGGTGTAATGGCAAAAAATGTGTGCTGAGAATGGTTATAAATTGTATAAAATCAT
>CAYZRT010000092.1:0-12111 GCA_964480875.1 uncultured Smithella sp. | reverse complement strand
GGGCGGAGTCCATGTACGTCTTTTTTTCAACTCCGACTACGTCCATTGCGTCGGCACCGAAAATCCCGAGACCCTTGATCATTTGCTCTGGAAAATTGAACCTCTGCCCGAAGACAGCGCGAATCATCCCTCGCTTTTCCTGCGTAGCCTTCTGGCTCAGCGTTTAGCAAAACATTATTCCCTTGACGTGAATCAGATAAAAATAAACCGGGAAATAGTTAACGGAGAACTTCAACCACCGGGGGTATATGTTGGTGGACTCAAAAGGGATATTGATGTTAGCCTGAGCCATGACGGCCGGTTTGTTGCTTACGCCTTTATTAAATAAATATTTCATTAACTTGCATTGTTTTATTGCTGAAAATTACTAAAAATGAAATCATAAGTAGTTCTTTTCCTGTTATATAAAAATACCAGAAACATCATTATTGTAATAAATATATCTTGACAAATAAGTTTTTATGTATATAATAGTGCCGTAAAGTCATTATTGCATATTATTTTGTGAGGTCAAGTGAAGACATTATTAAAGGATATAGCAACAGTTCAAATGGGTTTTTCTTTCAGATCAAGGCTTGAGTCGCTGAAATCAGGAGAAGTCGGCGTGATTCAGATGAAAGATCTCACCGAGGAAAATATCGTTGATTGCAAAAGCTTGTCTTATGTTGATATGGGCAAATTTAGTGAAAGTCATTTAGTAAGAAAGGGCGACCTTATATTCCGGTCACGCAGTTTAACTTCCACATCTGCCATCCTTTCAGATGATCCTGGTCGTGTTGTAGTTTCAGCCCCGCTCTTAAGAATCAGAATTACCAATTCCAATGTCATGCCGGAATATCTCAACTGGTTTATCAGCCAGATACCAGCGCAAGTATTTTTAGCCAGTCACGCGCGCGGTTCAACACAAAAGATGATTAGCAAGGATGCACTGGAGATGCTTGAAGTTGACGTGCCGCCACTAGAAAAGCAAAAAATGATTGTCGAGTTGGCCACGCTATCGGAAGAAGAACAGCGCATCACTAAGATGCTTGCACTAAAACGTAAACAATATGTTTCAGCTATCTTAATTCGTAAAGCACAGGAGAAGAAATAAATGGACATCAAAATTGATCAGAAAGACATCAACAATGCGGCATGGGCTGCCTGCGACACTTTCCGTGGTGTTGTCGATCCCGCGCAGTACAAAGATTACATCCTGGTAATGCTATTTGTGAAATACATATCGGATACATGGCAAGATCACTATGAGAATTACCGCAAGCAATATGGCGATGATGACGCCCGCATTCGCCGCAAACTGGAACGCGAACGTTTTGTCCTGCCCTATGCAGAATTAAAAGATCATAAAACCGGCAAGGTGGAAGATAGATTTCTGGCTGATTTTTACAACCTGTATGAGCGGCGGGCAGCGGCGAATATTGGAGAACTCATCAATATTGTTCTGGATGCAATAGAAGAAGCCAACAAATCCAAACTAGAAGGTGTCTTCCGTAATATAGATTTCAACAGCGAAGCAAACCTGGGGAAAACCAAAGATAGAAACCGGCGCTTGAAAAATCTACTGGAAGATTTCAACAAACCGCAACTAGACATGAGCCCCAGCAAAGTATCCGAAGATGTCATTGGCAATACATATATTTACTTGATTGAACGCTTTGCCACCGACGCTGGTAAAAAAGCCGGAGAGTTCTATACGCCGCATAAAGTATCTGAATTAGTCGCCAAACTGGCGAGGCCGAAATCAGGTAATCGGATTTGTGATCCCGCTTGCGGTTCCGGTGGCCTTTTGATTGAAGCGGCGCGCGAAGTAGGCGATAGAAATTATGCGCTCTTTGGAATGGAATCCAACGGCAGCACCTGGGCACTTGCCCGCATGAACATGTTTCTTCACGGTGCGGACAGTGCGCGCATTGAATGGTGCGACACGCTGGTCAGCCCTGCACTTGTCGAAAAAGACCGCCTGATGAAATTTGATATTGTAGTCGCTAATCCTCCCTTTTCTCTGGACAAGTGGGGCGCGGAAGAAGCCGAAAGTGACCGTTACAACCGCTTCTGGCGCGGTGTTCCGCCAAAGAGCAAAGGCGATTGGGCGTTTATTAGTCACATGGTGGAAGCAGCGCTGGAGAAAGAAGGGCGAGTGGCTGTTGTAGTTCCTCATGGTGTGTTGTTTCGCGGCGCAGCCGAAGGACGGATTCGCCAAAAGATGATTGAAGAAAATCTGCTGGACGCTGTTGTTGGCTTGCCGGGCAACCTTTTTCCGACCACTTCCATTCCTGTGGCGATATTGGTCTTTGACCGCAGCCGTGAAAAAGGCGGAAAAAACCACAATCGTAAGGATGTAATTTTTATTGATGCCAGCCGCGACTATCTGCCGGGAAAAAATCAAAACGCTTTGTCCGATGAGCATATTCAAAAGATCGTCAAAACGGTTAAAGCGCGAAAAGCTATCGAGAAATATGCGCATGTGGCGGCCTTTGACGAGATTAAAGAAAACGATTTCAATCTCAACATCCCCCGCTATGTTGACACCTTTGAAGAGGAAGTTGAAATTGATATTGATGCCGTGCAACTGGAGATCGACCAACTGGAAAAAGAATTGGCCGATGTGCGGGCAAAAATGGCCGAGATGCTCAAAACCATTGAACGATAATGTTTTGTACTTTTCGTCATTCCGGGCAAGCGAAGCGCGACCCGGAATCCAGGAGATTTAATAATTTCTGGATGTTGGCGTTGCAACTATTGTTGTGAGAGGGTGAAAAGAAGATTAAAATCGAAACGTTTTTGGCGACCATATCGAGGCTATGCTCGAAATGGTCTTTCGACCAATGTCCCCGATTGGGTAAATTGGTTAGTCATGGGTTTAAAAGATAAAAGGAGAATATTAAATGACTGATAACCTTCCGGTAAAAAGTGAATTTCTCGTTTATCAGGCAGAAGATGGCCACGTCAGGATTGATGTGCGGTTGGAAGATGAAACCGTTTGGCTGACCCAGCAGATGATGGCCGATTTGTTTCAGACAACAATTCCAAACATCAGTATGCATATACGCAACATCTATAAAGAAGGCGAACTGACGTCTGAGGCAACTATTAAGAAATTCTTAACAGTTCGACGCGAAGGTCAACGAAACGTTCAGCGGGAGTTGGATTTTTATAATCTGGACATGATTATATCGGTTGGTTACCGGATCAAGAGCCACGTTGCCACCCGTTTTCGCATCTGGGCCACCCAGCGACTCAAAGAATATATCATCAAGGGATTTGTCATGGATGACGAACGGCTGAAAAATCCACCTGTTGCCGGTTCCCCCATCCCCGATTATTTTGACGAAATGCTCGAACGCATTCGCGACATTCGTGCCAGCGAACGGCGGATGTATCTGCGCGTAAAAGAAATATTTGCGATGGCGGGCGATTACGATCCAACCGAACCGGAGACAAATAAGTTCTTCAGCATTATCCAAAATAAACTTCATTTTGCCGCCACCGGCATGACCGCGGCGGAACTAATCAAATGTCGAGCCGATCACAGCCTGTCCAATATGGGGCTGACAAGCTGGAAGTCTGGCGAAGTCCGCAAAACGGATGTGATCATCGCCAAGAATTATCTGAAAGAAGAAGAAATCGACGGATTAAACCGGATTGTCGTCATGTGGCTCGATTATGCCGAAGATCAGGCAAAACGCCGCAAACAGGTTTTCATGAAAGACTGGGAACAAAAGCTTGATGAATTTTTGAAATTCAATGATCGCAGAGTTTTGCCGGATGCCGGAAACGTCAGCAAGAAAGACGCGGATGAATTTGCCAAGCAGGAATACGACCGCTTTGCCGACCGCCGCCGGGCATACAAGGAAGCTCTTGGCGAAGCGGAATCCATCAAGCAATTGGAAGAAACCGCAAAGCAGTTGGGACAGGGACAGAAGAAGCTGGAGGATGGGGAATGACAAATCAACAATCGCTGTTAGATAAAGTTCGTGTCAGCAATCTGCCGAACGGTTGGAAAATCAAAACCATAGGTGAGGCCTGTCTGATTCGCAATGATCTCCGCAAGCCTATTTCGGTAGAAGAAAGGGATAAGATGCAAGGTAGATATCCCTATTATGGACCTACCGGAATCCTGAGTTATATCAATAATTATTTAGCAGACGGATGTTATGCACTTATTGGTGAAGATGGCGATCATTTCTTAAAATATGAATCAAAGGATCAGACGTTATTAGTGAAAGGCAAGTTCAACGTCAATAATCATGCACATATTATTGAGGCTACTAAAGAATGTTCTGTTGAATGGTTTTATCACTTCTTCAAACATCGAAATATCACATCATTTTTAAGCCGTCAGGGTGCTGGTAGATATAAGCTTAACAAGGATACACTTCGAAGGCTTCCAATAATTATTCCACCATCTTCAGAACAAATCGCCGTCGCTGATATGCTTTCAACTTGGGATCATGCCATCGAGAAGGCCGAACTGCTGATTGCTGCAAAGGAAAAGCGGAAGAAATCTATCATGCAGCTGTTGCTTACTGGCAAGCGTCGATTACGTAATTGCAGAAAGCCTTGGTCAGAATATTGTCTTGGTGAACTTTTCAAAGAGAGAATAGAGAGAGCATGTGATCATCTCCCCTTGCTTTCTGTTACCCGGGAAGAAGGAATTGTTCGTAGAAATGAAGACCGGAAAGATACATCAAGTGACGATAAATCTAATTATCTTAAAATTTATCCTGGAGATATCGGATACAATACGATGCGTATGTGGCAAGGTGTATCAGCAATATCTGCGTTAGAAGGTATTATTAGTCCTGCTTATACGGTGTGTATTCCCCAAAAAACAGTTGATGGAGAGTTTATGTCATATCTTTTTAAATTACCTCGGATAATTAACCTCTTCTATCGTTATTCACAAGGTTTAACATCAGACACTTGGAATTTAAAGTTTCACCACTTTCGGGAAATTAAAGTAACAATCCCTGAAATTGAGGAACAGAAGGCTATCGCACGAATATTGAATACCTGTGATGAAGAAGTAAAGTGTCAAAAGAATATTCTTTCTACTTATAAAAAACAAAAACGTGGCCTCATGCAAAAACTTCTAACCGGCCAATGGCGGGTGAAAATTGCTAAAGGAGCTTAATTATGAATGATAAAATATTTAAGATTTTATCAATTGATGGCGGTGGGATTCGTGGTGTATACGCTGCGCATATTTTATCATGCATGTCTGAACGTTTCGGTAAAATTAATATTGGTGATTATTTCGATATGATTGCTGGTACAAGCACTGGATCTATTATTGCTTCGGCTGTTGCCTGCAATAAAGATCCGGCCCTTATTTTATCTTTGTATTGTGAGCACGGTCCTAAAATCTTTAGAAAAAGACGATCATGTATACCGATAAGATTACAACCTGCAATTCATTCACTATACAGCAATAAGCATCTAAAACAAATTCTTGAGAATATTTTTAAAGATATTAAGCTCGGTGACATCAAGAAGCCTCTTTTGTTACCAGCTACAGACGTCGGAAATGGTGGTGTTCATGTATTTAAATCCGGCTATTCAAAAGAATTTACTAGAGATAAGGATGTATTATTACGCGATGCAATTATGGCTTCTTGTTCGGCTCCAACGTATTTCAATCCAACAAAACTTAAAGAATATCTTTTAGCTGATGGTGGCCTCTGGGCTAATAATCCTTCACTTGCCTCGGTAATTGATGCACAACGGCGACTTAACATCAACTTAGCCAATATACGTGTCCTTTCTATTGGGACAGGGCTTGCAAAAACATGTTACGGTGTTGAAACAGATAAAAAATGGGGATTAATAAATGGATGGAATGGAAAAGAGTTTATAAGCTTCATGATGTCGTTACAAGCTCAGTCAACACACAATTATCTTCAACTGATGCTACAAGAGAATCAATTGCTGCGACTTAATTTTGAAACAGAGTTACCACTTCCTCTAGACGATTGTTCAATTATTAAGGGTCTGATCTCGCGTGCGGATAAGGAATTTACGTATAAGAGTTCAGAGATTAAAAAATTCATTACTTGATTAAGGAGGATAAAATGATAGCAAGAGAAAAAAAGAGTTTAGTTCTCGAAAACATAACGGAACAATTAGAGCTTCCGGAATCAGCCTATGAAAAAGCGAAGAACCGCTATGATGATATCGGCAATTGGTTAGGGCGCAAAGAATCTTTATGCAAGTATAATGACCCTCATATTTTCTCACAAGGATCGTTTCGTCTTGGTACTGCGATTTATCCGATAGATAAAAACGAAGCATATGATTTGGACTTGGTATGTAATTTGCGAAAAGGGATAAGCAAAAACTCTCATGCCCAAGAAGCACTTAAAATTCTCCTAGGTACCGAGATAGAAGCATATCGTGTAGCGAAAGGAATAAAAGCCCCTAAGGAGGAAAAACGCCGTTGTTGGCGTTTGGAATATCAAGATGAATTAAGCTTCCACATGGATATTGTACCCTGCATACCGGGAGATAAATCGGGACAGAAAAACATTTTCGAATTAATGAAAAAATATGGTGTGGTCGCATCTACTGCAGAATCACTATCGCTTTTAAGTGTCTCTATCACGGATGATCGCCATCCCGGTTACAAAAGAATATGCGATGATTGGTATATCAGTAATCCAGAAGGTTATGCCCAGTGGTTTGAGTCAAGAATGAATCAATTATCGTTAAGGGTTGAAGCAAAGATACAGGTGGATAATATTCCACTTTTCAAGCGAAAAACACCGCTTCAAAGATCTATACAGTTATTGAAGCGACATCGTGACTATATGTTTAAGAAAGCTGATGATGTAAAACCAATTTCAATAATAATTACAACATTGGCTGCTCAGGCGTATAAAGGTGAGCCTGATATTGAATCAGCATTGAATAATATTCTTATACAAATGAACACCTTTGTTAATTCTGGAAGTTCTATTGTTTTAAATCCGGTTAACCCTGAAGAAAATTTTGCTGATCGCTGGTCAATGCCACAATATAAAAACTTAAAACTTAAAGAACATTTTGTAAACTGGGCAATTCAGGCACAAAATGACTTTGATCTTCTAGGCACTACCGATAATGTTAATTTTATTTCAGAACAAGCTGAAAATAAATTTTCTATCAAGATGAACACAAGTGATTTGGCTAAACGGTTAGGATTTGTACAGTCAACCCTAACAATCATTAATCCTAAACCTCACATTATTTCTGCACCGGCTAGACCACATATGTACTGGTATAAATAAAAGTATGGTTGATCTTAAAATAAGAGAATTTTTGAAAGATTATCCGGGAATGTCTTTGGTGCCACAAAGAGACGGTTCTTTTGTACTTGAAGGAAAATTTTCATTTCTAGCCGTTGCCCCAAATGGATTAAGTATTACTGATACATATCGAATTGAAATTAGAGTACCTGAAGAATTTCCTCGAGCAATACCAAAGGTTATTGAGTTAGCTCAAAAAATACCACGAGATGGTAAGCATCATGTTAATTATGATGGCACATTGTGTATGGGGTCAGCACTTCGTATATTACAAAAGATAAATGAAAAACCCACTTTAGTTGGATTTGCAGAAAAATGCCTTGTTCCATATTTGTTTGGAGCATCTTATAAAATGTTGTTTGGGAAAGATTTCCCCTTCGGTGAATTGTCACATGGTGATCAAGGAATACTTGACGATTATATGGATTTATTTGGCCTGAAGACAAAAGAACAAGTAAAAAAGGCATTAAAGCTTCTTGAATTAAACGAACATGAGGCAAATAAGCATATCTGCCCATGTAACTGTGGAATGCGACTTGGTCAGTGTGATTTCAGGCATAAAATTAATCGGTATAGAAATCTTGCTTCAAGAGATTGGTTAAGAGAACATTTAAACAACCTTGGTGCGGGTAAATAAACATTGAAATAAGGACATATAATATAATGAATAGTTTTCGTTTTAATGAAAAATATCTTTCCCAAATCCCTGCGCTACAAGTGCTTATCAATCTTGGCTATGAATATCTTCCACCGGAAAAAGTGTTTGCCGAACGTCAGGTGAAAACCGGCAACGTACTTTTAGAAGGTGTTTTGCGCAACCAGCTTAAGCAACTAAATCGCATAAATTATAAAGGCCGCGAATTTCTTTTCAGCGAAGAAAATATTCAGACGGCAATCCAGACGCTAAAGAATATTAAGTATGACGGGCTCCTTCGAACCAATGAAGCTGTTTTTGATCTCATTACGCTGGGCAAGTCGCTGGAACAATCTATAGAAGGCGATTCCAAGAGCTTTACTCTGAATTACATTGATTGGAAAAACTGGCATCGCAATGTCTTTCATGTGGCTGCGGAATTCAAAGTGGGGCGTTCCCGTAGTAATGAAACGGCGCGTCCTGACATTGTGTTGTTTGTCAACGGCATTCCGTTGGCGGTGATTGAATGCAAAGCCCCTGATATTGAAATTGAACAGGCTGTTTCGCAATCTATTCGCAATCAGAGCGATGATTATATTCCCCGGCTTTTTTCTTATGTGCAGATGGTCATGGGCGTTAATAAAAATGCTGCCCGTTATGCAACGGTTGGGTCTTCGGCAAAATTCTGGAGTGTATGGAAGGAATTGCGGGATCAGGAAAATGATGTTGTCGCCTATGTTGAAAAAAGACTTTCCAATGAACAAAAGGATCAACTATTTAAAGGCGACTTTGCTCCTGCGCGTTCTTATTTTGATGGTTTGGAAAAGGAGGGAACACGTCTTCATACAGAGCAGGACAAGACTCTCTATAGTTTATGCCGGCCGGAACGTTTAATGGAGATGGCTTTCAGGTTCACGCTATTTGATGGAGGAATCAAGAAGATCGCTCACTATCAGCAGTATTTTATTGTGAAGTCAACGCTGGATCGCATCAAACAATCAGATGGTGAAGGAAGGCGGCATGGCGGCATTATTTGGCATACCCAAGGATCGGGAAAGTCATTATCAATGGTAATGCTGACACGCAATTTAGCTCTTGATCCCGATGTTTCTAATCCGCGCATTATACTGGTAACGGATCGCGATGATCTGGATAAACAACTTGGCAATACATTTGCGGCCTGTGGGCTTGACCCGAATCGCGCGACATCCGGGCGTAATCTGCTGGAACTAGTGGCGGAACAAAAGGCTTCTATTGTCACTACTCTGATCCATAAATTTGACAAAGCGCTTAATCAAAGAAAATTTCAGGATGATTCACGTGATATTTTCATGCTGATCGACGAAAGCCATCGTACTAATTACAGTACATTGGCCGCGCGGATGCGTCAGATGTTTCCTAATGCCTGTTATCTGGGCTTTACAGGCACGCCATTATTAAAAGAAGAGAAGAACAGCTTTAAAAAATTTGGTGGCCTAATCGAGCCGCATTATTCCATCCATCAGGCCGTTGAAGACGGATCAGTCATCCCTCTGCTTTATGAGGGCCGTTATGTGGAAATGGAACAGAATAAAGAAGCAATAGACCGCTGGTTTGAGCGTCACACGCAGGGCCTGACTAAAGAGCAAAAGGCCGATCTAAAGAAGAAATATTCACGAGCTGAAATGCTCAACAAAACCGATCAGGTCATTTACATGCGCGCTTTTGATATCAGTGAACATTACCGCGCCGCCTGGCAAGGTACCGGATTTAAGGCGCAGCTTGTGGCACCCAGCAAAGCCGCCGCTCTGAAATATCACGAGCACCTGGTGAATATTGGGTATGTCAGTTCGGAAGTTGTGATTTCCGCACCGGATACACGTGAAGGTTTTGAGGAAACGGACGAAGAGCCAACGGATGAAGTGGTTAAGTTCTGGCAGAAAATGATGAAACGTTACGGCAGTGAAGAAGAATACAATAAGCAAATTATCAATCAATTCAAGTTTGGGGAAGAGCCGGAGATATTGATCGTGGTCAGTAAACTATTGACTGGTTTTGACGCACCGCGCAATGTCGCTATATATTTATGCAAAGAACTCAAAGAGCATTCACTGTTACAGGCCATTGCACGTGTGAACAGGGTTTATGATGAAAAAGACTATGGTTATGTTGTTGACTATGTCGGGCTTTTAGGTGAATTGGACAAAGCTTTGACGATGTACAGTGCTTTTGAAGGCTTTGATGAGGAAGACTTGGCAGGTGCACTAACTTCGGTTAATGTCGAGGTGGAAAAATTACCACAGCGCTATTCCGATCTCTGGGATGTTTTTAAGGAAGTTAAGCATAGCCGTGACGAAGAGGCTTATGAAATGTTGCTGGGGGATATTTCCATCCGGGAAGAATTCTATCAAAGATTGGCGGAGTATGCCAAGACTCTTGCCATTGCTCTTTCCACTGAAGCGTTCATTATGAAGGTCGACGACGAATGGTTGAATCGTTACAAATCAGATTTGCGGCGCTTTCAGAAACTGAGAGCTTCCGTAAAAATGCGTTATGCTGAATCCATTGATTATCGTGACTATGAACCTAAGATCAAAAAACTGCTGGATACGCATATTCAGGCCAGTGAAGTAATTCAGTTGAATGAACCGGTAAATATATTTGATAGCAATATGTTTAAGATGGTTAAAGAAGAACAGGGTGTTTACGGTAAAACAACTGCATCACAAGCTGACGCCATTGCGTTTGCAACCAAGAAGGTTATTTCGGAAAAAATGGGAGAAGATCCGGCCTTCTATGAAAAGTTTTCTAAACTGATCCAACAGGCGATTGAAGATTTCCGCGCCAAACGTATTTCCGATTTGGAATATCTCAATAAGGCAGTTGATATACGCGACAAGATTGTTACCAGGCGGCACGATGATATGCCTGCGGCACTGGAAGGTAATGAGGATGCAATGGCTTACTACGGCGTGTTGAAACCTTTATTTGAGCAGCTGAAAATAGTGCAAAAGAAACGCGATGCGATTGCAGTTGTTACAGCATTGGCACTTCAAGAGATAATTGAAGATCAGTGGAAAGTGCAATTCTGGGATGATGATGACGCACAAAAACAGGCCATAAATAATATTGATGATTATCTAATCGATGAAGTCAGAAACAAAAATGGCGTTGAAATCACTTTTGAACAGATAGATGAAATTATTGCGCGCGTCATGAAAGTGGCTGAAAGCAGGAGCCGCAAATGAGATTGTCTCACGGTGTTGTTTTATATGGCGGAACAAAGATTGACTTCAGCTTCTGCCATGTAAACCGGAAAACGTTGGAAATAGCGGTGCATCCGAATCAGTCTGTAATGGTCAAAGCGCCGCTGGACGTCGAACCTGCTGAAGTGCAAAGAAGAGTTGCCAGGCGCGCAAGGTGGATAATAAAACAACGAAATTATTTCCGACAGTTTGAACCAAGAACTCCTGCGCGTTGCTATGTCGGCGGCGAAACGCATCTTTATCTTGGCAAGCGTTATCGTTTGAAGATTAAGAAAGGACATCGGGATGAAATTAAATTAGTGGGGGGATATTTTAATATTCAGGTAAAAGGCCGCATTTCATCTGACAAGATCAAGAGCTTGCTGGATGCGTGGTATACCGAAAAGGCAGTAAATAAATTCAGGGATAGTTTTGATCGTTGTCTATCCAACTTTAAGAAGATTTCATTACAGAATCCAAGATTGCAAATTAAAAGGTTAAAGAAACGATGGGGAAGCTTGTCTGAAAAGGGTATCCTGACCATGAATTCAGATTTAATTCGCGCACCGCGAGAATGTATTGATTATGTAGTTACCCATGAACTATGTCATCTGAAACACAAAGATCATGGTGCAAAATTCTATAACCTGCTTGGAAAAACGATGCCCGATTGGGAAAAGAGAAAACTCAAGCTGGAACTAACTTTGGTTTAAATAATAGAAATAAACAAGGTTATGAATTAATTTATTACAGCTTCTTTGTATTTAACTTGAAGGAAGTAAATTTCTTTCGTGTATAAAAAAGCCTTGTTTTTTGAATCTCTTTCGGGGTAATAAAGTAAAAAGTGTATCCATGATTTGGCGTGCCCTCGTGTAAATTTCTTAAACGATAATTCTTAATTTAAAAGGAATGTACCGTTATGGACGAGAAAAGAAGAGCAAAAAGGCTTAAAGAAGATAGTGAAGTTACC
>CAYZRT010000091.1:0-12239 GCA_964480875.1 uncultured Smithella sp. | reverse complement strand
CCTACGGGGTCTCGCCGGGCGATGTCGCTGCCGCCTTGAAGCGGGAAAATATCGAACTGCCCGGTGGACGCATCGAGAGCTTAACGAAGGAATACGCCATCAAGGTCAAGGGGGCGCTGCAGGATATCTCCTCCTTTAATGATCTCATCATCATTTCTCATGCCGATGCTACCGTGCGGCTCAGAGATATCGGCAGGGCCGAAGACGGAACGCAGGAAAGACGTTCCTATGCACGTTTTAACGGCGTTTCTTCCGTCGGCATCGGCATTCAGAAGCAGACCGGCACCAATACCGTCCAGGTCATCGACCGGGTCAAGGAAGAAATCGAGCGCATCAAGAAAAGTCTGCCGCCGGGCATGGACATCCGGGTCGCCTTCGACCAGTCTGTATTCATCAATCAATCCATGGATCAGGTAAAAGAGCATCTGATTCTGGGATCGATCCTGGCCATCATCGCGGTTTTCGTCTTTCTGAGAAATTTTCGCACCACCCTGATCAGTGCGGTCGCCCTGCCTGTGTCGATCATCTCCACCTTTGCAGTCATGAGGATGTTCGATTTCACCTTCAACAATCTGACGATGCTGGCCCTGACCTTGTCTGTCGGTATTCTCATCGACGATGCCATCATCGTCATCGAGAATATCTACCGCCACATCGAAGACGGGATGTCACCGAAAGAGGCCGCATCCTTCGCCACCGGCGAGATCGGGCCTGCGGTCATGGCGACCACTCTCGCCATCGTGGTCATCTTTCTGCCCGTTGCCTTCATGAAGGGAATCATCGGGAGGTTCTTCATGCAGTTCTCCCTGACCGTCGTTTTTTCCATCCTCGTTTCGCTCCTCGTGTCGGTTACCTTGACGCCCATGCTTTCGTCAATTCTACTCCATCCCCGAAAAAAGGACGCCCCTCAAGGCGCAACCCGGGGCGGGTCCATGGCGCGGATCGGGGAAAAACTGGAGCGCGGCTACAAAAAGATCGAAAAGGCCTATCGACCCGTTCTGACGTTCAGTCTCGACCATCGCCGGAGTGTTCTCATCGGCGCGCTCATCCTTTTTATCTTCAGCCTGTGGATTACCCGGTTCATCGGCAAAGAATTCAAACCGAGCGAAGACCAGAGCCAGTTCATGATCCGGATGGAAGCGCCCATTGATTATTCCGTGGAACACGCCGGGGCGCTGTTTAGCCGGGCAGAGCAGGTTGTCCGGTCCATGCCCGAAGTCACGGCGGTTTTCTTTGGTCAGGGGGCGGGACAGGGGAGAATGTCACAGATTAACAAGGCCTTTATTCAGACCAGCCTGAAACCGAGGTCCGAGAGAGACAAATCTCAGCAGGAAATCATGGCGGAGCTTCGGAAGGCGTTTGCCGCAATCCCGGGCCTGAAAAGCACGATCGAAGAGGTTGCCATTCTCGGAGGCGGAATCCGGAATGTTCCCATTCAGTATTCCATCCGGGGCGGTTCCATCGATGAACTCAGAACATATGTCAAGGCCATTGTCGCTGAATTTTCCAAGGTAAAGGGGGTCGTGGATATCGACACATCCATCGAGGCAGGCAAGCCGGAGTTAAGCGTTTACATTGACCGGGAAAAGGCGACGAATATGGGAGTCAGCGTATCCTCCGTCACGGAAGCGGTGAATCTTCTCATGTCCGGCGAGGTTGATGTGACGAAATTCAAGGATACGGCAAAGGGAAGACGATATGATGTCAGGATGAGGCTGGACCCGAAAGACAGGATGAGCCCCTCCGACATCAGCAGGCTATATGTCCGGGCTGTGGATGGAAAGCTCGTAGAGTTAAGCAATATCATTACGATTGAAGAGGGGGGTGGCCCAAGCAGTATTTCGCGGAAGGACCGGCAGCGCACCATCTGGATATTTGCCAACCTCGAAGGCAAACCGTTGGGCGAGGCCATGTCGGAGCTCGATGCCATATCCGCAAGAATCCTGCCGCCCGGATACACCGCCGGCTACACGGGAGAGGCTGAAGAAATGGGAAAATCTTTCCTGTACCTCATGTTTGCCCTCCTCCTGGGAATTTTGCTGGCCTATATGGTGCTGGCCTCGCAGTTTGAAAGTCTCATCGACCCCGTTACAATTCTTCTGTCCATGCCGCTTTCGTTCATCGGGGCTTTCGTAGCGCTCCTGATCTTCGGAAAATCCCTGAGCATCGTCAGCTTCATCGGTCTGGTGCTCCTCATGGGCCTGGTCAAGAAGAACGCGATCCTTCTTGTCGACTTTACCAACACGCTGCGTGAGCGGGGTCTGTCCCGGCGTGAGGCCATCCTGCAGGCAGGGCCCATCCGGCTGCGCCCCATCCTGATGACCACCTTCGCCATGGTATTCGGCATGCTGCCCGTAGCTCTCGGTATCGGTGAAGGCGCTGATCTGCGCGCCCCGATGGGGATCACGCTGATCGGGGGACTTCTGACTTCGCTTTTCCTGACCCTGGCCGTCGTTCCTGCCGCCTACGATCTGTTCGACGACTGGAAAGAGAAGATCGCCCATCTCTTTAAGGGGAAGGGGGCTGCTCGATGATCAAGTCTTTTGAAAAGACAAAAAAGGAAAATAATGATGACAGGAGGAACCCGTCATGATGAAGATGATAACATTATTGTCGTACTTTTTCATGTTCTGTTTTGACGTTCATATCAGCGCCTATTTACCGCCCCGACTCCAGAGAAAACGGTGTGAAAGACGTCTAATCCGTGCCATCCGGCATGCCTATAAACATGTCCCTTTCTATCGCCGGAAGTATGATGAGGCGGGGGTGGACATCGATTCCATCCGGTCCGCCGAAGACATCAAGCGGCTCCCCTTTGTCACCAAAGACGAGATCAGAGAGAATTTCCCCGACGGAATCGTCGCTCGCGGGATAAACAGGGAGGCGTGTTTTTATTCGGCCACCACCGGCTCCACAGGCAGGTCTCTCCCGTTCATCTACACGAAGGCGACCTATGCTTTCTACGTCGCCCTGGGGTTCCGTATGTACACGATGATCGGATACCGCCCCTGGCACAGGATGGCCTACATCAAATACACCAAATTAACCTATTATCGTGTAGGGCCGTTCTTCCAGACCGTCCATATCAAGTCAACCATTCCCGTCGAGGAACAGATCGCCCAGCTCAGGGAAGCACGGGCTGACCTCATCGTCGGTTACGCCTCCCTGGTGTATGAGATCGCGAGGCGCGTCACTCCCGATGACCTGAAGCATATCCGGCCTAAATTTAT
Organism: uncultured Smithella sp.; assembly: GCA_964480875.1. Classification (GTDB taxonomy): domain Bacteria; phylum Desulfobacterota; class Syntrophia; order Syntrophales; family Smithellaceae; genus Smithella. Next base: position 9,009 of record CAYZRT010000091.1, on the reverse strand, counting down.
CGGGATCAACTCGGAGCTCTCGACACAGGATCAGCGAGCCTTCATCTCCGAAACCTTCCACTGTCCCGTCTACGACGAATACTCCACGGAAGAGACCTGGATGATTGCCTCCCAGTGCCGGCAACACAACTACCACATCTTCACGGACAACGTGTGGGTGGAATTCCTTGACTCGAAGGGGCAGGAAGTCAAGCCGGGGGAAATGGGGGAGATCGTGCTAACGACGACACGGAGCCCCGCCATGCCTTTTATCCGCTACCGCATCGGCGACATGGGGACATACAGCGACGCCGCATGTCCCTGCGGGATCGGTTTCCCAATACTCCAGTCCTTCGAGGGCAGGGCCGACGATTGCTTCATTCTGCCGAGCGGAAAATTCGTCTCCTCGCTGAAGCTTTTGAACACCTTCACCATGTACATCAAGAAGTACCTCCATCTCCTGGAGGAATTCAAGGTGATACAGGTACGCAGAGATCTCATCGTCATCAAAATCGTCAAGGGAAGCCAGTATGACGATTCTCAACTTGAAGAACTGCTGGCCGACTTGCGCCGTCTTCTCGATGAGACGGTCTCGATCGAGATCGAGTTCGTTGATGTCATCGAGAAGAATGACGGCATCAAGCGGAAGGCCATCGAATCCCTTGTTGGTAAAGGGCAGAAGTGAACACTTAGCGCTGATTGTGGAAAATTACGGCGCGACAGATCAGCATTCACCGGAGTTGCTGCACTTAAATCTTAACCCCAAAATACTTAATGTTTGCTTCCTGAAGCAAACGCAGCCGCCAATTGCGACCGGCGGGCTTTCTTTCAATTAGTGATCAATATTTATTTGACATACAAGACCGAAATTCTTATAGTTCAACCATGAACAAGCGATGTCTTATCAAACGCGGATTTTCCGGTATCTGCTGTAATTGGATTTGTCTGCAATGATGGGAAATTCCTTTTTTGTCCAGACCAACATAATGAAACTTCTCAAATTGTGCTTATCCATAATAATCATTATCGCCTCGGTTATCCTGTGCCATCAAATCATTGCCAATTCCATTTCAAACCAACAGAACAAAAACGATTATGCCGAACTCAACCACATTAAATACGGACTTCTCAATGTTGAAGAATGGAAACGGCAAATTACCGTCATTCTTGACGAGGAAATCAACCGGCTGTCGTTATCCATCAAAAATGAAAAGGAACTCCGGAAACAGGTTGAAATTTTGTTGACGACACTTATGGATGCCATCGACAAGAGAATAAAGCAGGAGAACTCAGGCTCTGTGTTGGGGTGGTTTAAACAAGCCTTTATCAATACGTTTATCAATATGGAGGATCTTAAAAAAGGCATACCTCAATATGCGGATGCCATCATCCATGAACTGGCGAAATCAAAAACCAGAGACCGGATAAAGACCCTGCTGAACAAGCAGATCGAACAATATTCCAGCCTGACTTTTCACAAGCTGGATACAACGAAAATGAGCGGCGTTCTTCTCCGGACCGGTTCCTCGGATATTCAAAGTGCGAGGATCAAACTCAATCAAGCAATTTCGCTCAAGCACGACCGGATTGTTAAAGAGTCTGTCGCGTTGGTCCTTCTGTCGGTTATTCTTTTTGGCTTCTTCGGCTTCAGCAGGCAACCTTTGACCCCCTTACGATATGTGCTTCTCGTTGGGTCGCTTCTCCTGCTGCTGACAGCCGGTGTCACCACGCCCGCCATCGATCTGGAAGCAAAAATCTCAAAGATGAGTTTTGTGCTGATGGGACATCTCGTCAGTTTCGAAAACCAGGTATTTTATTTCCAGAGCAAAAGCATTCTGGATGTATTTTGGATTATGATTGTTCATAAGGATTTTCAGATGAAATTTGTCGGAATCCTGCTGATTACCTTCAGCATTATATTCCCCCTCTTGAAGATAGTCTCGACATTCGGATATTATTTCAATTATCGCGGCGCCAGGGAGAACCCCATCATCACGTTTTTCGTCTTGAAATCCGGGAAATGGTCCATGGCCGATGTCATGGTGGTTGCCATCTTTATGGCCTATATCGGATTTAACGGGATTATTGACAACCAGTTTGTCACACTAAGCTCATCAACCCCGGCGTTGGAGCTTTTAAACACGAATGGCACGTCCCTTCAGCCGGGGTATTACCTGTTCCTCGCCTATACCTTGTTGGCATTATTCCTGTCCGAATTCCTAACCAGAGAACCACACATCCTCCGAGAGAACGTGCAAGAGCCGGTCAACTTAACCGCAGACCTGACGCCTGCAGGAAAAACTCAGTGCTCTGAAGAGAAAGTGAAAAAAGAAGATGCTTGATGGAATGCGGCAAATAGTTTATAATTGAATAAAAATGAAGAGGTTCAATGATGGGTAAAACAATAACATTGCGAATAGATGACGATACCTATGATATCTTCAAAACAGCGGCTCAGGCGCAGCGGCGGACAATATCAAACTTTATCGAGTATGCCACCCTTTCCCATGTGACGGAAGAAGCGTTTGTTGATGATCATGAAATGGCCGCAATATTGAAGGACAAGGAACTCGTTTCATCATTAAGGAAAGCCAAAGAAGATATTAAAAAGGGGAAATATCGAATTGTTAAATAGATTTGAAATTGCGGAGACAGAAACATTTCAGCGTTCCATTTCTAAAAAAGAATTCGTCAAGATTTACAATAAAATAAAAACATACGTTTATCCCCAATTAAGAAACAACCCTTTCTTTGGCAAAAATATCAAGAAACTAAAAGGTGAATTTAAAGATGTTTACCGGTATCGCATCGGAGAATATCGTTTGTTTTATCAGGTTAGTGAAAAACAAATATTGATTTTCATCATGGATATAGCGAAGAGGAAAGACGCCTATTAAAGACATACTCCCTCCGGAATATATCTGTATTTAAACATAGAACATTGAACACAGAACAGTCTTTAATCTACCAGCTACCATCCACCATCAACCATTCACTAGTCTCTATTCACAATTCACTTTTCCCTCGCTAATTTGATGGATAATTGATAGAAAATAACATCCTGAATACCAATGCATATTTCTAAGGGGAATACGTCATGGGAGAATGGAAAAAAACCAGCTGCGTGCTGTGCGCGCAAAACTGCGGACTCGAAGTTGAAATCCAGAACAACAAAATCGTCAAAGTAAAGGGCGATAAGGACAATCCAAGAAGCCAGGGATATGTGTGCGTCAAAGGGATAAATATTGCCCATCATCATGACCACGAAGGGAGGCTTCTTTATCCACTCAAGAAAACGCCGGAAGGATTTGTCCGCGTTTCGTGGGAAACCGCTTTTGCGGAAATTTCCGCAAAGCTCAAATCCATAGTGGCACAACACGGGCCGGAATCATACGTGTACATGGGCGGCGGCGGTCAGGGTTGCCATGTTGACGCGGCCTTCGGCATCGCGCTGATGCGAAAAATCGGTTCGCGCTATCATTATAATCCGCTGGGTCAGGAACTTACCGGACACTTCTGGGTGGGCGGCAAAATGGTTGGCCGCCAGAACCGTTTTCTGATTCCCGACGAGACGCATTCAGACATGGTGGTCGCGGTCGGCTGGAACGGCATGGAAAGCCATCAGATGCCGCGTGCCCCGCTGGTCCTCAGAGAGTTTTCGAAAAATCCAGACAAGCTTCTCGTGGTCATCGATCCGCGCAAATCGGAAACAGCCGAAATCGCCAATATTCACATCGCACTGCGCCCGGGCACCGACGCGCTCTTATTCAAGGCCATGATTGCAATCATCCTTGCCGAAGGATGGGAAAAGAAAGATTACATCGCGAAGCACCTTGACGGGTTCGACAGCGTCAGGGAATGGTTCAGGAACTTTGACATCCGGGGCGCGCTTGAGTTGTGCGAAGTAAATTATGAAGATGTAAAAAACCTGTGCCGGGAACTGTCCGTCAGAAAGTGGTGTTGCCACACAGACCTCGGCATACTCATGAACCGCCACAGCACGGTGGTTTCTTATCTGACAGGGATACTGGCCGCGCTATGCGGCAGGCTGTGCGTTTCCGGCGGCAATGTCATCACCGGCACCCTCGTTCCCTTGGGGATACACACCGACGAACGCGATCCGGAGACCTGGCGCACGCAGACAACGGACTTTCCTGCCATCGTGGGTTTCCATCCGCCCAATGTCCTCCCCGAAGAAATTCTGAGCGATCATCCCAGGTGCCCGCGCGCGGTCATCACCTGCGGCGCCAATCCCCTGCGCTCGTACGCCGATACCACAGCCTATGAGCAGGCTTTTGCCAGACTCGACCTTCTTGTCACTATCGAGCTGGCGATGACCGAAACCGCCGCCCTGTCTCATTATGTACTTCCCGCGCGATCGGGATATGAAAGCTTTGACACGACATTCTTTCCCTGGACATACCCGGAAATATATTTGCAAATAAGACAGCCGGTACTTCCTCCGCTTGGCGAAAGAAAGGAATGCGGACAGATATTCACCGGCATCGCCCGCGGGATGGGCCTTTTGCCGGAAATCCCCGCCTATCTTGTCGAGGCGGCAGGGATTGGCAAAGATTTTTTCGATTACGCTCTCGCGTTTCTCGCCTATATGGGAAAAAACCCGCTGAAGCTTCTCATGATGCTTGCCAGAGACGACTATTGGGCGCAGTTGGAAGACAAACGGGGTTTTGAATCCATGAAGACGATTACGTTTGTGCTGGCCGAGACCCTCGGCAAAAAATATGATTCAGCGCATCTGGCGGCGCTATTCGGACTGCTCATGTCAATGCCGTACGGTTTGAGAAAAAGCGCCGCGCGTGTCGGATTCAAACAGCCCTCTTACGCTTCGATACTTTTGGAACCGGAAAAGATTTTGCGCGCATTCGGCGCCGCGATTCGTTACCGGAGCCTCATGCCTTTTGCCGCGCTCGCGCCGGAAGTGCGCTTCAGCATAAAATTTTTTCAGGAACTGCTTGCACATCCCGAAGGCATGTGGATCGGCAAACTTGATTCTGCAGCAAACATGAAAGAACTCAGAACCAAAAATAAAAAAATCAATCTATACATTGCCGAACTGGAAGAATGGCTCAAAGGCATTAATCCGGAGTCCGAGAAAAAAGCGCTCCTGGCTTCGCCGGAATATCCCCTGATTCTCAATGCCGGGCGCCACTCGAAAAACGTGGCCAACACCCTCATGCGTGATCCCGCGTGGCTGAAAGGAAAGCGCGCCTGCACCCTTGCCATCAATCCCGAAGACGCGAAAGCTCTGGGCATTGCCGATGGCGAAAAAGTCAGAATCGTCACCGATGCCGGCGCGGAAACCATCGAGGCAGAGGTGAACGATGCAACCAGAAAAGGACAGGTGCTTATCCCCCACGGTTTCGGACTGGTGCAAAACGGCAGAGCCTATGGCATCAATGTCAACCGTCTCACAAAAAACACATACCGCGACCAATTGGCCGCAACGCCCCTGCACCGGTATGTACCCTGCCGCGTTGAAAAGCTGAGTTGATTTAGTGACACGCTCTGATAATGAGACCAAACTTTAATGAGACTCGCTGAAAACAAGCTGTGCGAAGTAGTGAGACTTAAATTTCAAAAACGAAGTGCGTTGAAATTTTCTAGTCGAACTATCCCAGGCTCAAAGAGCCGCGGGATTTGAAGCGTTAGTGGAACTAATGAAACTCGTCGAAATCGAGCGAAACGAAGATTAAGACGTAAGTTGAATTATCCCGCGCTAGCGGAGGATATCGAAGATATCCGTGGTATCCCAGGAACACAGTGACGTGGAACGTGCATCTTTAAAAAAATCCCCGAAACGTAGCGGAAGCATGAGAATATTAAGAATTGTCCCTTTTGCGCAGCAAATAGGGATATCCCGCCAATCCACGACGTGTCGGGATTGATAGGGACGAAGCGGGATTTGACTCCACCTTATTTTCCCTTGCAATGTAATTTTATAATAGTATTATTTGCCTCGAATCAATTATCACGCGTCATCAAAAGATCATAAAATGTTAAATGAAGGTTGAAAACTTGTGTTTCAATATCTGACCACAATTATATGGAAAAAATACTCAAAAAGTATCTGAAAAATGGTAAGTTCTACAATGTTACTAAAAAGCGTTCAGCAACAATGGCCGCTATTAGAAGTAAAAATAACAAATCGACGGAATTACCATTAAAAATGGCTCTTGTTCGGTTAGGGGTAAAAGGGTGGCATTTAAATGATGCAACCATAAAAGGAAAACCTGACATATATTTTTCTGTACGGAAACTTGCTGTATTTATAGATGGATGTTTTTGGCATGGATGTAAAATGTGTGGACACATTCCCAAGACACGGGAATCATTTTGGTCTGCAAAAATTGCCAGAAACATTCAAAGAGATCGAAGCATAAACGCCTTTTTGAAAAAATCTGATATTAAGGTTTTACGGTTTTGGGAACACGAAGTCCGTGATCAAAAAAGTTTAAGATCAACAACCATAAAAATAATAAGAGAGCTGAAAAATGAAATTCAATGAAGCCTTGAATTCTATTGAGAAAAGAAGAACACTTGAATTCGCCCAAGCAAAAGCTAAAGAATTAGGTATTGATTGGCGATCTGGTGTAAAATTTGTTTTTCTGGCATGTATGAATCATACAGCCTTAGCCCCATCTAGTATTGGTACAAAAAACGATACGGGAAAGGTTGTAATAGAAAAATGGGTACAAAAATATTATGATGCCTATAACAATAGAATCTCTATACACCGTTCAAACCTCCCAAGCACTATAGCAGATCCTATAATAGATGTTATTATTAAAGGTAGATTAACCCACCTCGACGATTCAGCACTGAATAAAATTAAATATGCACACCGTCTTTCTATGTCTGCAGAAAATATTCTTGGTCTTCTATTGGAAGAATACCTGGCAACAAAGTTAAAATCCAAGGATTGGCATTGCGCTTGGGGTGAAACAATCCGTAGTGTTGATTTTTGCAGTAGTACAGGGGGGCTACTACAAATAAAAAACAGAAGCAATTCAGAAAACAGTTCAAGCAGTCGAGTACGGATGGGAACTTCGATTGAAAAATGGTTCAGGATCGACGCAATTTCTGGTGATTATCAATGGAAAACACTTAATTCGAAATATGGCGTTCAATGCTCGGAAGAATCATTTCGCGCTTTTGTACTTGATGCTCTCTCTTATAATCCAGACGCTCTTGCCATCGAGCCCGATAATCCTTGGCAAAGATAAAAGCTTTTTAGATAGCCAATGCCATTTGAACAGTTTGTTTTGTTTCATTACTGCTTTTCTTATTAAAACTTATTTCCCAACTTATTTCATTGGTGTTCAAATATCTTGAATATTTAAAATCTTTAAATACTTTGATCTTCCTTCCTTTCATTGTTTCAATTAGCAAATTTCCAACAGCATATCCAAGTTTTATTGGCACAGCATTTCCTACTTGTTTATATTGGTCTGTCAAATTGCCTTCAATTATCCAGTCATCAGGAAATTCTTGGATGCGCTTATATTCTTCAATACTAAGCGGCCTGTCCTCAGTTGGATGTGCTAAGTCTGTTGCAGGCATCGCTGGGTGCGTGACGAGCGTTGGGGCTGGTTCGTCCCAAGCCAACCTTCGTAAAAAACCTGTTTTGCCACCACCTGCATAGTAAGATGCGCCCAATGCTTCTTTTTGCAGTTCTGTCGGTAAATGACGCCAATACTGCCCTGGTTTTAACATCCTATAATATTTTAGCCGTTTCTCTGGAAAATTAAGATGGTGCTGTTGTTTAGGTAGCCCCTTAATAATTTCCTGAAATGTCCGCCATTTTGGCAGTTTATGCTCACCATTTTCAGAATGCGTTGGCACGAGATATGGCAGTTTCTGCCCATCCCGGCTGCAAATGATTATGACGCGTTCTCTTTTTTGTGGTGTACCAAAATTTGCTGCATTATATAAATTAAAAGTAATCCCATAACCGGTTTGACTCAGAAGATTTAAAATATACATCAGTGCTCCGCCTTTTTCTTCTTCTGGTGTTAATGGCGGGTATCCAAAACCTCTGTTATCATGCGGTCGGTGCTTCAGGGGTGCAGATAATATGCCTCTGACATTTTCAATTACTGCAAATCTTGGTTGTAATTCTTTTATTCTTTCAAGATATGTCAAAAAAACATTACCTCTTTCATCATCAAATCCTTGCCTTTTTCCGGCAGTGCTGAAAGCTTGGCAAGGCGGTCCACCAACTATCAAATCAATCTCATCATTTTTCGTTAATCCTGCAACCTTCCTTATCTCATCTCCGCTATATTTGTTTATATCATTAATTAGCGCAATTTTAGGCTTGTTTTTGAGAATCGTTTTACGACAAGCATTATCAATCTCACATGCCAAAATGGTTTGGAAACCAGCTTGCTCTAATCCAATATCTAATCCCATTGCACCACTAAAAAAACTCAATGCTATTGGTTTTTTTAGTGAGGCCATCTCATCGTGTGAGTAGTAAGTTGCTTGATCCTCTGCCACACGATAGTTCGTTTTTTCTGAAAATGCATATAAATCATTTTCATTAATCACCCATGTACCAGCAATTTGCTTTGCCTTAAGCCGATTGTCACGGCATAGATTACGAACTTGCTGAGGGGTAATATTGAGTAATTTTGCTGCTTTTTTTGAATCAATAAGGGAGTCTGTCATATTTTCTCCTGCGAAAATATATTAGGTACCTACGTATACCGTTTTACAAATAAAAATGTCAATAAGAAAATTCAAAAGCTAAAGTCGGAATCAAATCTTAAATCCGGGGACAGTATACTTAATTCGATGTCCCCCTTCACTTCGTTCGCTCTCAGCGAGTGTCGCTACGCCTTGCGCTTTAATGAGCCTTGATTTTCCGAAACGTAGTGATCGGAAAATCTTAGAGCGAATTATCTCGCCACCTTCAGGTGGCAGGGACAAACTTCGCTACGCTTCTGATCTCTCTATCCTACGTCGCTACGCTCCTAGGATAGCTCCACTAACGCTTCGAGCGGCGCT
>CAYZRT010000090.1:0-12307 GCA_964480875.1 uncultured Smithella sp. | reverse complement strand
ATTGGAGTATCCCGCTTCCTTGTTGAAGAGATTGAAAAATTCCGTCTTTGTTCGTTTACGGAAAAATCACAGCGCTATGTTCTTTTTAATAAAGACTTTATCATACCGGAAGAAATCAAACAGGCTAATCTGACTGATTTATTCGTCTCCACGGTCGACGCACAAAATAATTATTATCATGCACTCTATGAGAAACTAAGACCATATATTTTTGACAAACATAAAGCTCTGGCAGCCGATCCGGCGAACAAATCGCTTCTGGAAGGCTGGGCGAAGGAAGATGCCCGCTATGCCATATCGATGGCTACACAAACACAACTGGGCATGACCATTAACGCTCGTAATCTCGAATTAATGCTCCGGCGAATGGCTGCTCACCCTTTGGCTGAAGCCAAGGAATTCAGCGAAAAACTCTTTGCCGTCACAAAAGAAATAGCGCCTTCTTTGATTCGCTACACTCAGGCAACTGACTACGATAAATTCACCAAACAAAAGCTTCGTCGCCACTGTTCTGATTTATTGGAAAAACATCCTGCCGGTTCTAAAAAATTATCCGATGTACAATTGACTTATTACACTCCCGCTGCTGATAACCGGGTTGCGGCCGCTTTGCTGTTTTCTTCGTCCGACATCAATTATTCCAAATGCCTGAACATAACCGGGAAAATGACTCCGCAGGCTAAAAAGGCTTTGTTTAAAACGGCCTATGCAAATTTACAGATGCATGACTCCGTGTTAAGGGAACTGGAAAATGTTGATCTGCAATTTGATCTTATTTTAAGTTCCAGCTGTTTCGCCCAATTAAAACGACACCGTATGTCCACAATAATATCTCAAGAATATAATCCACAGCTGGGGGTCACCGTACCACCTTCCATTAAAGCGATCGGGCAGCAAAAAGCTTTTCTGGAAATAATAAACAACACACAAAAGGCCTATGAGCAAATCCGGAACAAAGCGCCGCTGGCCGCCGCTTATGTTTTGACCAATGCGCACCGCAAAAGAGTTTTAATGAAATTAAACGCCCGCGAAATGTACCATCTGACACGTCTTCGCACCGACGCTCATGCCCAGTGGGACATTCGTGACCTGACTCAAAAGACGCTCAGACAGGCTAAAAAAGTGATGCCTGTCACGCTGATGATGGCTTGCGGCAAAGATGCATTCTCCGCACTTTTTAAAAAAACATTCCCTGGTATATGATTTAATCGTTTGTAATTATTCAATGAAATTAGCCTCAAACAATAGACAGTTGTACATTCTAATCGTTACAACTCTCAGTTCCTTTTTAACGCCATTTATGGGATCCGCTGTTAATGTTGCCCTGCCCGCTATCGCCGGAGAATTCTCTATGACCGCCCTGACGCTTAGTTGGGTGGCAACATCTTTTATCCTGGCGGCCGCCATAACCTTGATTCCTTTAGGCCGCCTGGCCGACATCTATGGTCGTAGAAGATTTTATATCTATGGAGCATTAATTTTTACTGTGGCTTCTTCATTTTGCATCTGGTCTCCCTCACAATTTTTCTTAATTGCCGCCCGTACGGTACAGGGAATAGGCGGTGCCATGATTTTCAGCACCGGCACGGCTATGCTGATTTCGGCGTATCCTCCGGGAGAACGCGGCAAGATGCTGGGCATAAATATAACCGCCGTTTATGTCGGCCTGACAATTGGTCCTTTCATCGGCGGAATGCTTACGCAATATCTCGGATGGCGATACATTTTTCTTTTTACTGTTCTGTTGGGTGTAGCCATTTTTTATATCACTATAACAATGATTGTGGAGGAATCACCAACAAATGAAGAAGATCATTTTGATCTAGCCGGTTCATTGATTTACGCTATCGCTCTTTTTGCGATCATGTATGGTTTTTCCCAATTGCCTATTACCAGAGCGTGGATTTTAATCTTTACGGGATTTTGTTTTCTTATTTTATTTATTTTCAGACAACTGAAGAGTTCTTTCCCCTTGCTGGATATACACTTGTTCTTAAACAACAAAGTTTTTGCTTTCTCCAATCTGGCCGCTCTGATTAATTATAGCGCCACGTTCGTCATCAATTTTCTTCTCAGTCTTTATCTTCAAAATATCAAATTTCTGACGCCCTCCGAGGCGGGAATTATTCTTATCACTGCTCCCGTTATGCAGGCACTTATTTCACCTTTTGCCGGAAGACTTTCCGACCATTTCGAACCGCAAATCATTGCTTCCACCGGAATGGCCATTACGGTAATCGGTCTTGTCCTGTTGATTTTTCTCAATACCAGCACCAGCACGAACTATGTTCTGGCATGCCTTTTCGTATTGGGTATCGGTTTTGCTCTTTTTTCTTCACCCAATGCCAATGCCACCATGAGTTCGGTGGAAAACAAATTTTACGGTGTGGCCTCGGCCACAATGGGAACAATGAGGTTAACCGGCCAAATGTTCAGCATGGGCATTACCCTGCTGGTATTCGCTTTGATTTTGGGCAATCATCCCATTTCACAAACCAATCATCATCTCTTTTTAAAAAGTACCAAACTTATTTTTTCCATTTTGAGTGTTCTGTGCTGCGGAGGAATTTTCGCATCTCTCGCACGGGGGAAAATGCACAATTCTACAGGAGGGCGCTTTCTTAAACATGGGACGCCTTCAGCACCTGCTGGAGGTGGCTCCAATGGCAACAACAATAATCTCTAGTTTATTCATCGGGCTGACGGCCGGCGCATTTGGCGGAATCTTGGGCATCGGCGGCGGATTAATCATGGTTCCGCTGATGGTCGATGTTTTGAAGCTTACCCAGCACAAGGCTCACGGCACCAGTCTGGTGGCGCTGGTCTTTACGGGATTTGGCGGAGCAATAACTTATGCCTCAAACGGCTCCATAGATGTTGCCGCCGCTGCCCTTTTGGCGCTAACGGCGATACTTACTGCACCATTTGGCGCGCGTTACTGCAATGTTCTCACGGAAAAGAAACTGAAAAAATACTTTGGAGCTTTTCTGATTGTTTGTTCGGTTCTTTTGTTTTTGAAACCTTATCTGACCAATTTTATCGGCACTGTTCCCGCTTATTCAAAAATAATTATTCTTTTGACAACGGGAGCCTTCACCGGATTTCTTTCCGGCATGATGGGGGTCGGCGGCGGAACGATCATGATCCCCGTGATGGTGATCCTGACAGGATTTACCCAACATGTGGCACAGGGAACATCCCTTCTGGTCATGGTTCCCACAGGTGCCATTGGTGCTTTCACTCACTGGAAGATGAGAAATATCGAAAAAGGAATTCTCTGGGGGCTGATTCCCGGAATTATGCTGGGCACATATCTGGGTGGAAACATCGCCCATCTCATTGCAAATAACACCCTGCGCCTGATATTTGCCGGCATGCTGATTTTCGTTGGTGTGCGTTACTTTAGAACTTCTTCGCCTGAGTAAGATGTCAAGACTTGATTAACCAAAGGCTTGTTTTCCACAGGAAATCATTCTCTGATTCGTTTTTTTACTTCTCTAATTAAATGATTGAGCACATCACTCGCATCACCGATGATGGCAACATCAGCCATTTTCATCATGGTCGCCTGAGGATTTTTATTGACAGCGATAATGAAATTCGCTTCACCAAGACCTGCTGTATGCTGAATAGCGCCACTGATACCGAAGGAAAAAAGAATTTTCGGTTTGATATGTTTACCCGCCTGCCCAACCAGCGCACCGTGATCCGCCCATCCCGCGTAAACCACCGGACGGGTGGCGCCGACATCGCCGCCTAAAAGCTTGGCCAGTTCCTGAAGTTTTTTAAATTTTTCCTTGTTGCCCATGCCGCGGCCGCCGCAAACGATCACGGAAGCATTTTCAATCGTATGTTCTTTTTCCACGGAGCGTTCATACTCGATGAGCCGAACGCGGTTTTTGGGCAGGCTTTTCATCAGAGGAAGACGTTCAACTAAGGCCTTCCGCTGATTATCGTGAGGAATTTCCTTGAAGGTGCCCGGACGAACCGTGGCCATCTGGGGACGATGAAATTCCGTAACAATTTCCGCCAGCATATTGCCTCCAAAGGAAGGCGCTATCTGCAATAATAATCCGTCTTCGGTGATATCGAGACCGACGCAGTCAGCAGATAAACCTGTTTTCAGGCGCTTGGCCAGCCGCGGTGCGAACTCACGGCCGAAATCAGTGGCGCCAATCAGGATAATGTCCGGTTCTCTTTCTTTGGCTAATTTTTCAATGATGGCCAGATATCTTTCCGTGCTGTAACTTTTCAGTGCGGGGTCATCAATCGCTAGTATTCTATCCGCGCCATGAGCCGTGTATTCCATAATCCATTCATCTACTTCATGGCCGAAAATCAACGCGCATACTTCCGCGTTAATGGTTTTGGCCAGCGCCACGGCTCTGGCAATCAATTGCAGGGTAACGCGATTTTGATAATAGTTGCGGTAATCACCAAATACCCAGATACTCTTTTTTCTACTTTTCATCATCGAGCTTTTTTGCCTCAATGGATTTACCAATCACTGTGCCGATTTTTCTTTGATACTTGTCTAAAAATTCAGTAACGACTGTAGAAGCCGCGCCCTGCAGAAGAATATTGCCTTTCTGTGCTTTTCTCAAAAAAACCTTGCGCACTTTGGTGCGCGAGCCTTTGGTTTTAATGGATGAAGCAGTCAGATCTAGAGCTTTGGCATTCAGAATGATAACGTCATTTGCATCAAATGCCTTTTCCAGACCGCTAAGACTTGAATAGCGAGGCTTATAATTTTCCATGGAAACCGTGACCAGTGCAGGAAATTCCATTTCCAATGTTTCGCGGAAATTATCCACCAGTCGGCGGACTCGCAACGTCCTTCCTGAAATTTCCATTTTTTCCACATAAGCAGCGGCGGGTAAATCCAGTTCCTCTGCCAGTTGCGGACCGACCTGTGCGGTTTCGCTATCCGCAGTATAGGCTCCGCATAAAATTAAATCAAACTTAGGACATTTCTTTTTTATCGCTTCCTTCAATATTAAAGACGTGGCAAAAGTATCCGAACCGGCCAAAAGCCGATCGCAAATTAAAATGGCTTCATCAGCGCCCAAAGCCAGCGCTTCGCGCAGCACTTCTTCGGCAGCGGACGGCCCCATGGTAATGACTGTAATTTTTGCCTTAACGTTTTCCTTGATTTGCAGGGCAGCTTCCAGGGCATGCTTGCAGGCAGGGTTCATCATTCCGGCGGCAAGATCGCGTCGAAGCGTTCCGGTTTTTTCATCCCACGGCAGTTCCGTAACCATGGGAATTTGTTTTATACAAACGACCAGTTTCAGCATAATTTAAAAAATCAACTTGGACAAAACAGCACGCGCGATAACCATGCGCTGAATTTCGCTGGTGCCTTCATAAATTTCCGTAACCTTGGCGTCGCGGAAATATCTTTCCACATCGTATTCCTTGCTGTATCCGTAACCGCCGTGAATCTGCACGGCCAGAGAAGTAACTTTGGAGGCAACCGTGCTGCAATAAAGTTTCGCCATTGACGCCTCACAGCTAAAAGGTGCGCCTTCGTCCTTCAACGAACAGGCACGATATAAAAGTAATCGTGCCGCGGCAATTTCCGTAGCCATATCGGCAATATAGTTTTGAATGGTTTGGAGAGATGCGATAGGTTTTTTAAACTGCTGTCTTTCCTTGGCGTATTTTACCGCGGCTTCAAATGCTCCCTGGGCAATACCCAAAGCCTGCGCCGCAACACCGATACGGCCGTTGTCCAATGTAGCTAAACCTATTTTCATTCCATCGCCGATTTTACCTAATAAATTATTTTCCGGAACAGCGCAATCTTCCAGAAACAATGAAGAAACCGGATTGGCACGCATGCCGCAAAGGTCTTCCAACTCACCGCGTAAAAATCCAGCATATTTACTCTCCACAATAAAAACACTGCTCTGTGGTTTCCCCGGCTCAGAACCGGTCAGCGCAAAAATCAACGCCACGTCACAAACGCCACCGTTTGTGACAAAGATTTTCGTACCATTTAAGATGTATTCATTATTTTTCTTGACGGCTGTCGTTTCCACGCTTGCGGAATCTGAACCGGCATTGGCTTCCGTCAGACTGAAGGCGCCGATAAACTCACCGCTGGCAAGTTTGGGCAGGTACTGTTTTTTTTGTTCATGAGTTGCGAACTGCATGACAGGATAAACGGCAACACCGTTATGTACCGTAACGCACAAACCTATCGCCGCGCAAACACGGGAAATCTCCTCCACAACAATTGCAGCGCTGATGGAATCCAGGGCTGCTCCACCATATTCTTTGGATACCTGCAGACCAAAATAATTCAATGGACGCATTTTCCCGATAACGTCTAGGGGAAAAGTCGCCGTGCGGTCTATTTCGGCCGCAATGGGAGCAAGTTCTGTTTCCGCAAAATTTCGAACGGAATCACGGATAACTTTATGCTTTGCGCAAGGGTTGAGCTGCAATGTTCTCTCCAAAAAGAAATGTGCCGAACAAATAACTTAAAATAAAAGTAAAATCAAGAGAATGAAATAATTTTTTTATCAAACGAAATCTTCAAGAGGCCATTCCATAGGGTCATAGGTCTGAAATCATAAGCAGTGGAGCTTTAGTGGTCATGTAATGATTAAATTTATTTTATTCACTTTTTTCTATAGTTGAAATCAGATTCATGTTCGTTAATTCATCAAATAAAAAGTCAGCTATAATTTTATGTGCCTTCTCGTTGGGATGATAATCCGACATATTCACTCTCAAGTGCGATATTGTATGTGGTGTATATTTAGCGGTAACATCTATGGTGGGGATGTTATTATTTTCAATCATACTTTTCATTTTTTCCCAGAAATCGTTAATTAATTTCGTCATTATTTCATTTTTTTCTAAATGAGGAATATTTAACACAACTAATTTTATTTTGTTTTGCTTGCAGAAGTCCATGATCTCCTGCATGTAATAAAAAGTATCACGGCATATTTGCTCCTTATGGCTTTTAACACAATGATTAAGATATGAGTTCATTTGGTTTATTAAGTTTTTTCTAAAACCGAATGTAATTTCATATAATCTCCAATATACATAATTAACAAAATATGATTTTCGAACAATAGCATATAACGATGATTCTGGAATGGCCCAATCGCCGGCATAAATCGGTGGAGTTCCACAATATTGAAAACAGACCGGAACGAAATCATCAAAGTAAAATTGGATAATGATCAATTTAACATTTTCTTTATATGGATAGATTTTTATGGCATTCATTTTTTGGCGCATATTATATCCGGGAATACCAAGATTAATGATTTGCCATTGATCACCAATTTTTCTTTGAAGAATATCTGTGTATCGATTCTTATTGTCATTGATGCCTACGCCACCCGTTATGGAATCACCCGCAATGAGAACAATTTTCTTATTTATTAACTCATCAACACTATAATCAAAATCCCGATAGCCCATGCTGTTTTTTAGCCAATATTTCTTTATCCAATTTTCTCTAACCAATGTCGGACTTGATGTTGTGTGGGCCACATAATGTCGAAACAAAAATTCAACTACTAAGAATGAGGATATTACAGTAATCAGAATAATTGTAAGTTGTTTTATTTTCATGGTTTTACCCGCAAAAGAGACTTTCAACCAATATTGACGTACCCGTTTCTTTTCTGTTCTTCAATGTTTTCTGAAGAACCTTTTACCAGGAACGAGATTGTCCCACAGCTTTTTCATCATGTATATTGCTTTTTTATTTTTCATTATTATTATAATGACCAATGAGTAAAGAAAAATTTCCGACAACACCAGCTATTTTAGCCCTAAAATCACAAAAAGCTGATTTTACTCTAAATACTTACCAGTATGAGGACAGGGGAGGAACAAAAGCATCCGCAAAAAAGCTTGGGGTTAATGAACATGGTGTTATTAAAACACTGATCATGGAGGATGAAACAGGCAAACCGCTGATTATTTTAATGCATGGTGACAAGGAAGTCTCCACAAAAGCGCTGGCCCGTGCCATCGGTGTGAAATCAATCTCACCATGCAAGCCTGAAGTGGCGGAAAAACACACCGGCTATAAAGTAGGTGGCACATCGCCTTTTGCAACAAGAAAATTATTACCTGTTTACATGGAAAAAACAATAATCGACCTGCCGGAAATATTTATTAACGCGGGTAGTCGTGGTTTGCTGGCAAAGCTTCCGACAACGGAACTTGTTCGCATGCTTAATCCAATATCGGTTAACGTCGCTATATAAGTTGCCTTTTTCCGGTAAAAAAGAGATAATATAACCAATGTCCATACATATGCCCGACAACGTAATCATCCGCTGTCTTAACTGCGGTACAAAAAACAGAATACCGAAACAGAAACTAAAGGGACGGTCTATCTGCGGCAAATGCGGAGCGTCTCTGGAAGAATTAATTATTCGTTGTCTTAAATGCGGTACAAAAAACAGAATGCCCGAAAATCGTCTGGATCAAAAACCATTATGCGGTCAATGTCACGAGCCGCTGATTATTCCTCAGCAAAAAGTTTTGCCTTTAGACGTAACCGACCAGACATTTGCCCGTGAAGTCCTCACATCTGACTCATCGGTTCTGGTGGATTGCTGGGCGCCGTGGTGTGGTCCCTGCAGAACATTATCTCCCATTATTGATGAGCTGGCATCCGATTATGCCAACGGAGTAAAAGTCGCTAAACTCAATGTTGATGAAAATCCGCTTACCGCTTCGCAATATGGAATTCGCAGTATTCCCACCATGCTTTTCTTTAAAGAAGGCAAAATGGTGCATCGCGTCACCGGAGCTTTGCCCAAGGAAGAAATCGAACAGCATCTTTTATCCATCATCAAGACGAATTGAAATAAGGGACTCATTAATGAAAAAATACAAATCCAAGATGGCATACCAATGTAAAATTTTCGATGTCTGGGAAGAAGAATTTGATTTGCCCAACGGCAAAACAGCCATACAAAGCGTGATTAATCATAAACCCACCGTCGCGATAGTTGCCATTAATGAAAAAAATGATCTGCTTTTAATCAAACAGTATCGTAACGCTGTTAAAAAGAATCTACTGGAAATTCCAGCCGGGTCCATTGATGTTGAAAAAGAATCTCCCGCTGTCTGCGCTCAGCGGGAACTGGCCGAAGAAACGGGTTTTAAAGCCAAAACCTTTATCAAGCTCTTTGAAGGTTACCTCCTGCCGGGATACTGCAATGAATATATGTATTTTTTTCTAGCCAGAAATTTAATCCATGCGCCGCTTACACCCGACGAAGATGAATTTATTGAAACCATGCCGGTCAGCTTTTCCCGGGCGATCAAACTCATCGAAAAAGGCAAGATCATCGACGCCAAAACCGTCTTGGGCATAATGCTTGCCGATAAATTGTTACACAATAATTCTTTATAATGTCTTCTTGCTCCTAGAAAGATTCTTGCCAGAGGGAAAAAGTTTTGTTAGACTTCTTCACAAACCGGTATCTGTTAAAAAATAAAGGGAGATAAAATCATGATCTACAACGAAGAATTTGAAACCATGCCCCGTGAAGTCATCAAGGCCTTGCAGATCAAAAGATTGCAGCAGACTTTGGAGAGGGTTTACCATACCGTCGGTTTTTATAAAAAATCATTTGATGCCGCCAAAGTCAAACCGGATGAGATAAAAACCATCGCCGACATGAAAAAGCTTCCTTTCACGACGCGTAAAGATTTGCGTGATAATTATCCTTTTGGTTTGTTTGCCGTGCCCATGAGCAATGTTGTTCGCCTGCATGCATCGTCCGGCACCAGCGGAAAATCCGCCGTTTTCGGTTACACCAAAAAAGACATCGAAATCTGGTCTGATCTTATCGCACGTTGTCTGGTTGCCGCGGGCATCACCAAAAACGATATCATTCACAATGCCTTCGGTTACGGCTTGTTCACCGGCGGCCTCGGTCTGCATTACGGCGCGGAAAAAATCGGCGCCAGTGTCATTCCAATATCAGGAGGAGACGCCAAAAGACAACTGATGATTTTACAGGATTTCGGCCCGACCGTCATCTGTTCTACGCCTTCCTACGCTTTGCATCTGGCAGAAGAAGGCAAGGCGATGGGCATGGATATGAAATCGCTTAAGCTGCGTGTCGGTATTTTCGGAGCAGAACCATGGAACAACGCGATTCGCGATGATATTGAAACAGCATTCGGCATCACCGCGCTGGATTTATTCGGCTTGTCGGAAGTCATCGGACCGGGCATGGCTATGGAATGCCTGGAAGGCCGCCATGGCATGCACATTTTTGAAGATCATTTCATCGTGGAAACAATCAATCCGACAACCGGCGAAGTTCTTCCCGAAGGTTCCGACGGCGAATTGGTATTCACCACCATCACCAAGGAAGCCAATCCGCTCATTCGCTACCGAACCGGCGACATTTCACGTCTGATTACCGAACCGTGCCGCTGCGGTCGTACTCACATCAAGATGGAAAGGGTACAAAAACGGAGCGACGACATGCTGATTATCCGTGGCATCAATGTTTTCCCTTCGCAGATAGAAGCCATTCTGGTGGATATCGAAGGACTGGAGCCGAATTATCAGGTCGTCATTGATAAAGCAGGCGCGCTGGATACACTGGATTTACAGGTGGAAGTCAACGACAAGATATGCAGCGATTCCGGCAGCATCAAAGAGCTGCAGAAAATTGAACAAAGAATTACCAAGAACATGAAAGATTATCTGGGCATCGCCGCACGCGTAAAACTTGTTCAGCCCAACACGCTTAAAAAATCCGAATCCAAAATTATAGATAAACGCCGCATTTAATTTACTGTTTGTCATTCCCGCGAAGGCGGGAATCCAGTATTAAGTAAACTTCGATTTTCAGCAATTATGTCAGTTTTAATAATACAATGATGAGATCATTCATACAAGGGGGCACACAATGAAGGTAGAACAAATATCCGTTTTTCTGGAAAACAAACCCGGCACGCTGGAGCACGCAACACGTGTTCTTAAAGACGCCAATATTAATATCCGCACGTTATCCGTGGCCGAAACGGTTGATTTCGGCATTCTGCGCCTGATCGTCAATGATGTGGAAAAGGCCAACAAGGTTCTAAAAGACGCAGGTTTCCGCGTCAGCAAAACCCCTGTTGTCGCCGTGGAAGTTCCCGACAAACCGGGCGGCCTGCACAGTATCATGGAAATGGTGTCCAAAGAAGAAATCAACGTGGAATACCTTTACGCCTTCGTGGAAAAAAGCGGCGAAAACGCCGTCATCATCTTCCGCTTCGACAACCCGGAAAAGGCCATTGAAGTTCTGTCGAAGAATAAATTCACGGTTATTCCTGGCGAAAAACTTTATGAGTTTTAGTGAAACCCAAGTTTCAGAAACGTAGCGCGCTGAAACTTGATGGTTGAATTATCCCAGGCACTAAGTGCCGTGGGATAGTGACGTTTGATGGTGGCACTATCCCCCATGCGAAGCATCGCGGGGTAATGACACCTTAAACATTCTCTAGCACCGATCCACATAAACAATGTTAGATTTTGGAAAGGGTTACCTTATGGTACAGGAAGTTAGTATATTCAAATACGTTCTACGTTTTAGTCTTGCATACTTAGTTCTAATATTGGTTCTTGTATTGCTATTGAATATCTTGGGTATCAAGTTAAATCATGGCGCATCAATTGTCGCATTAATAGCAGCTGCCGTTCTGACTGTGTCCAAATTTCTTCAAGATAACAAGCGGATTCCAACCGCTTCTGAAAAAACAAAACTAGTATGGTTCTCTTTTTTAGCATCGTGGTTGGTTGTGCTTATGCCGTTTGGCGCTGCTGGCGCTGCGATCATGCTATTAGGTGCAAAAATAAAGATAATGAAGGATTTTCGAATAGAAGATATTCCCATTACAGTCGGGTTAGCCATCGTCTTTGCTGTCTTCGATCTTGTCGGCCTGTATATATCTTATGGGTTTTTGGCGAGAAAGAAGTTTGAAGTATTACAAAAGAAAGACTTTTTCTAAACACGCACCAAAGCCGCTCGCTATGCCTCACCAGCCACTAATCACTATCCACCCTTTCACCCCGTCTCTTCTGCCACGGTTTTGTCTTCTATCGTTGGTGAAACCAAAACCACTGCTCGTGGGGGAATTCTGGGAACACTATACTTAATGATTGGCAAACCTAACATTCGCACCATTAAAACTATCAGTTGCCCCTTAAAAAATACCTTTTCAACAAACTCCTTAATGTGTATAATATGAGCAAATGATACACATAGGAGGCAAGCAATGAGAACCAATGTCGTAGTTGATGACAATCTGA
>CAYZRT010000089.1:0-12340 GCA_964480875.1 uncultured Smithella sp. | reverse complement strand
TCCCGCTCGGCCTATAGTGACCCCATGGTGCCCTTTAGGGTATTTAGGTTATTCGTTTCTGAAATTTGGGTCTCATTAAAAAATAATCAAATTATGGCTGAGCAATAATTTAATATATGGTATAAATATATTTTCAGGTTACCATGTTCAATAAAAAAGACTTTCGTTTAAAAATTACAGTTTATATCTTTTTAACTTTGATGACGCTTGCTGTTTACTGGCAGGTTAATCAGTTTTATTTCATCAATATCGATGATGATTTTTATATCGTCGACAACAGATACATCCAATCCGGTATCACTCTGGAAGGAATTCGCTGGGCTTTCAGTTCAACCTATGGTCAGTTCTGGTTTCCCTTGACATGGATCTCGTGGATGCTCGATTATCAATTTTACGGGTTGAATGCCGGAGGCTACCATCTCACAAACTTGATATTTCACATCCTGAATACATTGCTGCTGTTTGCAGTCTTCCACAGGATGACCGGCTCCGTCTGGAAAAGTGCATTCGTCGCTGCTTTGTTCGCCCTTCATCCCCTGAGGGTGGAATCTGTCGCCTTTATTGTTCAACGTAAAGACGTCTTAAGTGCGTTTTTCTGGATGCTGACATTGTATCTGTATGTCTTTTATACGGAAAAACCGACTATGAAACGATATTTATTGGTTCTGCTGTGTTTTGCCTGCGGCCTTATGAGCAAGTCCGTTGTCGTCACGCTGCCTGTTGTTTTGCTACTTCTCGATTACTGGCCTCTGGGCCGTCTCCAGGATCAGAAAACAATAGCTGTTGTGAAAGGCACGACACTTCTCTACACCAAGCAAAATGTAAATCAAATCAACTCCCGAAAAGAAAATCCAGATGGGAATACATATGATACTCGTGAACCGGCATTGTCAGAGAAAAAAATGGCAGGCATAATTCCATTATGGCAACTGCGGGAAAAAATACCTTTTTTTATTTTATCAGCCGTTTTTTCCATCATGACCATTTACACGCAATATAAGCCATTTGGCAATTCCCCGGAGCAGATACAACAATATTTTTCCCCCCTGGAATTGCGGATCGCCAATGCACTGGTTTCTTTTGTGGGATATTTGGAAAAAACTTTCTGGCCTTTTGATCTGGCGGCTTTCTACGTTTTCCCGGATCAACCTCCCCTCGGGCAGGTCATGGGGGCGACTTCCCTTATAGGCGTGATCACGATTACCGTTATTTTAAATATGAAACGATTGCCGCCATGTCTTGTCGGATGGTTATGGTATGGAATAACCCTCATTCCCGTTATAGGGATTATACCGATCCTTAATCTCGGTGCCCGTTCAGAAGCCGACCGATATACTTATCTACCGTCGATCGGCATCGGTATCATGCTGGCCTGGGGCATACCGCTTTTATTCCAACGGGAAGACATGCGCAGAAAAGTTTTATTTCCAATGGGAATAGCCATCATACTCTTTCTTGCTGTTTTAACATGGCGGCAATGCGGTCACTGGAAAAACAGTCTGGATCTTGTGAATCATACGCTGAAAGTAACCAAGAATAATTACACGGCGCATCTGATACGGGGCAAGGTTTATTACATCGTAGGGCAATATCAACGCGCTATAGCAGACTGCAATGAAGCCATCCGTCTGAAACCGGATTTTGCCGTCGCTTACTACAACAGGGGCATGGCCTACGATAATCTCGGACAATATCAACGCGCCATAGCAGACTATAATGAAGTCATCCGTCTGAATTCGGATTATGCCAATGCCTATCATAACAGAGGGGTTGCCTACGCCAAACTCAATCAATATAAACTTGCCATCGAGGATTTTAATGAAGTCATCACATTACAACCCGATTTACCGATGGCTTATCAAAGCAGAGGATTTGTTTATTTTAATCAGGGCGACATAGACCTTGGCTGTCAAGATGCGCGAAAGGCATGTTCTTTGGGATATTGCGAATTGTTGGAAAGCGCTAAAAGTCATGGGGTCTGCCCTTAATTTAACTTATACTTTACAACGATTCAAAACATGCTAAGCTGACGTGCAACCAATCGGCGATAGCGGCGTGCGGAGAATAAATAATGGTCAGGATTTAAAATGATAAAAAATAAGTTTTTAGTTATCTCCTTATGGCTTTGGGTCCCTTGGCTGCTCGTTTCTGTATTCCCTATGATTTGTTTCTCAGAACCGGCAAGGCATCAAGCATGGGAGTTTTACGGACAAAGCAAAAGCGGCAGTGTTTACTATTACAGTAAAAAAAATATTACGGAAGCCGCAGATACTCAAACGGTCTGGAGTTATAAAACCATCACGGATAATGAAAGAAAAGAAAAAATTGAGAGTATCAAGCAATATAATATGGAAGAGTCCATTCAATATCAGCACTATGATTATAGCATTTCTCTGATAGAAATTGACTGCAAGAAAAGACGCCACAGGGTAAAGGAAATTATTTCTTATAACAAAGGGGGAAAGATTTTAGATCACGGTGTGTTCCATAATGAATGGGAACACATCATTTCTCAAAGCATGGCTGATATTTTATATCAAAAAGTTTGTGTGGCGGAGCAAAAACCCGTGAGGGAACAAGCGGAAACGAAACCTTTGAAAATGAATAAGAATGATAAGCAAGATTGGGTGCAATACGGCAGACTCATTCTCGGGTCCGTTTATTCGTATGATAAGGCCAATATAAAATTTAAATCAAAAGATTTAGTTCAGGTTTGGTGCAAATTAAAATACTCCGATAAACACAGGGAAAAAGATATTCAAAAGCTGGTCCGGAGTGGATTATATACGAAAAAACAGCTAGAAAACCTTTCGTATGATTTAACCTTACATGAAATAGACTGCAAGAATAAAAGATCTCGTTTAATCGATATTATCTGTTATGATATATACGATAATGTTTTATTTCAACGTTCAAATCATAAAGCAAAATGGAAACATATCGTCCCGGAATCGCAGGAAGACCTTTTACGAAAACAAATTTGCAAATGATCAGCAAATCGAAAACGGGTTTTTTTACTTTAAAACAAAGCAACGGATAAATTATGAAAAATGAAAGACTAGTAAGCGTCAACGAGCAGGAAAGTTTTCCATTTCTCATCATAAAATGCGTACATCGGATTTAGGGCGATTGACAAGATTGACTTGACATAAAAGGATGTATTTCTTATACTTTCACAAAGAAAGTTTTCTTATTATTCGAATCTACCCCTTTTAATGATTGGAAATTCGAATTATCATTTTCCATGCAGAAAGCTGATCCTAGAGGGAACAACGAGAGCGGTTATAGCGTCAAAATAATAATGATTGGTCATTAAATTTACTTTAATTTGTGGGTTCACATCCGGTTATATTGTAAAAAGTTGCTTCGATTGCACAGATTCTATAGAATAGAAGAACGAATGATTTAAAATGGCATAGCAATGAACGTACAGAGCACTGTTTTAGAGGACACCAAAAAACTATTCTCGAATCTTTTACTGACATATAAAAATGTATCTTTATATCCTGAAAGTCACAGCATCAGTTTGAATTCCATCCGCCAACTTCACGAAATCATCGAGGCCTACATTCGCCAATATGGTGATATCAGAATTGAAGTCGAAAGAGATCGCGTAATCTGTCAGGAGATAGAAGTTCATAAAGGACGATCTGAAGAAGGATCTCTACCTTTCACTCTTTTCCGGGACGGCATCCGATGGCTGAAATTCACTTCGGGAATAAAGCTGGAAGAAACCAGTGAAGTTTTATCAATCATCCACAGATATTCGGTACTGGCGACCGAACCCGAAGGAGATATTGTAACCGCATTCTGGGAAGCCCATTTTGATCATGTGCTCTATAAAGCGGATGACTTTATTTCAGAACAAGATTCAGATCAGATTGATAAACTTTCTAAATTAGAAACAACCTATCCTGAAGACGCAGATCAAATCGAAAAAGAAGAGAGAACCACTCCAATCGAAGACCAGACCATCGGAAGCGCTGCCCTTGGCGGCATCACCATTGACCCATCCTATTTTATTCTGACACCGCAGGAAGAAATAGAGCTGCAGGAGATGGTCGATCGTGAAGAAAAAGCATCCATTACAGAACATCTGAACATGCTATTAGACATGCTTTTGCAAATCCAAGAAGAAAAAGATTTTAGAATTGTCCTGGGAGTTCTATTGGAGGAATTTGAAGGCTCTTATCATCGTCATGATTACGAAGCCGCTCTGATCGTTCTTGACGGTTTGCGCAAAATTTTGGGTAGTGGACGATTGTGCACATCCTGGGCAGGTCCACTGATTGAATCCTTTTATAAAGATATCTCTTCAGACGCCAAATGTTTAAAACCACTGGAGAGTATTTGGAGCAATTTAAATTTGCAGCAAATGGTAATACTTGACGGCATTTTTAAGCACCTGCATCCAAGATCTGTAACGACACTCATGCATCTCTTTGTTTTAGGACAGCCTTCACAGCTTGAACAAATAGTGGAAAATACAATTATTGCGCTTGTCCGCCAGGATATAAGCTGCCTGGAATCACTGATTAACAATTCTGATGAAAAAATAGCAGAGAAGCTTGTTTTCGTGCTATCCAGACAGGAAGCAGACAAGACCTTAAAATATCTTTTGAAACTGGCGCGACATTCTTCGGCAACCGTTCGGCGCATGGCCATCAAGACGATTGGTCAGGCGCATGGCCATCAAACTTCGTTAATTTTTGAGTTTATTAACGATCCGGACGTATCGGTGCGCCGGGTGATTTTGGCACAAATGGGCCAGTTCAGAAATGAAACCGCAGAAGATCTTTTGATACAATATCTTCAAAATCAAAAATTTAGCGCTGCCCAGGCCGAACACATTATGGAATGTTTCCAGACGCTGGGGAAATGCGGATCGATTAAATCTGTTGCCTTCCTAAGTAAAACCTTGATGCATCAAAAGTGGATGGCCTGGTTTAAAAAATCGGCGAATCGTGAAGGCGCGGCGCTGGCTTTGGTCGCCTTGAAAATACCTGAAGCCAGGCAGGTCATCGAAACTGCAGGGCGAAGTTTCTATCCCGGTCTGCGCGGCATTGCGCGTAAAGCAGGAAAAGAATTTTTCCAAAAAAACAGAGGAGAACAATAATCATGTCGGAACGGCAATCGATTCCAGAACGATTAGGGCATGATTTTCTGAGAGCCCTGTATCATATGATTAATACCGTACGAATGTATCAGGACAATAATCAGCTTGTCCAGACCAGTGTCAGTTTGTTTCAGAACATTCTCAATGAACTAACCACCGGTGGAGATATTAGTCTTCTTCTTTACCGGAGTCGTTTTCACCTTGGAGGAGAAAAACTTCCCTACCGCAGGGATGCGGCATTTATCGTTTATAACATGGCGGAATTTTTTTCAAAGCGAGGCATCGGCAGTGTAAATTTTCTAAGATCTTCACGAAACGTTTTACCAGAAGATATTATCACTTTTTTGCGTTTGTTGAATGATGCGATCAGACACGACAAGCCTCTTGAATGGATGGAACAAAAACTGGGTGAACATGATGTGTCGTGGATACAGCTATCTCCGCAACGCGACGAAGATATAGCAGGGGGTGAAAACCCGGAAGATGAGCGGTATGAGCAGGCACGGAAAAGATACTTTGCTGCGATTGAAGCGGTGAGAGAAGTAGCGAATAAAGTCAATCAGGGTATGGTCGGCATACGAAAAAGCAGACGCGTTGCCCAAAACCTTGTGGACATGATCCAGGAAGATTCAACCCTGATGATCGGACTAACAACGCTCAAGGATTATGATAATTATTTATATGCCCATTCAGTCAATGTCGCTCTTTTGGCGGCTTGTTTGGGAAGACATATTGAATTATCGGACATTGCTCTTGAGCATTTGGTTATTTGCGGCCTTTTTCACGATCTGGGGAAAGTGGATGTGCCAAAAGAAGTTCTCCTGAAGCACGGAACGCTGACCGATGAAGAATGGGATCTTTTAAAGGCACACCCCGTGATCGGTGTTAGAAAGATTCTCATGTTAAATGCCACCCCGTCTTTGAGATCGAGAATTATCCTGGGCCCGTTCGAACACCATCTTAATCTTGACATGACCGGCTATCCCAGAACTCTTTTTATCGGGCATCTGAGTCTCATAGGGAAGATACTGCATATCACGGATGTCTATGAAGCCATGACCGCCGAAACAGTCTATCGACCGAAATCTTACACCCCGGATGAAGCGCTCAGACAAATGTGGGCGGAAGCAGGCAAAAGTTTTGATGCGATTCTTTTAAAGCGTTTCATTCATATGATGGGGATTTATCCCATCGGTTCTGTTGTCGAACTAAGCGACGGAAGTATAGGTCTTGTCATGGATTACCCAAATGAAGACGAACGTAGCCTGCCCTTGGTGTTACGTCTTGTAAATGACGGCAAGAGCAATTGGCGGCGTGGTGACATGATTTATCTGGCTGACCAGATCATAAAAGAAGGTTCCAGCCGTCTGAATATTTTACGAGGGATTCCTCCGGCTAAACTTCACATCAATCCTGCGGAGTTTTTTCTGCATATAAAGTGACGATGCTCAATGTATAAAAAGTAATTTTTTATTAAATTTTCCAAGTAATTATGATACTGTAAACTTTAATATTAAATATTTAAAGAATGGGGGTTATTATGAAAAAATTTGTGACTTTTATTTTTCTTGTTTTGGCGTTAACATTGATTTGTTCCTGTTCAAAAAGTTCCGAAAACGCAGAGGATCTCATTAACGAGGCAAACCTTTTATGGGACGGCAAAAAATATACAGATCCGCAAAAGGCCCTCGAATACCTTAATAAAGCTATTACATTGCAGCCTGACTACGCCGAAACGTATAATCAAAGAGGCGTTGTTCATAAAAATCTGGGAGACAATAAACTTGCGCTTGAAGATTTTAATACGGCTATTCGTCTGCAACCCGATCTGGTTTTGGCTCACTTTAACCGCGCAACTATTTACAATAATCTTGGTCAATACAAAGAGGCCATCGATGAATGCAGCGAAACCATTCGTCTAAAGCCGGACTTTTCCGAGGCCTATAATATCAGGGGAATTAATTACAATAAACTTAAGAACTACAAAATGGCTATCGAAGACTTTAATAAAGCCATTAAATTGGAACCCAACAACGCCAACGCTTACAATAACCGGGGATTGGCTTACTTTATGCTGGAAAAAAATACACAGGGTTGCAGCGACGTTAAGAAAGCCTGTGAATTGGGATTTTGTAAAGCGCTGGAACTTATCAAAAGCAGAGGATATTGCCGTTAATTTAGTGAGACCCCAGTTTCAGAAGCGTAGCGCACTGAAATTTGTTGGTCGAACTATTTCAGGAACGAAGTGATGTAGAATTTGTAGCGTAAGTCGTAATGACACTCGTTGAGAGCAACTGAAACGAAGCTCGAAACATAAGTGGAACTATCCCCTGAGCGAAGCGAATGGGGATAGTAAAAATTAAGTTGACTTGTTTTATCCATATAACATTGGCGGATGAATTATTTTTAATAAACGCCTATCAATGTAGCTTATCAATTTAAGAGAAGGACATTATGATAAGTTTAAACGTATTGAAATCGCTAAAACAACCGCTAACGATTGAAAATTTGGATATTAAAAGTTATCAGCTTTATTATTCTCTAAACAGATTGTCCTTAGGAGTGGATAACATCCACTTGGATGTTCATATCAGCCCCCAGCTATACAATTCTCTCAAAAAGGCTGCTTTTCTTTTAACGGTCAAGCACAGCCGGACGGAATTTTTCTTCAAAGAATATAAAAAGGATTTCTGCGAAGCTGAAAAAGAATCCCTGAAGCGCATCTGCAATGACATTTTACTCGACGGCATAAACAAAGCGAGGGTTGCTCATGAAGTTCAAATAGATTTTCTGGCACAGACGGCGCTTGTAAAATTATTTTTGGAAGAAATTAAATGTCAGTATAAAAACCTGGTTGCCAAAATGGAACCTCTTGTCAGGATGTATCAACTTTCTCCGCAGCACGACCAGAACGATGTTTTCTTGATTAAGGAAAAATTGTCGGAAATTAAACTTCATCATAATCAAATTATTCGCCTTGTCGGAAAAGAACTTTTTGAATTATTAGCCGATGTCAATACCCGGAAATTGAAAGACCTGAGAGAGACGCATTTCTCTTCTAACGATATTTTGCCGGGTTTTTATCTTACAAACCCTTTATTCCACACGAACAATCCGAATGACGATTTTTTTCTTATTGAAGAATACGTTCTCATGGGACAACGATCCGAGGATATTGATAACTACAAAAATGTCAGATCGATCATATATAAAATACTCGGCGAGATTGACTTATCAAGCAACCATTTCAGTGATGAGTATTCAGACACCCATGAAAGAAGGTTTCAGGAATTTAATGGAATTTTCGAAGCTGAAAATTACGTGTTCGATTTATTAATTATGGAATCCGATAATGTTGACCGGATGATCAACTATGTCGATTCTCAGGAACAATATGAAAAAGCAATGAGGGCGGGGGAAGCTAAAAGTACTCTTGAAAAGTCCAAGAAACAAATAAAAACACAGAAAAATCTGCTCAACCTTTTTTATCGTAAATTTAAAAGCTCCGGTCTTATGCGACAAATTGTAGCTGGTTTCGAAATGAAACCCGTATACGAAAAATATTGTCCGCCGATGTCTCCCCGGCAGATCCGGGAATTTTTAGTTGATTTCTGGACAAGAATATCTTTAAGAACTCAGCAAAAACGTTTCAAAACTCTTTACGGCAATGAATTCTCGCTTGAGCCGCTATTGAAAACCCTTAAACGAATTCATCACTGTTCCACAAAAGAAAAAAAACATTATTTGATTCAGTTTTTCAAACAATTTTCCAGATATCATCGTGATCTTTATAACTTTCGCATTATTAAAGATGCAATGGATTCCGTAAACCTTGTTACAGAAGAAAAGATTATTTCATTGTCGCGGGAAAATCACTCTTTATTCGAATTTCTTCTCCCGGATGAAAAAGTCAAAGAAGAAAAGCCCATAGCCAATCATGTCATCATCAAAGCTGATATACGCGGTTCCATATCCATCAACATCACCATGAGAAAAATGGGTCTTAATCCGGCGTCACTTTTTAGCCTTAATTTTTTTGATCCGATCTCGGCCGTTCTTTCTGAATACGGAGCCTCTAAGGTATTTATCGAAGGAGATGCCATTATTCTATCAATTTTCGAAAGTGAAGACGGGCAACAGATGAATTACAGTGTCGCCCGGGCCTGCGGACTGGCAATAAGAATATTGCAAATCGTCCGCAGTTATAACGAAAAAAACAAGGAAAATAATCTCCCGGCATTGGAGTTAGGCATAGGAATCTGTTATTGTCAGGGTGCGCCGACTTTTTTATTCGACGGTAATTCCAAAATAATGATTTCTCAAGCCATCAATCAGGCGGATCGCATGTCCAGTTGCGATAAAATGCTGCGGAAAATATTTAAAAGCCAGAATGACATATTTAATTTATTTGTTTTTGAAAATGAATCAGAAGAAATGACCGATACGGCAATAGATGACTCGACTTATCGTTATAATGTTAATGGAATTGAGCTCAACGAAGAAGGATTCAGCAAGCTTAACCAGGAAATAAACCTGCAAACATTTATCTATCCGTCAGAAAATGATGAAATTATAAAATTATACACCGGGAAGGTTCCTCTGGCCAACGGCAATTTCCAGCGTATTGCCATTCGGGAAGCGTTGATTCATAAGGTCAATCCCAGCGCGCTGGATGCTGCCGGGAAAATATCAAAAAAATATTATGAAGTATGTACTCACCCCAATATTTACAGTCTGACGGATAAACAATATTAAATAAATTCACGCCCATCTAAAATATTTTATAAATTTTTGCTTCAAAGACAGTAAGCTTATTTCCTCAATATCTTCGTTGTTCTGGTTGTACTTAATAATACTACTGATAAATATTGATATAATTTATTTATTGAGATATTAACAAAACAAATGACAAGCGAAAACAAAAATTATCCAAATTTCAAACTGCTGCTGGCCGTGGCTTTTTTGGCCGGTTTTGTAAGCTTGGCTTATGAAATTGTTGCGACAAAAGTTTTATACTATTTTTTCAATGAAAGCACGATTACAGCGTCCAGCGTTATTTCCATTTTTCTTTTTGGAATAGGGCTGGGAAGTTTTATTTTTAGCAAGTATGAAAAAAAAATAGCCGATACAAAAAAATTCATTTTCGTATCACAATTGCTTATCGCGCTTTACGCGGTTTTAATTTTCCCCAATTATGATGTGGTACCCTTTATTTTTAATCTGCTGTACCCCATGATTGATTCGGCTCAGATGCTGCTTATCAACAAGCTCATCATCAGTTTTTTTTATCTTATTTTCCCGACGATTTTAATGGGCATGGTCTTCCCGGCAATCATCGTTATGTCCATTGAGAACATTGAACAATTACCGGAAAAAATAGGCGTTATATACGGCTTCGATCTCTTCGGAGCTGTCTTGGGAGCATTGTTAAGCGGATTTCTTTTTATTCCGTTCTGGGGCATAAAAACTTTGATATTCTTTTCTATATTGATAAATTTACTCATATGTTTGCTTATTTATTTTCAGCGGAATAAAAAATTCATCTTGATGGTGTTTTTTTATCTCATGGCTGCTTTGGGATTTTATTTGGCAATAAATCCCTTTGAAAGCAGCGCAACGATCTATCTAAACAAAGAAAAAAGAGAAAAATATATTCTTCAGGACAACCTTCTTTTTCAAAAGAAAACAGGATCACAATATTTCAAAAAAGTAAAAATTAAGAATAAAATATTTTTTTCTCACTCGCCATATGGAGCACTGAGCGTGTTTGACGAGGTATTTGATAAGGAGCAGCACCGGTATTTATATATTGACACCAGGGTGCAGTGTTCAACCGAGGGGTTCAAGCAACAAGAGATCAGTGAGATCAACTTTGCCAATATAGCACTCAACGCCATGGATAAAGGTAATCTGCAGGTCTTGAATATCGGACTCGGTTGCGGATTTACGCTTAATGAAATAGCAAAAAACAAGAAAGTTCAATCGGTTGACGTGGTTGAAATAAATCCGGTCATGCCGAAGGCAACAAAATGTTTTGATGTTTTCACCGATCATATTCTGAAAAATCCCAAGGTGAATCTTATTTTCAATGATGGCTACAAATATTTGATGAAAACCAAAAAAAAATATGACGTGATCATCATGGATATTGAACATCCTTCCGTTATTTATTCAAGTAATTTATATACGCTTGAATTTTACAAGCTTGTTAAAAAAGCTTTGAACAAGGACGGCCTGTTCACACAATGGTCATACAGACCCAATCCCGATGCTCAGGTTATAAACTACAACACGCTGAAATTAATATTTTCAGAAGTTTCTCCAAAAATATCCGGTGTTTTTAATGATCTCTATTATATTGCCGGGACAAAAAGTGTTTCCATGGATGAAAGAGAACGTCATTTCTTAAACTTAATGTTGAAGGGGAAAGACAAAAGAATTAATACATTGAATAATCCTTATTTCGGCACAGAAATGATGCTCAGGGAAATGTTCAATGTTCATTAATTTGATATTATGATAATAATAATTTAAAATTAAAAAGGAGAAAAAGGGGAAATGAAAAAAACAGCAGGAATGATCATTATGGTATTTATCATGCTAATGATGGCTTATTCAGTAAATGCGACAACGATAGCATATATTGACTATCAGAAAGTTTTTACGAACTATGAAAAGACAAAAAAAGGTCAGGAGGAGCTCAAAAAAAAGGAACAACTGATCCAGGACGAAATAACAAAAAAACAAAAACTATATGAAAAAGAAAAAGAGAAAAATGTGTCAGATGGGGATCTAAGAAAACTGGCTGAAAAATTTCAAAAAGAAATAGAGGTTAAGCGGAATGAACTTATGGAATCCTCAAAGAAAATGACGAATGATATTCAAAATGATATCGTAAAAGCAACCGAAGTTGTTGTTAAAAACATGGGGGTTGAAATCGTTCTGGATAAACAAATTATTATTACAGGAGGAACTGATATAAGCGATAAAGTTCTTGAACAACTTAACAAAAAATAGCAACTGCGCAGAGAGAAATAAAAAAAGGCGCTCCTTTGCAGGAGCGCCTTTTTAAGTTTAATGGTTAAACTATTGATTAATCACCCAGTTTTTCTTCAGAAATCCGCATATTATAGAATGAACGATATACGAATACTAAAGCGATCAGGAAGAAGGCAATCGCCAGACCGGTCTTCAGATTCTGATTGGTCATGGTCACCGCGATTT
>CAYZRT010000088.1:11283-12443 GCA_964480875.1 uncultured Smithella sp. | reverse complement strand
TGAAGGCAAGAGCCGTCAATACGGCAAATGAAGTTGCTAAATTCCTGATGGAATGTAAAAAAGATTTACAAGTCGCAACAATCATTCCCTCGACAGAAACTGTATACAAACAGTTTGTTAGTGAAAATAAAAAATCAATTTGGGTCAAAAAAGACGATAAAGTACAGCAGGCACTAATGCCGCTTTACAAAGAGATGGCGCTGATTGATAAAAACGGCAACGAACAGATTAAAATCGTTGACGGCCAGGCCGTGCCGGCAGACAAACGGGTCAATGTCAGCAATCCGGCCAATACGACATATAAAACTGAAGACTATTTTGCCAAGACAAAAGGTCTGAACAAAGGTGAATTATATGTTTCTCCTGTAACGGGTTATTATGTCGATAAGGCAGCATTTGAAAAGGGCCAAAGGTTTGCCGGGGTTATCCGTTTTGCGACACCGATATTCAATCAAAGTGGCTTTGCAGGCATGATTGTACTTTCTCTGGATTATCGCCATCTGGCCGCTTTCAGCGATCAACTGGTCCCGACACAGGCAGAACGAGTGGTTGAAACAAATGCGGACACAGGTAATTACGCTTACATGGTAGATCATCGCGGTTATGTTGTTTCGCATCCGGCGGATTATCACATTGTTGGACTTAATCAAGATGGAACACCCGTGCCAACACTTTCATCTCAAAATGCAACAGAACTGGCTAAGAAAGGCGCGGAAGCATTGAACATGTTCCAGCTGAGCTTCCTGGATCACAATATATTTAATATTGCCAAGGAAGCGGCAACAGGAAAATCAGGAATTCTCATGTACAAATTCAGTGGCATCACCAAATTTGTTTCGTACGCGCCGATCAAGTTTTTCGCGTCCAATCTTCCGGAACCGGCCGGTTTTGGATGGATAGGACTGGGATTGGATGTTGAGAAATATAACCATGAAGCGATGAAGGTAGCCAAAGAAATTGAAAAAGAATCTAAAGCATGGACCGCGACGGTCATCTTTATTCTTATCGCTTCTATGATTATTCTTTTCTTCATTATGCTTCTACTGGTCCGCGGCATCAGCCGTTCACTTCAGGCTGAAATTCCTGAAGGATCGGAAGGCATTGGTACTTTCGATGACGATGACGATGACGATAAGTAATTAAATTAAATCTAACAACTT
>CAYZRT010000088.1:0-11183 GCA_964480875.1 uncultured Smithella sp. | reverse complement strand
TACTTTCGATGACGATGACGATGACGATAAGTAATTAAATTAAATCTAACAACTTTAAAAAGGCCGAATTTCGATTCGGCCTTTTTAATGAGACCCAAGCTTCAGAAGCAAATAACCTAAATACCCTGAAGGGCACTATAGGGTCACTATAGGCGCACTGAAGCTTGATGATCGAATTATCCAATCCCGATAAATCGGCATTGGAAACCATCCCAGGAGCGTAGCGGAATGGGATCCCATCCCTTGGTAGAAAACACAAACAAACTGAAAGTTGACTGGACTTTAATTAAATACAATATATAATATTTTAAGTTAGTATTTACATCCAAACAAAAATATTTGTTTTCTTTTAAAGGAGATGAAAATGAACTATTTACCTCATCTGTTCGCATTTATTGTAGGGTGCATTGTTCTTTGGATCATAAGAAGAAAATACAAAAAAATAAGCAATCGCGAATTAATCATCGTCTTCATCCTCTTTATTATATTAATTGCCATCTTTACAGAACTGGGAATGGATCTCATTAAAAGATTTATAAATATTATCCAATTAGAATAAGCTTTCATCGATGTGGTCGCTTGGTGTAAAAAATCTACTAATTTTTTTATGTTCATATTTTGAAGTGGGTTGAATGAAATGATATGAAGGGTTATCAGATAGGGAGAAAACCAAAGGAGGATCCTGATCAGGTCCGTAAATTCGGCGGAATTTTAATGCTGTCGGCATGGGGGGTTGCGATGGTGTTATCTTCCTTTTTGTTTTTATACCTTGGATATCTTGTGGACGAAATTCTCGGAACAACACCAAACTTCATGCTTTGTTCTTTTTTTCTCGCAATAGGCCTTTGCGTTTGGAAGCTTTATAGTGAAGCGAAGGAAAGAGGGAAAAAGATGTAAATCAAATTTATATTATTATAAAAACGCTAAAATTATATAAAGTTTTTAATACATATCAGGCGAGAAGAAGATCATAAGCCGAGTTCTGTGTCGCACTCAGGTTACCCTTCGTGCGGTGATGATCATTCATCTGGGACGTAAGTTACCTCACGCCTCTAGCGACACTACCCGAGAACATCGGACGGGCAGCCCTCAAACGTTCTCCTATTTGGTCTTGCTCCGGATGGGGTTTACCATGCCTTTTCCGTCACCGGAAAAGCGGTGAGCTCTTACCTCGCCTTTTCACCCTTACCCCGCGCGTGCGGGGCGGTATATTTTCTGTGGCACTTTCCCTGGGGTCGCCCCCGGTCGCCGTTAGCGACCATCCTGCCCTGCGGAGCTCGGACTTTCCTCCGGCTGCTCAAAGCATACCGGCGATCATCTGATCTTCTCCTGCCTGTTGATAAGTTTACACGTGATTGGTTTTTCTTTCAATCATTGTATTTTGAGTTGATAGAAAACAAACAGATCTGAGGGGATTCAATACCAGATATACAATGGCGTTGATCCATCTTTAATGATATGAGCACCAGTGATAATTGTCTCTGTAAAATGTCGATAATTTTAATTTTCAGAATTTACATTAATGGATATATGCTTGTTATATCCGCGTATATACTACCGCTTTTTTCTTTCATCATGCTAAAACTTGTGGGAGCTGTTACTCCAAAATATACGATACCGCCAACATTTGAACCCAGGCCCATAGATTCAAGATCGTTGATATGAGTCAAATTACTCGAAACGATATCTGTACCGATATTGAAAGGAGAAAAATTTTCCAATATATCAGCATTAATTTCTACACCATATTCCGATATATATGATATTTTTTTAATGAATTTTTCGCTTCTTGACTCAGTAATAGATGCATTGAGACGATATGCAATCTCATATATCGACATTTTGTCTATTTCATCTTTGGTAAATTCGGTGATGTTAATAAAATAGGCGGTACCGATACACATCGGGTCAATATCAGAATTTATCTCCCGGAGATTAATTGGAGTTCTTAATCTAATTCTATCAGCGTCAGGCAGAATCTGATGATGATATTTTTTTAATAAAAATGCATTGATGATTTGATTATTCGAGATTACAAATTTCTCATTTTCTCGTTTTGCTTTATTTTTCAGTTCATTGAGAAATTCATTCGAAAAGTATTCTTTTTTTGAGTATGTTTTCAAATTACGCCTATGTTTGACCCGATTTTGAATTTTATCACTCAGTTCGGATAACGGTGGCATAAAAACTTTATCAATTTTATCAGAATGGATCGGTTTGCCCTTGAATAATCGTTGCGTTGAAGGAGGCAGAAAATCCTTTCCTTCTATGATACAACTCCAGGCAAACAAGAAAAGAAGCAATGAAATCCCATCGGTCATGGCATGTGAGCAGCTGATTCCACCGAACACCCCATCTTTTATCGGTATTCCTGTCAGAGCGACAAGAGGTTCCCCCGGTAAGGTTTCAACATGAACCATCATTTTTTTGATATCATCAATATCAATTTTATTAAATGTTACATTGATAGGTCGCATAACCTTAATTTCAATTCCATCGGTACAGTGATGTAGAGCAAATTTATCATCATCAATCATAATCAAACGGCTGGAGAAAAGATTATAATATTCAGCTGCTTTCAAAAAACTATTTGTAAGTTTAGGAATAGGGGTTTCTTTCTTATAAAATATTATGATTTCCCCTGGTGCATTACCCGGCCTGATTTCATTCTCAAATATTGACAATGGTAGAATATTTTTACCAAGATTTTCTTCCAAATACTCAATTTGTTCTTTACTAAATCTCACTTAAATATCTCCAATAAAATATTTAATATAACTGTTCAAAAATGTTTGCAAAGCATATAAAATAAGCTTTTTTATATTAAGGTAGTGAGCCTAATTCGAATATTGTCATAAATGTTCTCGCGATCTCATGGAAGTTTTTTTAAAAATTAACCGGGCGAACGTCAAGGGAACAATAATGGGGAACAATATTATTTTTTCAAATGCAATAAACGGCAAAGCGGCAATTTTTAAAAACTTTTTATTTGTGCTTTTCAATGAATCAATAAACTTACCTTCAAAACTTTCTCTGATCTTATTGCTCTGATGTGCGTAGAAGCCCCACAGGAATATATACACAATCAAACAGATACTGATCGCCATTATGGGAATGTGATGACCTATATAAAAAAAAGCTTTACTGAGCGAATTGAAAAATGCCTCCATATTCTTTATAGAGTTTTCAGCTAAAGACGACAATTTATCCGCGCCAAAAAGGAATATATGCCTTAAAACAAACTCATAGATTAAAAGTTCAATAACAGCAATAATCGCAAAAGCCCAATTCAAATTGTTGGACAGAAAATTACGTACTTTGGACCACCAATCTTTGGATTGCCAACGTCCTTTGCTTTTTCTTTGCAAGGCAGGATCCCAATCTTTTGCCACTAAGGCGTCTTGCTCTTTGTCTTCAGTCTTTGGTTTTTTGTTCTGCATGAACGACACATAAGAAATCAAGAAAAGCTTTTTACTAAAGCCGACCAATGCATCCGACCATGATGCTTTGTAAAGTTGCATAATTCCACCAATGATCAGATAAGGATAGACGGTAGGCATACCCAAGAGGCCGACGTAAAGATAAAATACCGGATAGTTTGCTGCCGGCACAGAATAAATATATCGGATAATTTTTTTGAAGTTCTCATAGAAAGAACCATCCAGCCGTTCAAGGGATAAAGGCGGTTTAAAAAACCCATTTGTAATCTGAAAAACACCCAGTTCGGCAACAGATGAAATCATCTCCGCTGCCTTTTTCTCTCCATACCTCGCGGACATCCATTTTTCGAGCCGAAGGATATCCCGAACGTGACGAGCCCGTATTCTTTTAAAGGTGTGCCATTCTTCAGACAGGTCATATTTAACGATAGCATCAGCGGCAATATAAATATTTTCCGGACCAACCAAAGCAGAGATGCCTACGTCGTCGCTGCTGACTTCATCATTCATATCGTCAAAGTGAGACAGGACGCTTGCAGCGGCCAGGTATCCCATCCCGGAAATAAATTTCATAAATATACCCTGATTTCTTGGCGGGAGAGATCCATAACCATAGTAGACTATTGATTCTAATAAACCCCAAATGGTTATTCTATTTCGGGGTATAATGTTAGATCCCACAAGTAATGATTTTTTGCCCGCGTTTGTATTCGCTTTTTCCCAAAGAGCATTAATGGCCTTTTCGTCCCAATCGACATCAGCATCGCTAAAAAGGACGTGGCTGAATTTTCCCGCAAAATTTTTTCTGATGTAATTTGCTCCACTTTTCAGGCCATTTATTTTACCCGGTCGTTCCTCATAAATAACTTCTGTCGAAATATGATTCTCTGAAAGTTCATGCGTGTGTTCACAATAAAATTGTGCCACAGCGGCTGGTGTTTCATCCGTGCTGACATTGTTGAAAACCAGAATAGCCACATGCATACCGGGGTGATTTCTCTGAAAGTATATGGCCGAATCCATCAGCGTCTTTAACGTAAGAGGCAGGGATACTTCTTCGTTGCGCGCGCAAATGACTACAGGCAGCACTTGTCTGTCTTCAAGCGGCTGATGCTCCCTGATTGTTTCAGGCATGACATTCAACAAAAGCTTCGCATACTGACCCGTGGGAGAACCGGCGCCTTCTCTATTTATTGCGTCCTGAAGTTTTTTCTCCGGTTGTTCCTCGTTGACCAGCCGATTCATTAAAGCCCGTTTTCCCGACTCAAGGTTCCATTTATTTCTTTGTCCGTTAATGCTCATTTCTATCCAGCTGATCCAACCAATATTCATGAAGTTTTGTATTGCTATATGACTTGATAACCTTTGTCTAGCATTTATTTCTGTGGATCAACGGTAGAAATAAAAAATCATAGACAATGGCTTTCAAATTTTTCTTGTAAAAAATATTTACGATGCGGTGCGGGAAATAAGACGTTCCGGTTGTAATAATCGCAATGAAAAAAAATTGTTGAGATGTAAATATAATTCACATTAATGAAGAATGAATGGATATCGGCTTGTAATTTGCGCAAACGTACTGCCATTTTTTTCCTTCAACATAATGAAACTTGTCGGTGAGGCGCTGATATATAATATGTTTACAAGATTCGAACTAAGGCCTAAAGACTGCGGATCATTCAGATGGATTAAATTGCTCGACACTATATCCGTATCAACACGGTAGAAAGAATAATTGCTAATGATGTTTGCCTTTAATTCTATCCCATACCGGGATAAGTATAATATTGCTTTAATGTAATTTTCGTTTCTCGTATGATTAACCGATTCTTTCAGGCGATGCGCAATTTGCGGAATGGACATTCTATGGATTTCATCCTTTGTAAATTCGGTCGTATTATCAAAGAACGCGTTACCAATATACAGGGGATCAATATCCGGATGGACCTCTCTGAGATCAACAGGATTTCTCAAGACAATCCTGTCCGTGTCTGGCAGAACTTGATCATAATATTTTTTTAATAGAAATGCGGTTATAATCTGATTATTGGAAATAATATATTTCTCATTTTCCAATCTTGCTTTATGTTTTACGTCATCAAAAAATTCATCTGAAAAGTATTCTCTTTTAGAATATGTTTTAATATTACTTGATTTAACCCTGTTTTGAACTTCAGCGTTTAATTCGGTTAATGGGGGAATCAATGCCTTATCAATTTTATCAGAACTCGCGGGCTGACCTGCAAATAATCTCTGGGTTGAAGGAAGCGGAAAAGCGTTACCTTCTATTATACATTTCCATGCGTAACAGAAAAGAATCAATGAAACAAAGTCAGCTATTGCATCCGAACAACTTATCCCGACAAATCTTCCACCTATCACCGGTATCACAGTCAGTGCAAAAAGAGGTTCTCCGGGTAATGTTTTAACATGGACTATCATCTTTTTTATGTCATCGATATTAATACTTTCAAAAGTAGCATTAAACTGAGGCAAAATATTAAATTCAATCCCGTCGGTACAGTATTGTAATGCAAATTGATTGTCACCAGTCATAATCAAGCGACTGGAAAAAAGATTGTAATGTTCAACGGCCTTGAAAAAACTTTCTTTGATTTCTGAAAAAGTAGATTCCCTCTTCCAAAAAAACAAAAGCTCCAATGGGTTTGAGCCCGGTATGTATGCATTTTGAAATATGGACAATGGCAGGATGGTTTTACCGTAATTTTCTTCCAGATATTGAATATATGTCTTAAAATTGACTTTATTAATTTTCACCATGATATTCCCAAGGGAAAAATTTCTATATTTATTCTTGCACATCTTGGAGTAAAAAAACAAGATGGTTTTATATTAATATTTTAATATAAAATAAAAAATTAATTAATTTACATCCGGTGATTAACGTTAATAAGAAAGGAAATATTTGCTACTTGCGAGCACTTTTTAGTACTCCATGGATATCAAATTATTTATGTTGATTTTCGTTATTTTATCAACAATGATATCCGCCTTACTCAAATCCTGATTTCCAGAGTTTACATTTACAAAGCCTATGCACTTCATTCCGGCTCTTTTTGCAGCGATGACACCGTTTTTAGAATCTTCAACAACGACACATCCTCTGGGATTAACTTGTAGAACGTCAGCAGTTTTTAAGAAAATATCCGGTTCCGGCTTGCTTTTTTCCAAATTTTCCCCGGAAACCCACGTTTTAATATATTTTTCCACTCTGATCTTTTTCAGAACTTCTTTGATGAACCTGCCTGAAGACGAAGATGCTACAGCGACAGGAATATTATGAATATTCAATTTTTCCAGTAATTCCGGGATTCCTTCAATCGGGTCAAAATCACTCTGACTTAATAACTCCAGTTTCGTGGAAACCGACAGATTCAGTATTTCTTGCAGACTATTCTGAATATTAAATTCATCCTTTATTTCCCTCCATTTATCGGGAGCGGAAAATCCCACATATTTATTATGATACTCTTTCGTTGTTGCAATATTAAGTCTCTTTAATAATGTTATATCTGACAAGAAATGCAATGGTTCACTGTCTATCAGCACTCCATCCATATCAAAAATTGCTGCTTCCATTCGATTCATTTAAAATCCTTTATCGAAATTTTATATAAATTGCATTAAATGCAACAAAATTAAATTGATTGGGCACTATAGGAAGCTCTGGTAAATATGTCAAGAAAATTTTATATAAAAAAACACAGGGCATGATGTCCACTATTTCAGGCATGAAATATTTCTATCAACAATTTATGTACTTTATTTTATTATGTTTAGTTTATACAGGCTAAAATAATGTTTGCTGATCCTAAAGACCTTATACCATTCAATTTCCAAAACGATAAATAAAAAAATGCCTGAATTTCGACTTAACATGTGCTAGAGAAGCCCATATAGAATGCCATTTTATCACGAATCATTAGAATACATTTTGTAATTCAAAACAATATATTCATCAACGGGAGGCCATTTGATAATGAAAGCATTTGTTGTAAATAAAAACGGTTCCACCGAAATCAGAGAAGTACCGACGCCAAGATTCTCCAAACAACAGGCGCTTGTGAAAACCATTGCCTGCGGTATTTGCGGAACAGATATTAAACTGCTTCATCATCAATTCAAAGGAGTTCCCAAATCCACTTATCCGTTAATCCTGGGGCACGAAGGGGTTGGTGAAGTCGTCGAAATCGGCGCTGCCGTCAAGAGCTTCAAACGCGGAGATAAGGTTCTGCTTCCCTTTGTTGATCCCGATCCGGAGTTGTTCGGTGAATTGGGTTCCGGCTGGGGGGCATTGAGCGAATACGCGGTCGTGTCCGATCTTAGGGCTTATCCCAAAGGCCAGGCACCGGATGTGGCCTACGCGC
The DNA here is from genome assembly GCA_964480875.1 of uncultured Smithella sp. Lineage (GTDB taxonomy): Bacteria > Desulfobacterota > Syntrophia > Syntrophales > Smithellaceae > Smithella. The sequence goes on along the minus strand of CAYZRT010000088.1, from coordinate 3,355 downwards.
AGACAGTTCTGCCCCAAAATATCAATCATGCCGACGCCATAATGATAGTAACCTTCCGCGAGGTCCTGAGTAGCCACCGTTATTTTGGCATAAAGCGCGGCGATTCCGTCGCGGTGTACGGTTGCGGGCCCGTAGGTCTTTCCTTCATCCGTATTATGAATCTTCTGGGCATTAAAAATATCATTGCCGTTGACCGCCATGATGAAAAACTGGCCAAGGCCAAGAAACTCGGCGCGGAAGCTGTCATCAGGCAGAATGTTTCGTCTGCCGGTCATGCCGAGAAAAACGAAGTTCAACGCATAGTCCATGAACTTTATCCCAAAGGAGTCAAATATGTAATCGACGCCGTCGGATCTCCTGCCGTTGTTAATGATGCCATGGGTATCCTGGCCGACCGCGGCAGCGTATTGTGCTATGGCGTTCCTGAAAAAGAAGAAATAACCATCGACTACAGTAAAGCGAATTATAACTGGAACGTCATATTCCAGCAAATGCCGGTCAAGGCCGAGGAAGGTGCCGCCCACGAGCAGGTTATGAAATGGATAAAGTCCGGCAAACTGGTGTTCAAGGATTTCATTTCCGACTATTTCCCCTTTGCAAATTCAACGGAAGCCTATCAGAAGAAGCTTGATAAAAAGATTATGGGCAAGGGCATCATCACCTTTTGATTGCATCACATCAGAAGATCATTAATCATACTCGGAGCGTTTTAACCGTCAGAGGTGTTTTTGTCCGATGATATGATTCACGACAACCAACAAGGTAAAAAACGTTCAGGTTTCTTGACAAAAAAATGGAATATGGCCATCGGGATAGCGATGAATAATCAATTCGCCACAGAACTTAAGTTAATGGATATCTGCTTGTTATATCCACAAATATCCTGCCACTCTTTTCTCTCAGCATCAGAAAACCTGTCGAAACCGGTGTTGTAACATATACAAAACTCCCCTTATCTTCACCAATACCCAGAGAGGCAAGATCATTCAAATGAGTTAAATTGCTCGAAACGATATCCGTATCTATATTATAAAGGGAGTAATTTTTCATCATGTCCGCGTTAAACTCTATCCCATATTTCGATAAATATGCTATTTCTCTAATATATTTTTCATTTCTCAAATCAATAATTGATTCTTTCAAACGATACGCAATCTGAGGTATGGACATTTTCTCGATTTCATCTTTGGTGAATTCAGTTATACTGTCAAAATATCCATTACCAATATACATTGAATCAATATCCGGATGCACATCCCGCAGGTTGATGGGACTTCTTAATCTAATTCTATCGGAATGAGGCAGAATGTCATTATAATATTTCTTTATTAAAGATGCGGTTATAATTTGATTGCCGGAAATTATATATTTCTCGTTTTCCGATTTTGCTTGATTTTTTATTTCATTGATAAATTCACCTGAAAAGTAGTCCCTTTTAATGTATCTTTCTATCTTACTTGATTTAAGCCGATCCTTAATTACATCGCTCAACTCGGATAACGGGGGGGTAAATACTTTATCAATTTTATCAGAGCTAATGGGTTTACCTGTGAACAATCTCTGTTTTGATGGCATCGGCAAATCCTTGCCTTCGATTACGGACCCCCATATAGCCAGGAAAAGAGTCAATGAAACTCCATCACCTATTGCATGCGAACAGCTGACTCCACCTAATTTTCCATCTTTTAATTGTATGACGGTAAGAGACAACAGAGGTTCCCCGGGCAATGTTTTAACCTTTACTATCTTCTTCTTTATTTCATCAATATTAATATTATTAAAAGTATCATCAATAGGAGGCAATTCATGAAAATCAACTGCGTCTGTACAGTATTGCAATGCATATTTATCGTCATCAATCATAATCAAACGGCTGGAAAAAAGATTGAAATGATGAGCAGCTTTTAAAAAAGATTCTTTAACTTCATCAAAAGTCCAGACTTTCTTATAAAACAACAAAACTTCATTGGGTTCCGTCCCCACCCTGATTGTATTTTCAAACATGGACAACGGCAGAATAGTTTTGCCCATATTTTCTTCCAGATAAACAACTTGTTCTTTACTAAGTTTCATTAAAATATCTCCAAATTTAATGTCAGCGCTCTTTTCAAAGGGCTTGTTTTTTGGCGGAGCATAAGCAATGCGCTTCTTTCTGTCAAGAAGGAAACTTAAACAAATTTAACCTTGTTATACATTACAATATTTTGTAATAGTATTCTGCATGAGAAAAGATCCTTATTAGATAATTTTGAGCAATGGAGACGAATGTGGAAATCCATCAATCTGTTTCAGAGATATATAAACGCCCTGTAGAGATACTGCAAAGGTTAATTCGATTTAACACGACCAATCCGCCGGGCAATGAAGCCGACTGCATTGCTTATATTCGCGAGCTATTGTCTGACGCGGGAATCGAATCCGTAACTCTGGCAAAAAAGCCGGACCGCCCGAATCTTATAGCACGCATTAAAGGAGAGAGAAAGACCAATCCCCTGTTGTTATATGGTCATGTGGATGTGGTTACCACCGAAGGACAAAAATGGGATCATCCGCCATTTGAAGGCAAAATCGTGGATGGCTTTGTCTGGGGAAGAGGCGCATTGGATATGAAAAGCGGCATTGCCATGATGTTGGCCGCCTTTTTACGCGCAAAAGCTGAAGGATTACAACCGGCGGGAGATGTCTTGCTGACCATCGTGTGCGATGAAGAACCGGGCGGCGATTTCGGCGCGAAGTTTCTCGTAGAAAACCATGCGGAACTTTTTAAGGATATTCGTTACGCCATTGGCGAATTTGGCGGGTTTACTGTGCAGATAGGACGAAAACGCTTTTACCCGATCACGATTGCGGAAAAACAAATCTGTTGGATCAAAGCAACGGTTCACGGAAAAGGCGGACACGGTTCTGTGCCTGTGCGCGGCGGAGCGATGATGCAATTATCAAAATTGCTGAAGCAATTGGACAAAAAAGATTTGCCTGTACACATCACTCCACCGTCAAAAATCATGGTTGAAGAAACGGCATCAGCACTGGGAGGCATTCGAGGTTTCCTGCTCAGACAACTGAATAACTCCTTCATGACCAATATCATTCTGAAGTTAATGGGATCAAATGGCAATACCCTTTACCCGCTGTTTCACCATACGGTCAGTCCCACAATACTTCATGGCAGCAAGGTAATCAATGTAATTCCCAGTGAAATATCAGTCGATTTGGACGGTCGTCTTCTCCCCGGATTCAAGCCTGAAGATATGATCAACGAACTGCGGCAAATCGTTGGAGATGATGTTGGCCTTGAAGTCATTAGATTTGACGCAGGATCGCCGGAACCGGACATGGGGCTATTCAACACGCT
>CAYZRT010000087.1:0-12616 GCA_964480875.1 uncultured Smithella sp. | reverse complement strand
ATTTCTCGTCGCTTTGCTCCTCGAAATGACATGAGGAGGAGTTATGCAAAGCTCTCATTATCTGATTTGTTCAATAGATTATTTCTATTCAAAAATTTCCGCTTTTTTAAAATATAATTTTATATTTCACAAAAAAAAGAATAGTGATATTATTATATTAAAATCATGGGGAGATAACGACCTCCGGATATGGTTTGCGATAAGCGTCTATTTCTCACGATTCCTTTATCTTTCCTCCCCATTTGTTTAAGTAATCGTTTAAGAAAACATGGATAAACTGCAATTGTTTGAACCACAGAGCAGGTTTAAATCGCGAGTTATGAAAAACAAAAGTTCAAAATCCAGTCTGAAAAATAAAAGGCCAGAACCGTTTCTGGAGCTGGAAAAACTGATATTGGATTTTTCCGCGCAGTTTGCCAATGCTCCTGTTTCTGAAATTGACGGCAAAATAGAAAAAGCCTTGAAGCAAATCGCCGAGTCTGCCGGTTTCGACCGTTGTGGTTTTTGGGAAATAGCGCCACAAGGAACCGAAATGAAATTGCACTGCCATTATGGCATGCCGTTGGCCCGGAATATCTCTCCGGTGGTTAAAGACACACATTATCCATGGATTTTCAAGAATGCGGAAAACAAGAGAGACTCCGTATATTTCAGCCGGCTTGACGATTTGCCCGAAGACGCAGCAAAAGACAAAGCGTCTTTTCTAGCCGTGGGAATAAAGTCGTCTATTTTTATCCCCTATTTCATAGCCGGCAAGGCCATTGCGGGTATGACGTTTTCGAGCATAAAAAATGAAAGAAAGTTTAATCGCGGCCTGATTAACAGGTTGAAACTGATGGGCGAAATCATTACTGGCGCCTTTCATCGCAAAAAAATGGAAGACAGGTATCAGGCATGCATAGCATCGCAACGATCGGAAGAGCATATTCAAGAGGGCGATTTGCCGCTACGTCAGGAGACCAGGAACGAAATAGAATTTAGTGGCATTATTGGAAAATCCGCCGTAATGAAATTTGTTTTTTCCCGTGTGGAACAGGTGGCGCCGACGGATTCCGCCGTTTTGATTACGGGAGAAACCGGAACAGGAAAGGGTGTTGTGGCCTGGGCGATTCATGAACTCAGTCGCAGAAATAAGAGCAGAATGGTGGTGGTGAATTGTGCGGCCTTGACGCCGACGCTGATAGAAAGTGAATTATTCGGTAGAGAAAAGGGGGCTTATACCGGTTCCACGGAGATGCAGATCGGCCGTTTCGAGTTGGCCGATAAAGGAACGCTTGTCCTCGATGAAATTACAGAATTGCCCATGGACTTGCAGGCGAAACTGCTCCGGGCGATACAGGAAGGCGAATTCGAGAGGCTCGGTTCCCCGCGAACCATCAAGGTGGATGTCCGCATTCTGGCCCTCACCGGCAAAAATCTGAAAGAGGAGGTAGCAAGAGGACGTTTCCGCCAAGATCTCTACTATCGCCTGAATGTTTTTCCGATTACTATACCGCCTTTGAGGGATCGCAAGGAAGATATCCCCCTTTTCGTTAAAAATTTCGTTACTGAATTCAACCGAAAGATGCAAAAGGAAATCAAGATTATTCCGAAGCCCGTGATAGAGGAATTGATGAGATATTCCTGGCCGGGTAATGTGCGGGAACTGGAACACATCATCGAGCGGGCGGTCATTATTACAAAGGGACCGAATCTGCAACTCGGAGAAAAAATAGAAAATACGGCACCGCATATTTCCGATGATCATATGATGACGAATCTTGCTGAAGTTGAGAAGCGGCATATTCTCAAGGTTCTGGAAAAAACGAACTGGAGGATAGAAGGTCCGAAAGGCGCCTCTATTCTTCTGGGTTTGCATCCGAATACCTTACGGGGAAAGATGCAGAAACTGGGTATCCGTCTGCAAAAAACTCCTCTATTATAAATCAAATAAAACTATTATATTTAGTAGAAATACTATATAACGTGGAATATTTTGATCATGGCGCAGCAATACAACCGTATAAAATTTAAGGATATTAAATTGATATAGATATTATCTTGCAATGAAATATTTGGCATGTTATTTGAAACTACTACAAGGTAACAATGATTGTTACTTAACAGAAGGTGGATATGACGAAATTACAAAAAAACATTTTAAATAACGGAATGAAAGTGACACCGCAGCGTCTGGCGGTATTGAAATATTTAGAAAAAAATAGGATTCATCCTACGGCGGAAAAAGTGCATAGCGCGTTGTTAAAAGATTATCCGTCGATATCACTGACAACGGTTTATAAAACGCTGGCAAAATTCGTGGAAGAGGGAATGATTAAAGGGCTGGATATCGATCCCAATAAAATGAGATTCGACATCTGTACGGACGATCATGATCATTTTCACTGTCAGATATGCGATAATGTTTACGATATATTTTATGACAAAAAGAATTGTGTGGACAATTTGCAGAAAAGTAATGGGGAAGGTCACCGGGTGGATTCGGTTAGTATCAACTTCAAAGGTGTATGTAAATATTGCGAAGGGGTCAGAGCCTGAATATGAACAACATATATCAATGGAATATATTTTTTAGATTAAATCCGTTTTGAAAAAAAAGTAAAAGCCACAAAGGAAAAAAATGTACACGCAACAAGTTAAAAAGATGAAGATTCTGTTCTGGGTTTTAGCCCTGGCAGTATTACTATTAAATTCGGGAACGGTTTTCGCCCTGGATCCTGGCGCATTGCCTACGGGCGTTGAAATAACTTCCGGCAAGGGTAAGATATTCACATTCGGTAACCAGATGACCGTGAAACAGAACACCCAAAAAATGATTGCCGAATGGGATAGCTTCAATATCGGGAAAAGAGCAGGTGTCACCTTCAGGCAGCCCAGTTCCGACGCGGTAGCACTCAACAGAATCAATGACCAGAACCCGAGCCTGATATTAGGTTCACTCCGTGCCAACGGCAACATCTTTCTGATCAATCCTTCCGGAATTGTTTTTGGAGAAGGCTCCCAAATCAATGTAGGCGGCTTGGTGGCTTCGTCTCTGAACATGAGCGACCAGGACTTTCTCACCGGCAGGTACATTTTTACCAATGATGGCAATGCGGGAGACATACTCAACCAGGGTAAAATCAAGGTTAAATCCGGCTCGTTTGCGGCGCTTATCGCACCCAGTGTAACCAACGAAGGGACCATCAAAGCCCAAAAAGGCAGCGTCCTTCTTGGTGCGGGAGATCAGGTCACTTTGGATTTCAATGGCGATGGATTAATCAGCTACACAATTGACAAAGGAGCGGTTGATGCCTTGGCTGCCAACAGCGGTCTTATCAAGGCCAACGGCGGATTAGTCGTCATGACCGCCAAGGCGGCGGATAGTTTAACACAGGCAGTCGTCAACAACAGCGGAGTGATTGAAGCCCGGACACTGAAGGGAGAAGGCGGCAGGATTTTGCTCTTATCCGACATGGAAAATGGACAGACCATCGTGGGCGGCACGCTTGACGCATCGGCGCCGAAGAGAGGAGATGGCGGGTTCATCGAGACCTCGGCGGCCCAGGTAATAGTTGCCGATGATGCCAGCGTCACGACCTATGCGCCAAAGGGTTCTTTTGGATTATGGTTAATTGATCCGCAGGATTACACCGTAGCGGCCAGCGGCGGCGATATGACAGGCGATTTTCTTTCGGCAAATCTTGAAACAACGTCCATTGCATTGCAAAGCAGTGGTGGTGGCACAGCCGGTTCGGGTAATGTGAACATCAACGATAATGTATCTTGGAGTGCCGATTCCATACTGACACTGACCGCGTCCAATAACGTTAACATCAACTCCGACATAACGGCGACCGGAAACGCGGCCGGGCTGGTTATCAATCCCAATACCGCAAATGGTACAGAAACAGCGACCGGTACGGGAGTTTTCAACCTCAACAACGGCGCGGTGATCACGCTTTCCGGCCTGGCTCCGAGCCTCACAATCGCAGGCAATGCATACACGGTCATTAACGAGGCCAACGGCGGTGTAATGGCATTACAGAACATGAGCGCCAACCTTGCCGGATATTACGCCCTGGGCAGTGATATTGACGCTTCGGCGACCTCGACATGGAACGCAGGCGAGGGCTTTACCCCCATCGGAAGGAGTAACGGCAAAAACGCTTTCAAAGGTCAATTTGATGGTCTGGGTAACACCATCACCAATCTCACTATCAACCGGTTGGCAGGATCGACGTCAAACAATGTCGGTATGTTCGGTTACATCAACAGTGCTACGATAAGCAATGTGGGTATTGTTGATGCGACGGTGACAGGTAAAACCAACGTCGGCGCGCTGGTCGGTTACAACCGCAACGGCATTATCCGTAATGTCTATGCCACGGGCAGTGTCACGGGGACTGGCACAGACGTTGAAACCTATGTCGGCGGTCTGGTCGGGTATAACAATGCGGGCACAATCAGTAACTCCTATGCCACGGGCAGTGTTACGGGAAACCTCACGGGCACGCTTGCGATCGGTTATAACAACAATGTCGGCGGGATCGTAGGTGGTAACAATCTTGGTACGATCAGTAATTCCTACGCTACAGGCAGTGTCACAGGAAATCTCAATGGCACGCTTGATGTCAGCTATAACAACAATGTCGGCGGACTCGTAGGCAGTAACAGCGACGGCACGATAAGTGATACCTATGCTGCGGGCAGTGTCACGGGTTCGAGTACGGGCAATGTGGTCAATAATTATGGCGGGCTTGCAGGTACCAACACCGGAACGGTCAACAGCAGTTACTGGGATACGGAGACCAGCGGGCAGACAACAAGTGCCGATGGAACCGGATTGACCACGGCGGAAATGATGACCATGTCAAGTTTTTCCGGATGGGACATCGCCAACACGGGTGGAACTACAGCGGTCTGGCGTATTTATGAAGGTTATACCTATCCTCTGCTCAGAAACTTTCTTGCCCCTATAACGATTACACCGGCATTCAACGGGGAAGGAGTTTACACAGATATCGCCGCTTACGCGACCGATAAATCCAGTTTCAACGCGAGCAAAATCAATACGATGAATCTGGCACTCCTGCTTTCCAGCAGTGCTACACCGGGCGAAGCCACGGCTTCTCTGCAAGGCGGCATTTGGAGTTCACAGCATGGCTACGATATCAGCAATGTCGCCCGCACACTGACTGGCACGGGCAGCGACGCCAACGACTTGCGCATAGGCAACGGTATTGCCTGGAAGTCGAACAAACTTATTTTAAAAGCTGATAAAAACATCGTGATTGATAATACGCTAGACGGCTCTGAAACGGCACAATTATCTTTCCTCTACGGACAGGGCGCGGTAGCTTCCGGCAACACCGCCGACTACAACGTCAACGCTCCCGTCAATCTGCCTTCGGGGGATAATTTCTTCACCATGCTTGGTTCCGACGGTGTAACCAAGACTTACAGAGTGATTACAGCACTCGGCGCTGCCGGCAGCACAACGGTTGCAGATTTACAAGGCATGAATGGCGATCTCACCCGCAACTATGCCATGGGCAGCAACATTGACGCTGCAGCGACATCGACATGGAACGGAGGCTTCGGCTTCGCCCCGGTCGGCAACGATGCTACGTTTTTCACTGGTACTTTTGAAGGTTTGGGACATACTATCAGCAATCTTTATATTAATCGGCCTTCTGAGTTCTATGTCGGTCTTTTCGGATTCAGTGGAGGCACTGTACGTAACTTGGGATTATTGAATGGCTACTCCAATGGTCTAAGTGGCGTCGGTGGGTTAATGGGACTTAATTTTCAAGGTAGTATTGAGAACTCATACGCCACGGGCAACGTCAACGGTAAATACGACATTGGTGGATTGGTGGGATCAAGCTTTTTTGGTGGCAGTATCAAAAAATCATACGCCACTGGTAATGTTAATGGAATTGATAATGTCGGTGGGTTGGTTGGGTTCAATTATCAAAGTAGTGTGGAGAACTCATACGCCACGGGCGGTGTCAACGGCAGTTACTATGTCGGTGGCTTAATTGGGTTCAATAATAGCACAGTTAAGAATTCTTACGCTACAGGTAGCGTGACGGGCAACTACGACGTTGGCGGATTGATTGGGTTCAATCTTGGGAGTGTCGAGAATTCCCACGCCAGTGGAAACGTGAACGGTAAATTCGACATTGGCGGATTGATGGGTTTAAATTTTGGTGGTAGTGTCAAAGACTCTTTCGCCATGGGTAATAGTAGTGGAATTGATTATGTTGGTGGGTTAGTTGGGTTCAGTTATGCAGGTAGTGTAGAGAACTCATACGCCATGGGCAATGCCAACGGCAGTTACTACGTTGGTGGGTTGATTGGGTTAAATTTCAGCACAGTTAAGAATTCTTACGCTACGGGTAGCATGACGGGTAACTACGACGTTGGCGGATTGATTGGGTTCAATTTTGGGGGTGTCGAGAATTCCCACGCTAGTGGAAACGTCAACGGTAACAATGACGTTGGCGGATTGATTGGGTTCAATTATGGGAGTGTCGAGAATGCCTATTCCACGGGTAGCGTTAGCGGAATTAATTTTGTCGGTGGGTTGGTAGGGTTAAATTTCAACACTATTAAGAATTCATATGCTATAGGCGATATCAATGGTATTTTTGGAGTAGGTGGATTAGTTGGATACGCCATTGGCGGTACAGCCACCAACAGCTTCTGGGACATAGAAACAACTGGACAAACTGTCAGCGCAGGCGGTACGGGAAAGACCACGACGGATATGAAAACCGCCATTACATTTACCAATGCCGGTTGGAGCACACCGATCCCATGGAATATCGCGGACGGCAATTATCCAACCCTGTAACTGTAAGTTGGCATATATAAATTGGAAAGGGCAAAAAATATTAAGACTTGATATTTCTGGTATGATTTTGTATTAAGAAACAGTAAGTTAATAAATGTGAGAATAATCAGTGAAAAAAAAATGGGAAAAACCCCAATTGCACGTAATTATTCGTAACACTTCGGCAGAACATGTATTAGCGACTTGCAAATATGGCGCTTTATCTACAGCGATTCTTTCGACTACTACATACATTACGTGCAGAATTACAACTTGTCTTAGTACATGCACAGACTCCCAAGCCTCCTAGTTGAAGAAAGTGCGGAATTCGGGAGGAATTCGAGGGACAGTATACTTAATTAATTTACCGGCGATTGATTTCTTTATCAATCACCGGTTTTTTTGGGGGCTGGTTCAATCATTTTCAGGTTGAATCAGTTTTTTTCTTTTTGACCGTTTTCAAATTATTCAAACCATCCAACGGGGTCAGGTCTTGAAATATCAGTTTCGTTAATTTCAGGATTCAATCTGCAAGATTAAATCACACAGAAAATAAAAGGTTCAATCGGAGGACGATTGAACCAGCAAAAGAATCTCATCTATTTAAAACCATAATGCAACTTTTTATTTTTTGCAGCGCATTCCGCCAGATACATATCAATTAAATTCTGATAGGTAATGCCTGATTCTTTCGACATTTTTTTAAAATATTCAATCGTATCACTCGCAATGCGTATGGTAATTTGTTTCTTCAAATATTTAGCATAAGGATTTTTAACTCTTTTCATTTTCGAAAAATCATATTCTTTTTTCATAATTCACCTCTCATCATAATATCTTTGTTCATTCTTCGTTGCTTTACGGGCAGAATAAATACGTATGACTTCTCTGTCCTGAATATAGCAATGACAAACGACCAGCATTTTAAGAGTCTCACTGTAGCCCAGAAGGATATAACGCTCTTCCTCATCCGAATGTTCTTCATCATAAAACACACTTCTTGCCTCTTCGAACGATATTTTATGCTTCTTTTTATTGGCCGTGTTCTTGTTTTTATCCCACTCGAATTTAATTATCATGCAATTATATTATAATTATAAAATAATATTGTCAAGCTGACTTTTACTGAAAAATTCTAAAGCTGTATCAGGAATTGAGGAATTAGGGTCGAATCTTTACTCTTGACATTTTCTGTGTGCTGGCTCAATCGATTTCAGGTTGCACCAGCTTTTTTCGTTGTGACACTATTCAAATTGTTCAGATAAAAAGCTTTGCATAATATCCGTTGTGTCATTTCGAGAAGCGCAAGCGACGAGAAATCTTTTGTAGGGATTGTTCCCCGAATAATCCGCTTCCGGCATTTCCAGTTGATTGCGGCGTGATCGAGGATCACGCCCTACAATTGGGGAACCCTGGCCCGCAGGTCCACTCGGGGATGACTAAAGATGGCCCATTAGATGACAGATGATGGGTCAGGAAAGGGGCAAGGCCACTCTTGACTCATGTTAGCCAGGAAATTCAGGGGCAACTAATACATTTTTTTATCAGGTCCAGGGTTTCACTGACGAATCTCTAGCCTGCTTAAACAATCCTGATCCCTGTTTCTAAAATCTCTTTGACGAAGTAATCTCTTTCGTTGAAATCTTCCGGACGGTACGGCATGGGGGAAATATCACTATTTACTTGTAAAGTGATTTTCCTGATTTTATTTCTGTCTTCAAATCTATTGCCTACAAAATCTTTGGAAACAATTGCCAGGTCAATATCGCTCCATTCATCGTACTTTCCCGAGGCGTATGAGCCAAACAAAATCGCCTGCTGGACATGGATGCCGATACGTTCCAGTTGTTCAAGATAGGATCTGACGGTTTTTTCTATTTTTCGATATTCTTTTTGAGCCATGCCCGCATCTCCTTTATCCGTCTTAAATAATCCGTTGCGAATTCCTTGTTACATTTTTTAGCGAACTCATTCTTTTCGTCGGGATATCTTCCTTCCATATTGAAATCAGAAACTTCGCTAAGAAAAATCAGTTGCTCATCACTTAATTTAAGGCTTGTTGATTTGGCCAGTTTTACAAGATCGTGAATTCTTGGCGCAATTTTTTGATGTTCCTTGACGTAAATTGCTTTGAATATTTTTTCTAAAACAAGATGACCGATGAACAAGCTCCAAGTGTAGTGCCCGTTATCCAGCATGCTTTCCGCCACAGGCAGATCATTGTCTGATTGTGTAAGCCAGTATGAAACCTGCTTTCTCATGATGTTCCTTACCCAAAATTATCGTGTCTTTTTAATAACATGGCATGTTTATTTGTCAAGGTAAATGTTCAGGTGGGGAAGGGGACATCTTAACTTATTAACTTATAAAATAGGTTCTACGTTCTCCTACGTCGCTACGCTCCTAGGATAGTTCCCAATAGCCAAAGGCTTTGGATAGTTCGTCCAGCAAATTTCAGTGAGGAGCTGGTTCAAGCTTGCAGCTTGAACCTGAATATTTCGGTAGTGCATGAATTTCAGAGCTCAATCTGCAAAATTGAACCCGCACAGAAAATAAAAGGTTCAATCGGAGGACGATTGAACCAGCAAGGAAAATCGTGAAAGTTTTCTTCACGCTTTTTTTTATCACAATTCTTTTCCTCGCCGTCAAAAATAATTAATGTTGACGTATTGTCGATTAGTAGGTTAGATTAAATTCAATAAAAAATTAACTGGATTTAAGAAAGGGCAATATTGAACAAAGCAATCTTTGACTTGAATAGAACAATGAAGCGAATGATTTTTTACAGCAAAGGCAGGTCTTTCCTGTTGGTTGTCTTGATCATGCAATCCTTTTTATTGTGCAGTTGTGCGTCGAATCCTTCCGAATCGTTTCTCAAGGAATCCGCGATATATAGTTGCTATGGCGGGGGCAGCTACGCGGATACTGTTTTGAATGAGTATCATAAAAATACAGTGACGCTGGAAAAATTTAAGGTCACGGAAAAGGTCGATAAGAAAATTGATGATGAAAATTATACCATTTACACGTTTTTGATAACCGTTCACGATACAAAGACCCGTTTGACGGACAACCTGTCCTGCTCAGCGGCTGTCATTAAACGCGGCTCTCAATGGTATTACCGGTTGCCGTAAATATAAAATAATACAAAGTCGTCGTTATTCGACTGTTTTTAAAAAGCATAAATGTACCCCTGTAAAATACATGACAACCTTTGGATTCTGGGAAACGACTTTTTTCATATTTATCTGCTCAAAGGCACAAAGGCTTGCGCGCTCGTTGAAACGGGTATATCGGCAACAACAGACATCCTGCTTCATCAGCTTTCTTCTCTGAAAGTAAAACCTGATTTTATTATCGTGACGCATCCCCACAGTGATCACATGACAGGCCTGGATTATCTGAAAAATTCTTTTCCTGATGCTTGCGTCATTGCGGGAAGGGGGGCTGAAGCATTTATGACTCATCCCAAAGCCGCACAGTCTGTGATTGACGAAGATTTTCACATGACGAAGACCATGGCTGCCCGTGGCGTGATTAAGAAGAAAAAAGTTATTTTATTCCCTCCGTCGCTTGCCGGATGCAGAGTTGTCCGTCAGGGAGAAGAACTCAATCTGGGAGATTTAACCATTAATTTTATGGAAGCAAAGGGTCATTCACCCGGGAATATTCTTGTCCGGATACCCGGGATAAATACCGCCCTGGTATCGGACAGTCTGGGAAATCATTATCCGGGCAAAGGATTTTTCCCCACTTTTTTTACGGGATATGTCGATTACATGGCAACCCTTGCCCGTCTCGAAAGTATGAACCCTGATTTTCTGGGGCTTGCCCATAATGGATTCTTTTCCACGCGAGAAGAGATCAAAAACATTTTTCAAAAAGCCCTACAATGCGCCAATGATGTACGGGATTATGTTACACAACGTAAAAAGAATGATGATGAGATAGCCCAAGACCTGTTCACGTTTTACTATACGGATGAATTGGCCGTTTATTCTCCGCAGAATATTTTAAATTGTTGCCGCTTGCTGGTTCGCCGTGTCCGGGAATTGAACAAGGACGATAAGTCTTCGTAAAAAAATAATAGTTGATTTTTATTCAATACCCTTAATAATGAACGTAAACATTAATCAGGTGAGGTCTATGAACGCGCATTCTCCAAATCGGCGTTTGGACATCCTTTTTGTCGAACCGGATTCTTCGCTGGAAGCGTATCAATCGTTAAGTAAAACCTACTCGGCGATAGAAACTCCGACGTGGAGTCTGCTTTTGGCGGAGTCCTGCCGCAGCAAAGGGTTCGGTATTGCCATACTGGACTGCAAAGCGGAGCGGTTGACCGATACCCGGGCGATACAAAAAATTCATGAGGCTGACCCGCGCCTGGTCTGTTTTGTTTTGTATGGCCAAAATCCTAACTCCGGCACTACCAGCATGATCGGCGGCACGCGTCTGTGCGAAAAACTTAAAGCAGCCTATCCGGAATATCCGACCTGTTTTGTGGGGCCTCATGTCAGCGCCTTGCCCGCGGATGTGTTGTCCAATTCTTTCATTGATATTGTTTTGCTTAATGAAGGCGTTTACGCGCTGCACGATCTTCTGGCCTCCGGTTTGAAAGACAACTTGAGCAAAATAAAAGGAATAGGGTACAAAAAAGACAAGAAAATAATTCTTAATCCGCCACGCCATGTTGTTCCAGAAAATAAAATGGATGTTGATCTGCCCGGATATGCCTGGGATTTGCTGCCCTACGAAAAAAAACCCTTGGATCTTTACCGTTCTCATTTCTGGCATGCCGGTTATGATCATGAAAAACGCGCGCCTTTTGCCGCCCTGTACACATCACTGGGTTGCCCCTTTAAATGCGAATTTTGCATGATCAATATCATTAACCGGAGCAACAGCAATGATCGTATAACATCGGCAAATTCAGCTTACATCAGGTACTGGAGCCCGGAATGGATCATGCGTGAATTCAATAAGCTCATTGAGATGGGTGTGCAAACGATAAGAATATCGGACGAAATGTTTTTTCTTAAATCGGCTCATTTTGAGCCATTGCTGAAAGGTTTGATAAAAAAAGACCGAGATTTAAGATTATGGTGCTATGCGCGCGTGGATACTGTTACGTCAAAATATTTAAAGTTGTTCAGGCAGGCGGGCGTAAAATGGCTTGGCGTGGGTTTTGAATCGGGAAATTTATCGGTGAGAAAAAGTATTGCCAAGGGCAGATTCGACGAAATTGACATGAAAAAAATAGCGAAGCAGATTGATGACGAGGGAATTAATGTTGCCGCCAATTATATTTTTGGCCTTCCTGATGATAATTATGAAACCATGGTTCAGACGCTTGATTTGGCCTGCGCTTTGAACACGCCATTTGCCAATTTTTATACATGCATGGCCTTGCCCGGTTCACCCTTATATTTAAAGGCGTTAAAAAACGGCTGGAAACTGCCGGATTCCTATGAAGGATACGCCTTCATGTCCTATGAAAGCCAGCCTTTGCCGACGAATTATTTAAGCGCGGCCGAGGTGTTGAAATTCAGAGATGAAGCATGGTTGAAATATCATAAAAGAAAAGAGTATTTGAACCTTATTGAACAAAAATTCGGCATTGAGCCAAGAAAGAATGTAGAAAAACTAATAAAGGTTAAGATTAAAAGAAAGATTTTAGGTAATTAGTTGATAGTTGATAGTTGATAGTTGGAACCTTTACATAATGATCAAATTGTCATTTCGGGTGTAATGGCAAAAAATGTGTGCTGTTTTTCATTTTTTCAGATAAAAGAACCA
>CAYZRT010000086.1:0-12621 GCA_964480875.1 uncultured Smithella sp. | reverse complement strand
TTTTATCCGGATGACCTTCTGAAACCGACTCCGAGGTGTAAATGTGACGTGTGTGTAATTTACTCATTTGTTTTTTTCCTCTCCTATGTAGAATTTTATAAATTTTCCCAAAGACAAAAAAGCCCGCGCCAAAGGGCAACGGGCTCATTTTTTCATTCACGCCAGCCTTTAGCACATTTTTAAAGCGGAGCAATTAACTTTTCTAAATCGCCGCTGTGACGTTAAATTACTCATTCAATAAATTTTGTCAACATATTTTTTGATGTCCTGAAATATTATTTTAAAAATCATTTTCGATTATAAAATTATCAAGTAATTACTTGCCTTTCTCCAGCTTGTCTTGAAACGTTAAGTAATCCTTGGCGGATTGCTTTGGGTTTTCTATCATCGGCAAATGCCCGATACCTTGCATCATAATCACCTCGGAATGGGGCATCAGCTTGTGCAGAATATCCGCCGTGGCCGGATGAATGGCGCGATCCTTATCGCCGAAAACGATCAAGGTCGGTGTTTTAAGGCCTTTCACATAATTTTCGGCCGAATCAGCGGTTATTTCCTTGAATATGCGTTTCTCCAATTCATAATTTTTGATACGTTCCTGAGCCATAACATTCAGTATCGCGCGTGGAATAAAGGGATGATCTGCCATGGTAAACTTGAATATTTCGACAAATTCATCTTCGTTTCTAGCCATGAGTGGATTTTCCCCCGTTTTGGCAATGATCTCGCCAAGTTCACTTCTTGGTGCGCTCCAGATTCCACCCGGATCAAGCAGCCACAGGCTTTTGACTTCATCAGGATAAAGCGCGGCATACATCATGGCAATGTGGCCGCCCATCGAACTTCCGCCCAGATGCAATTGGGTAATGCCCAGGGATTTGGCCAGCGTTCTGATTCTGGCCGCCTGGGCCCCCGCTTTGTAGCTGGCATCTCCGGGATGGCTGGATTCTCCGAAACCGATGTGGTCGGGTATGATGACCCTGTAATGCGGAGTCAAAAATCTGGCGATTCTGGTGAAATTGTCTTTATTGGCTCCGAATCCATGCAGGAGAATGAGCGGTTCGCCCTGGCCGCCTTCCAGATAAACGTAACGCAGTTCTCCCGGCAGATTGATTTCCTTGAGTGCCAGGTCGGAACGCCAGCGTTCCACATCCAGCGCCATTTTGGTAAATTTTTCCGGCGCCAGATAAAGAAATCCGCAACCCGTTAGGATACAAACAACAATAAAAAAAAGAACAGCTTTGACAATTCGCATTCTCTCCTCCCTGTTTATTTAAATTATTATTTTTAAGCTTGGGAGTTTCTTTATATCAGTTATTCATGAATAGTAAAATAAATTCTTCTTATATTGATTCAGATATTGGTTTATCATCCGCTGCGTGTTTCAGGCTTCCTTTATAGAGTTCGTATTCGAGAAGCCGGCATTCGATTTCGCCGTTGTATAAAATGATGCGTTGCTTCGTTCTCAGGCCGACTTTTTTAATCATGTCCAGATTCCCCGTAAAAATGTAACCGCGATAACCGTCGCCGGTACTTTTGAAAAAATCGCCAATGCCCTCATAAGTAGCCTCCAGTTTTTTGATTTCCCTTTCATGACTATGGTTGGCTCCTGCGTATCGGTCTGATGATTTGCGCATTATAATTTTACGGCCCTCCGCAACGGTTTCCTTGTCATGACGAAAAGCTTTTGCTGCAGGTCTTGTATGATCAGCGCTCATGCGTTCACCGTAAGGTGGATTTAGAATGATTATTCCGCCACCTTCCGGTACAGGCGTTTTTTCAAAAGGGCAGGTATTGAATTCAATCAAGTGATTCACTCCGGCCGTCTGCGCGTTTTGCATGGCCGCTATGGTTGCCGCTTTATCAATATCCGTGGCGATGATTTTTGCCGGCAATATTTTCCGGGCATTGGATTTTGCCCTCTTGCGCAACTCCTGCCAGTAATCTTCAGGGAATTCTTTGATGAACATAAAACCGTAATTGTTCCGCATCAGACCCGGCGCCCGATTTAGCGCGATGAAAGCGGCCTCAATGGCCAGAGTGCCGCTCCCGCACATGGGATTGATAAAATTGCTTTCTCCCTTCCAGCCGGTAGCTAAAATCACTGCCGCCGCCAGAGTCTCCTGCATGGGCGCCAGAAGAGGGACCTTGCGGTATCCGCGCAGTGATAATCGTTCTCCCGAAGTATCCAGATAAATCTCAGCCTGGTTGTTCTTCCAGTAAACGTGAACAACGGCTTTGTTTTTATCCGGGCCGGAATCAGGACGCCTGCCGCATTTATCGCGCATTCGATCCACAATGGCGTCCTTGACCTTGACGTTGACAAAGCGCGAATCGGTAATAAGCGGGTTATCGGCAATCGAGGTCACACAAAGATAGGCCGCTTTGCCGGTATCGTGAAGCAGATTTTCCCAGGGGATGGAGTTTATTTTTCTATAGAGATTTTCCGGCGTGTTGACTATAAATTTTTCCAGCTCATAGAGGACTCGCTGGGCGGTGCGCAGATGCAGATTGAGAATCATGGTATCCTGAAGAGTTCCTTCGGTTTGAATGGCCGTATCCAACTGAGTCAGAACCGGAAAATTCAATGCCTCAATCTCTGCCTTTAAATAAGGCGAGACACCTTTCGGACAGGTCACCAGTATTTTGCTTTTCTTTTGCCAGATAGACATAAATTTCTTCTAGTTTAGTGTCTCAATGAAACATTGTCATATCGACCAGCGGGAGATATCTTGTATCTTCTGATGATCATTAAGATTTCTCGCTTCGCTTCGAAATGACATATTGTATAAATATTTATGAGACACTACACTAGCACAGCGCATTGCTTTTGATAAGGTGAAAAACAGCGGGAATGTAGATCAGCCTCATTTGTCATGCCCGAAATTTTAAGTCGGGCATCCATTTCTTTTTTGATTTACCTCAAGGAACACTAGATTCCCGCCAGAAACACGCGGGAATGACAGCCGTGTTGTCATCCCCGAATGGGTTTATCGGGCCATGGTGCCCTCTGGGTATTTAGGTTATCTGGGTAGATCCAGTATTGTTTCAATATCAGTCGAGTCTTTTTGACTCGACTGTTCATCTGTATTGTTGACAGCCAAGTCAAAAAGACTTGGCTGAACAGAGAGGACCCCTTTTTCCTTTTGCATTCCTCCTTATTTGAATGTTTTTTGATATGCCATTACACGATTTCTGCTCCCGCGGCGTAGTTTGCCGGGCTCATCCGTAATCAATCCCATATATGTATTCATGTAGATCGTAAGCGTCCTGTCGTTAACCTCAACGACAATGGTCGGATCCATAATTAAAGGCAATGTCGGTTCAAGCTGCCTGGGGTCTTCATTGTGCAGCACAACCTTCCCTTTGAAAATCTCGTCTAGATTGAGCGTCTCCGAAAGCGCGGTGCCGTCGAGCGCCTGCCATTGCACATGGAGAGGACCGAGAAAAGCCGGGAGGGCCACTATCACATTCGGCAATCTGGTATCATCTTGGGGTGTCTTTGCCCTTGCCAATTTATTGGAGCAATCTTTATCAATGAGTTGTCCATATGTAACCTTCATATTGCTTGCGCTGAAACAAGTCGTTGCCAGTGAATGCTTCTTAAAAGTCAATGATTTGTTCATAGTGGCACACCCCCCTAAGGCTAAAATTACGCAAAGAAAGCAAATAGGGACGATGTAAATTTTATTCTTGTATTTTTTTTCTTCTCTCATGCAGCGCTCCTCCTGAGGTTTTGTTTAAAAAATATGTAAAAAAAGCCTTTTAAAACCAAAGTTGCCGATTACTTTTTGTTGTTTTCACTGGTGAGTCTTTTCTTATGTTTATCATAAAGCAATTTAATGGTAAAGGAATCGACCGAGGTTTAAGAGAAGGTATTGATGGAAAAGAATCAAAAAATATTCTGGGGCTGGTACATTGTCGGAGGCGCTTTTCTGGTGATGGCGATCAATTACGGAGCGCGTTACTGCTTTGGTGTTTTTCTCAAACCGATGGCGACTGAATTCGGCCTGTCGCGTTCGGTAATATCGGTGGCGGCTGCCATCAATATGCTCGTTTATTCCTTCTGCGCAATATTTGTCGGTAGGATGCTGGACCGTATCGCGCCGCGCTGGATCATTACAGCGGGAGCAATCATTGCTGCCTGCGGTTACGTCCTGACCGGCTTTGTACATACTCCTCTGGGTTTGTATATCAGTTACGGCGTGATGGTGGGCTTGGGTTCGGCCGGCATGGGCGTCGTCGCGTGCAGTTCTTCCGTGGGCAAGTGGTTTATCACAAAAAGAGGGCTCGCCCTGGGAATAGCCTCCATGGGAATAAGCCTGGGTACGGCAATGCTGACTCCGCTGGCCGGATATATTGTTGTTATGTTCAACTGGAGGTTCGGCCTGATGGCTTTAAGTTTTATCATGCTGTTCATCGGAATGATCGTTTCTCAGACACTGATGAGAAGAACGAATCCTGAAGCCTATGGGCTTCTGCCAGATGGAGATAAGATATCAGTGCCTCATTTAGTTTCTGCGCCGGTTGTTCACGAAGTTTCCACGATGGCTCTTTTCCGGGATTCCCGTTTCTGGACACTGGCCGTCTGTCAGGGATTGGCGGTGATGATCAGCATGTCCGTTTTCGTCCATCAGGTGGCGTTCGCGACCGACAGCGGCATTGATAAAATAGCCGCGGCTTCATCGCTGGCCGCCATCAGCATCACCGGTTTTATGGGACAGTTTTTATTCGGTTGGATAACCGACAGAATAAAAGATCCGAAATACGCTTCCGTCATCGGAATATCGTTTATGCTGGCGGGAACCATACTCCTGATTAATGTTGAGAGCGTTTTGCAGCTCTACATTGCCGCTTTGGTGTACGGATTCGGATACGGTTCGCTTGCTCCCATGCTGCCGCTTTTGATCGCCGATCGCTTCGGCAGGCAGGTTATGGGGTCTGTTTACGGTCTTCTGACTTTTTTTATCGGCACCGGCGGCGCTGTCGGTCCGGTTCTGGGAGGTATTATTTACGATCAGTTCGGTTCGTATCATTATCTCTGGCTGATCAATATTATTGTGCTCAGTGTAATCGCCATTGCTTTTTTAACACTGAAAAAGGGAAAGCAATACACCTGATTAAGACAATCAATTACGTGACTCGTAGCTTCCGCTGCGCTTGGACGGGTTTAAAAACCCGTACAACGCTGGCTTTAGAAAAATTCCTCTGTTTGTTATTCTTAGCTTGGATATCCTCCGCCGGGGGAGGTGTCCCGATGTTGTATCGGGACGGAGGTGGATATTGTAGGTGCTGCTCCCCGAACAGTGCGAAACGGCTTCGTTAATACATCCACTCCCAGGCATACGCCCGGCGTTGCCTTAATCCCCCGCCAGCGGGGGACATGGGAAACGCATAATGAAGTACAGAGGTAACATTAGCGGGCATTCAGCAGTATTTTTTTGATTATTTCTTTTGTGTATCCTTCGTAAAACCAGACCTGAGAAAGAGCAAATGCGTTTTCAGCAATCTTATCAATATCAATTTCGGGGATTTTGACGGTTTTCAAAGATACGGGGCTGCCGATGGATTCAAACCACAATTTCAGACAGGCGATTCCTTTTTCCGCGACTGCTTTTGAGCCGCGTCCCTTGACAGAAAATATTTCCCGCGCGAATTTGGCCAGCCTTTCGGTTTTGGTTTCCAGCGTCCAGGTCATCCAGGCGGGCAGGATGACGGACAGCCCCGCTCCGTGAGGAACATCATAAATGGCGCTCAGGGAATGTTCGATCATATGCGCGGGCAATTGCACCTTTCCCATGCCGGCTGTGGTCAATCCATTGAACCCGAGGATAGCGCTCCACATCATATTGGCGCGGGCACTATAGTTGTCCGGTTCTTCTATAATAATATCCGTACTCTCCATTACGGTTTTTATCAGCGACTCAACCAATCTATCCTGCAAGGGTGTTTTGGAAGCCGTATTGTTAAAGTATCCTTCCAGCATGTGTGTAATGACATCCACGGCGCTGTAAGCGCTGTATTCGGGGCTGAGCGAAAAAAGAACAGTCGGATCAAGAATGGAAACCTTTGGTTGAATGAATGGAGACACGATGCAATATTTCTGACAAGTATCTTCTTTCGTGACGACGGCGCCGTTATTCATCTCGGAGGCGCTGGCCGAAACAGTCACAACCGTCAGGACGGGAATGGCACCGGTGACAGGTTTCGTAAAAGTAAAGAGGTCCCAGATATCATGATCCACCTTCACGCCGGCGGCGATTGCTTTGGCGGCGTCAATCACGCTTCCGCCTCCTACGGCCAGAACAACATCCACATTTTCTTTTTGAGCCAGCGCAATGCCTTTGTGCACGTGAGAGAGAACCGGGTTGGATTTGACACCGGGAAAATCAACAAAATCTACTCCGGCTTTTTTGAGTGAATCCGTCACCTGATTATAAATGCCGTTTTTTAAAATGCTACCCATGCCGTAAACCAGCAGGGCCTTCTTGCCGAAACGGCCAATTTCTTTGCCTATCTTTGGAATCTGGCCTTTGCCGAAGATGATTTTTGTCGGATTTTCAAAAACGAAATTCTGCATGGGGAGCCTCTTTTATAAATAGGTTGTGAAAATTTTTTAGGATATTGAATACTATTGGAGTGTTGTTTATCACTCAAATGGAATCATGTAAAATATTTTTTTGTTTATCGAAGGTGAATTTTATAATAAAATAAATTACCTGAATGCCATCCAGGAGAATTTTTATCTTGAAAATGATTTAAAATTTGGTATTTTAGTTAACCTTGGTAGCTAACATTATATTTTTTGCGAGGGAAATATGATAAAAAAAACAATTTTATCCATTCTTATCATGCTCTGTATGATATCTTTTTTTTGGTTGGTGATAGATATTAATAGAGAACCGGTAAAGGAACAACCCAAGGTAACATTGCCTGTAACGCAAAAACCATTACCGGAAACAAAATATGTCATACCGGAATATCCGCCCGTTTCGGATGAGATGATGAAAGAGCAATTGCCGGTCGCAAAAGATCTGAAGAAAGATACCAAGGATCTTAAAAAAGACAAAATACCTGTTTCAAAAGAAATTAAAAAAGAAGCAGTGCCGGCAGCTGAGGAAATCAAGAAAGAGCCGCCTGTTCAGGAAGAAAGAAAAAAAGAAAAAGTGCCGGTTCCGGAGAAAAGCGCAAAAGAAATATCCAAACTAAAAGAAAAATGTGAAAAACAAAGCAAGAAGATATTCAGAAAGCAATATAATGACGGGTCGATAGAAAACAGCAAAGGTACTTTTTTATATAAATATAAAAATCATTATAATAAAAAAATGAACAAATGTTTTATGGTCATTACGGAAGACGGCGTTTTGGAACGATACAAGAAATTACTGGATGTTGACGAAAACAACAGTTACGGTAGTGTCCGGATAAATAATGAACAGGAAAATCTGGGTTGTTATCTTCTGGAAAAGAAATGTAAATCTGAAGATGAATGGGATTTAATTGTCAAACCTTACATGGAACAATAATTTCAGGCAGATAATGGTTGATGCTTAATTTAGACAAAGCAGGTTTAATCGGGAAAGGAGCGCATAGGGCGTGTTATAAACACCCTGATAATAAAAGTCTCTGTGTAAAAATAATAATAAACGGGAGCCATCACTCCGTAGAAATCAAACGTGAAAAAAAATACTACCGGCATCTCGAAAAACGGGGCGTTTCCTGGGACATGATTCCCCGTTATTATGGAGATATTGAAACGAATTTTGGGAAAGGTTCCCTATTTGATTTGGTTACGGATCAGGATGGCACCGTATCAAAAGATCTTGAATATTACTTGGCCTCAAACGAGACCACAGAGCGATACTATGACAGCCTGGTCAAGGCACTGCATTTACTGAAAGACTATTTATTGCAAAACAGAATTATTACAATGGACATCAAACCGTATAATATTCTTTGTCAGAAAAATGAAGCCGGCATTTCCCGGTTATTTCTTGTCGACAACATATATAACGCTGAGTTTATTCCGATCAGCACGTATAGCGATTTTTTTGCGCAACGCAAAATTTTAAGGAAATGGCAGCGCTTTGAGGATAGAATATTAAATACTTATAAGGATAACAAGGCGCTGCAGCGTATGCTGGTTTACTCTAAATAGGGTTGCTAATCTTTCAAAAAGTCAATTCAAAAACTTTAGGACGCCTGAAGATCATGAGTGAAACCCATAGGCTTTTCTTTTGCAATGCAAAAAATATTGCGAGATTTTATTGGTTGCGATTGCAGTTCACTCAAGTCTTGCAGTTCTCTTTGATAATTATTCCCGTTGACATTTAATCTGCTAAAAACTTTATTAATGCTGACCGCTTCTCCTGAGGCTTTTATGCCGACATCAATAGGTGACAGTCCGTTTTTTAAAAAATCGTCAACGTTTTACTGTGACAAAAAATGTTGAGGGAGGTAAGAAACCATGAAGGACGGTATTAAAGAAATTATCGGCAAAAGAGTTTCCAGTGTTGTTATTGCGTATGATAAAAAAAGCCAACCGCGCCACCGGATATTCCTTGTTTTTGACAATGAGACTTCTTACGAAATTTATCGTAAATTATTTACTTGTTACAGTGGTGTTGTCAGGAAGGCCATTGAGCGCGCGCTGGAATACGCAAAGCTTGTTCCGCGCCCTGACTTTAGATATTGGCTTTTATCGCAAGATGTGCAAAGATTACCCAATTAGATCGCGGTCTGTCAGACGTTTTCAATTTACACATGCGCAACGTGAGATCGGCAATCAGATTACTTTTGTAATTGAGCAAAAACATTTGGCAGGATGGAAGAATGATTTCAAAAAATATATCGGTGTTGTGCAAAAATATCCCGCGCCATATGCAGGGTGACGTCCCCTGCTACAGGGCACGCTTTGTATTTGTAAACCGGAAGATATGCAGAAACAAAACAAGCTTACTGATGCATGGGAAAACTTCTCCGATCATTGGAATGATTTTTGTAAACAACACGCGGACGAACTTGGCGAAAACGCCTGCGCGGTGTCTAACACGATTACTGATTATGCGTCACATCCACCGGTGAATCGCTGTGTTCGTAGAGCACGCCACAGGTTTCAGAAATTGGTCAGTGACTGGATGAACGAGTTTTATGGCGTGTGTAGTATGAAAGATTTTAATCTGGGTCATTGGTTGAACTGGCAAAAAGGCCGGAGAAAAAGAATTGAGAGGGAATAATTTGGGGATGGCGCGATGACGATGAAATTTAAAATCATTGATAAGAAAGATGCTTTGAATGATGAATGAAAAAATGGGAACTATTATTGAAAAGGCGGTGAGGGTGGCGGTGGAAGCGCATTGGAATCAGAAGCGCAAGGGGGATGGTCTGCCTTATATTCTTCATCCGCTGATGGTTGCACTGAAGTTGATTAAACATGATTTCCCGGACAAGGTTATTGCAGCGGCCATGACACACGATGTTCTGGAAGATACGGATTATTCCGAAGAGAAGCTGAGAGAAGAATTGGGCGAGGATGTACTGGAAATTGTCAAGACGGTCAGCAATGATAAATCGTTGCCGTGGGAAGAAAAAAAGAAAAAGTATGTGGAATCCGTGCGCAAGGGTTCCGTAGCTGCCAAGGCGGTCGCGGTGGCCGATAAAATTGATAATTTGAAAAGTCTCTTGATTGCCTATGAAAAGGAGGGGCCTGCTCTCTGGCAGAGATTTAATCGTGGCAAGGAGCAAAAAATCTGGTTTGAAAATGAAGTCCTGAAAATGCTGAAGGAAACCTGGTATGATCCTTTGATTGAAGAATACGAAAATCTTTTGGATAAAGTCAAGAAACTGAAATAAGGTGTATGCAAAGGATCGATAATTGTTTGTGCTACCCTGTGTGATTGTTCTGGGTTGATAATCTATAATATGCATTATCATGGATAATCGGTGTGTCGAGGTATCTTTGTTTGTCGGATACTGCTGCCATTGCCCGGGAGAGGAGCTGTTCAACTCATATGAGAGCCATTCCCACCGCTGCTTCGACAGTCATGCTTTTGCGCACTTGTCCGAATGCCGGCATCAGGGACATAGAGGTTTTAATGGTCCTGAGAAACCGTAAAAGCAGTTTTGTGCCGGGTTATTATGTCTTTCCTGGCGGCGCTCTGGAAGATGACGATTTCGCGGATAACATAGAACGCTTTATCAGGGGGATTGATCGCGCCGAAGCTTCACGGATTCTTGCCGACATGCCCCATCCTGCTCAGGCTTTGGGGGCGTGGGTGGCCGGCATTCGTGAAATGTTTGAAGAGGTGGGAATTCTTCTGGCGGAACGACAGGACGGCTCGCCCGTTTCCATCAGGACGGATGATGATCGCAGATGTTTTTGCGAATATCGCAAGGCGCTCATTGGGAATAAAATGAGTTTTGCTCGAATACTGGCGGCGGAAAACCTTTTTCTGCCACTTGATCGACTGCATTATTTTTCGCACTGGATTACGCCTGAGTTTTTGCCTTTACGCTACGATGTCCGTTTTTTTGTAACAGAGGCGCCGTCCGATCAAGTTGTGATGCATGATGGCGTCGAACTCACCGGCCATGTCTGGATTCGTCCCGTAGAGGCGCTTCGCCAATATGAACAGGGGAAACTGGACATGGTTTTGCCTCAGATCATGACCCTTGAAGAGATAAAACATTTTAAAACCGTTGCGGAAGTCATTCAATCTGCCCGAACGCGTCGCATTCCTGCCACGCTGACCCAAATTAAACATATTGACGGTAAAGAAGTCGAAGTCATGCCCGACGGTTCTGGTTTTACAGGCCGCCAGCCCGTTTATTCCTGGCCGGACAGGGAAGATTAGTTTTTAATCGTCCCATCAATTGTTGGGTTTAATGATGACCTTGATGGATTTTCGTCCATCAGCGACCAGTTGGAAGCCTTTGACGATGTCGTTTAGAGGCAATCGGTGAGTAATCAGGTCATCCACGATGATAGTGCGCCATTCTATTAATTTCATTGCTTCAATAATGTCCGGTGGACCGCAGTAGTAAGATGTGAGAATGGTGATTTCCTTCATCCAGAAATCGTTCACGGGCACGACCACTTTTTTATCCGGTGCGGGAACGGCGAACAAAACGATTACGCCACCCTTATCAACGCATTTCCAGGCCTGCTCAACCGCGGAATCGGCGGAAGCGCATAAAAAAACAATATCGGCTTTTTTGCCGGTCTTCTCTAGCAAACGTTTTGAAATATCATCCTCCGCGTTGATTGCAATATCGGTTCCCATCTTTTTGGCGATTTCCAGCTTTGTTTTGTTGATATCTGCAGCGATTATCCGGCAACCTTTTGTCCTGGCCAGTTTAACATTGAGTAATCCGGACATGCCGCAGCCGATAACCAGAACCGTCTGCCCTTTTTTCACTCCGGCCAGTCTCTGTGCCCGCACAACGCAGGCGAGCGGTTCGATGAAGGTGCTTTGATCATAGTCGATGCTTTCAGGCAGCAGATACGTTCCGTTTTCTATCAGGATTTCGGGAACCAGAATGTATTCGGCAAACCCTCCGGGCAGCCTTTCCTTAACTTCCGAACACTGAGGGTAGTGCCCGTTTTGGCAATAATAACATTTCAGGCAGGGGACTTTCGGGGCGATAAATACCCGGTCGCCGGGCTTGTATTTTTTGACGGATTGACCGACCTTGACAACCTGAGCGCCTACTTCGTGTCCCTGAATCAGCGGCGCCCGCGGCAGCCGGTACCATTCGACGATATCACTGCCGCAGATACCGCAGGAAATCACCTTGACCAGCATCTCCCTGCTTTTCGGTTTAGGAGTGGGGATCTCTTCTATACGGATGTCTTTGTTGTTGTACCAGTAAGCGACTTTCATAATGAGACCCAAACCATCTTTGTTAGTTGTAATGAAACTTGACCTTTAATATTTCGAGACCTTTGCATAAATGATCAAACTGTCATTTCGACCGAAGGGAGAAATCTTTAGCGTATATCAGTGAATCACCAGTAGGTGATAATTCGTCCAGCAAGCTTCAGTGCACCTATAGTGACCTTTAGGTTATGTGTTTCCAAATTTTCGGACTCATTAGATTTCTCGTCGCTTTGCTCCTCGAAATGACAAGAGGTGCGTTATTCAAGGGTTCCGTTTCATACCTTCGATTTTTTCAGACTCTTGTAGAGTTCGAGAGCCTTTTTCGGTGTTTCGTTGTCATGGACAACCGCGCGCACCGCCTGAATCATGGCAATGGGCGCGTCGGACTGAAAAATGTTACGTCCCATGTCCACACCGGCGGCGCCTTTCTGCACGGCATTGTAGGCCATCGTCAACGCATCCAATTCCGGTATCTTTTTGCCGCCGGCCATCACAATCGGCACGGGGCAGGAAGAAGTCACGGTCTCGAAATCTTTTTCGATGTAGTAAGTTTTAATGTAGTGAGCGCCAAGTTCCGCGCAGATGCGGCAGGCCAGCCGAAAATATTTGGCGTCGCGCGCCATATCCTTGCCCACGGCGGTTACTGCAAGGGTGGGAATGCCGTAACGATTGCCGATGTCCACCATTTTGGTCATATTGATGATGGATTGTCTTTCAAATTCGCCGCCGATGAAAACCTGCA
>CAYZRT010000085.1:0-13039 GCA_964480875.1 uncultured Smithella sp. | reverse complement strand
ACGCTACTCTGTGCAAATTGCTTTTTAAAGATTCGGATAAAGAAGTAAAACGAATAAAAATAAATGATAAGGTGTTAGTAAACTCAGCGCTTATGTAACCGGCGAAAACATTAACTTGTAATTTATATTATAGACGAGGGAAATAATATAATCAAATAATATTTCAAGGAGGATTTAGATGTTTAAGAGGAGTTTCATGACAATTTTAGTATTAACGATTTTTGTTTTGGCCACAACTGCTTTTGCTGCTGATAAATATCAGTGGAAATTTGTCGGCACTGAAAATAAGTGTCAAGTTTACACAAGCGACGTCCCTGGCAAAGGATATATAGCGGCTAAGGCCTCTTGCATTGTTCCCGCCAGAATAGAAACCATCGGCATGGTTATTAAAGATGTTGCCAACCTTCCAAAATGGATGGAAGATTGCGCAGAAGCAAAACTGCTGAAAATATATGATGACAATAATGATGGCGTCATCTTCTGGTTCCATCAGCATATTCCTTTAAAGACAGATAGAGACACTGTGCTTAAAAGCACATTAAATCAGGATTATAAACATGGTAAAATTACGATTTACGTCGATTCAACGAAAGAAACGAATTACGATGCCGGCAAGGAATATGTAAGAATGCCTTCATTCAATGCTGTATGGACACTGCAATGGATTGACCGAGAACACACCAAGGTTACTTTTATGATTGACCCTGATCTCGGCGAAGGAATTCCCAAATTCATAGCGAATCGCTTTATTAAAATTAACCCTTATAATACTTTAAAAAAGATGAAGAAAATCGTCAAAAATCCTAAATATATTGAAGAAGGCAAGAATTCGAAACATTTTAAAATTATTGAAGAACTTATCAAAACCGGAGACCTGAAATCATAAACACATGGAAGCGGCAATCTAGACAAATTACCTTGATTTTAAGATCAAATATTATTAAAGTGAGAACCATCAGGATGGTGTTTTTCATTAATTAAATAAATTCAATTAATGAGGAGGAGGATATGGCTAAATTTAAAGGAACCGGTATTGTTTATGTAAAAAGCTTAGTTCGTTCAACATCGAATGAGCAGCAAAATGTTTTTTTGTCGATGCTTAATTCCGATGAACGAAAAGAATACGAAACAGTATTGGCGATATCAAGGATTTCAATTAATGCAGCCTCAAACATACTAAAAGCTGCTTCAGATGTTTTATACCCGGGAGACCCTGCCGGATTAAGGACCATAGGCTATAAAATGGCCCATAATGACTTGTCAGAGATTTATAAACTATTAATGCCGGTTTTATCTGTCGAAATGGCTATATCCCAAACAGCGAAACTTTGGAATCAATATCATGATGAAGGAAGAGCATGGACAGATAAGGTTAATGAAAAAACATATATTTTCAACGTTGCTGATTACCCGAATTTGCCGGAACACTTCAAGGAAATGCTAGCAGGGTATGTTAAAGGGGTCGTTGAACGGACAGGCGAAAAAGATGTGCAAGTTCAAAGAAATGACGTTAATCCAAAACAATGGAAGTGGACATTGACTTTGAAGTAAATCTTTAAAAATTCTTTGGATACAATTCGGGACACTGTAAAACAGTCTCCTTCTTGTTAAAGAAGCGTGTAGCGATAAACAACGTATTCCTCTGAATTTATAATGTATCTTTCAGTGAGCCGTTTTCGATTTTATTTATTCCGTTATATTAAAAGGAAGTCCGATCTTTAAAGCTTATAGTGTTAAATCTTATTTTGGGAATTTAATTCTAAATTTGTTTTCAAAAATTCACCCATGATCTTGACTAATTTTTCAAAAGGTTCAACAACATACGGTTCAAAGTGGTTCATGGGCATACTGATATAGGTGGCTTTCTTCATCATGTCTGCCGCCTTCTTCGGTCCTGTCGGAGGGAACAGCGTGTCATTTTCCGCTCCGATAATCAGGGCTGGACAAGTCACCTCGTCCGCATAACCGATCGGTCTGTAGAACGTCAAGGTAATAACAATATTACCCGGACAGAAGTTCACTTTTTCAAATTCCTTTTCATCGATTCCTGCTACTTTAAGCATTCCATCTATGGAATCTGATCGACTCATCATGGCAAAGGCCTCACCGGGTCTGCCGGCAATACGCACGTTATGTCGATGATTGGTAAATATAGATGCAAATATATCGGCAATGCCATGGTATGTTCCTTTCAGGGCAAACAGTGGATCGCCTAAAACATAATTATTCCAAGCTGTCGATATTCCATCGGTGAAAGGAACCTGCGATACCACCGCCGATACTTCAGGATGCTTAGCCGCCTCAATAATCACATGCCCGCCGCTGAATGATGTGCCCCACAATGCCATGCGTTTTGCATCAATATTGTCCAGCGTTTTCACATAAGCAATGGCCGCATCCCAATCCTGCAAATGACGATTGGGATTTATATAATTACGAGGTTCGCCTTCACTGTCGTTGAATCCACGATAGTCAAAAAGAAAAACCGCCATTCCCAATCGGGCAAATCTCTCCGCATAGGCCGGCAGACGCATCCAGCGCTGGCCACCAAATCCATGGGCCATAATAATGATGGGAGGATTTGATACACCAGTCGGCAGATAAAGCCATGCTTTTAATTTATCTCCTTCGCTTATGAACGTATGGTCGATTCTTGAAAATTGCAGAGATGTATCCGGCAATTTACCCGTATTAAATGATTTTTCATCAGCCCATGAGATTGAGGCCGCAACAAGTATCAGCAAAACAACAATTAAACGATATTTGAACATTCATTATCTCCTTTTTTTTATATACGGATCGATCTATCATCCGCTTATCACAAAACAACACTAACACTCCATGGCTAAAGGATGACTCATATACAAGTTTCTGCTATATTTTGAAACTTGAATCTCTTTTTAGATCACTGCGTTTACGAAATGCAAGTTTTTCTAACGTTCGTCGTAAATAACCCACTGTTCAAACGGACGATCGGCGTCATATTCTGAAAGAGGTGCTATTTCCCGGATAAAGCGGGACGGCGCCAGGTTTAAAACACCGGAAGACCTTGTATAATCAAGCGCCGGATAACACAAGTAAAGCTGATCTTTGGCTCTGGTTACGGCCACATAAAAAAGCCTTCTTTCTTCTTCTTCGCCGTCTTGTTCTTTCAACGCGCGCTGCAGCGGGATCATTCCGTCGGCGCACCAGATCAGGAAAACATAAGACCATTCCAGACCTTTGGCCTGATGAATGGTACTGAGTGCTACCTTATCTTCGTCGTCTTCTTCGCCTATATTCTCTTCCTTGGCCATATTGGTCAGTAAAGCCAGTTCATTTAGAAAATCTTCCATTTGCAGAAACTGGGCGGAGAAATTTCCCAGCTGAATCAAATCTTCTTCCCGTGATGACGCATCGGAATAATTGTCCTGCAAATAAACCCGGTAACCGCCTCTGTTTAGCAAAACATCGATCACCTTTTCCGGAATGCGCTCCGGCTCCGGCAGTTCCAGAAGCAATGCAATTGTTTTACGACATTCTTCCAGCCCGGGTTTGGCGGACTTCGACATGGCCTTGATAAATCCCTCGCTCAAAACAGCATTCAGCGGATTTTCTTCTTTTTTCAGATAGTGCCAGATTTTATTGAAGGTCGCCTTTCCCACTTTCGGATACATAATCAGCAAACGCCGCCACGCCAGTTCATCACGGGGATTGACTAAAATTCTCATATAGCAAGTTACATCCTTAATATGAGCCTGCTCGAAGAAACGGATGCCGGAACGCATATCAAAAGGAATATCGCGCCGGACAAATTCCATCTGCATCTCCATGGAATGATAATGCGCACGGTAAAGAACGGCTATTTCTTTCAGCGGCACACCCGATCGAATTAATTCCGTGACTCTCTGCGCCACAAAATCAGCTTGTTTTACAACATTCTGCGCAGAAACCATCACCGGCCGCATACCTTTTTTGCGCACCGCTCTTAACTCTTTGGGAAATTGTTTTTCGTTGTTATTGATACTTAAATTGGCCAGATGCAATATTTCCGGCGTGCTGCGATAGTTGGTTTCCAGTTTGAATATTTTGCAGTCCGGATAACGATTAGGAAAATTAATGATGTTGTTGAAATTGGCGCCACGGAATGAATAAATGCTTTGGGAATCGTCTCCCACCACCATCAGGTTTCTATTCGTCGAGGCCAGCAAATCTACAATATCCGCCTGAATGATATTGGTGTCCTGATATTCGTCCACCAGAATATGTTCAAACCGGCCGGAAAGAGTTTTTAAAACATCGGGATTTTCCTTTAAAAGCATCCGGCAATTATTTAATAAATCATCGAAATCCATTACCGCCAATTCTTTCTTCTTCTGTTCATAAAGAGCGGCCACCTGAGTAATTTCATGCATCAAATGAAGAAAAAACGGATATCTTGTTTCCAGAATATCATCCAGCGCGCTTTGCGTATTCACCGTCAGACTGATGATCTCGGCAACGACATTACTCTTGGGAAATTTGCTCAGTTTCGGATCAATTTTTAAATCGGCCATACAAGTGGAAATGATTTGTCGGGCATCTTCGCTGTCCACAATCGAAAAATTGGTTTTATAACCGATATAATGAGCGTGTTTTCTCAAAAAGACATGGGCAACGTGATGAAACGTGCCGCCCATAATGTTTCTGGTATCGGAATTTATTAAATTCTCCACACGGTGGAGCATGGAATGCGCGGCCTTATTGGTAAAAGTTGCCAACAGAATATTTTCCGGTCTGATACCGCTTTCCAACAGACGGGCGACTCGATACGTAAGGGTTCGGGTTTTGCCGCTTCCGGCGCCGGCAAGAACTAGCAGCGGACCGCCCTCTTCCATGACAACGCGATACTGTTCGGGATTCAGTTCTTTTTCATAATCAATCATCAACGCGTCTTTATAGCAAAAGGTTCAGATATTCAAGTGAATAACGGCAGACAGGCCAAAAATCTGTGCCGCCACATTATCCGAATCCCAAGACTCCGCTTCTTACGCGCAGCCACCTCATCAACACGTCAACACCTGCGCCGTCCCGGAATATTCCTGGGAAGATTATATTTACGCTGAAGGGCACACGCAGTCATAACGCATTGCGATTTTTTCAAGAATCATTTAAGGCGCGCCGGAGGTGTCTGCCTGAATTCCGGGGATAATTATCTTTTTTTCAGGTGACGCGGCTAAAAGGTGAACAGATTTTTCAAAAAGACTGAAAACCGCAATGCGCCTTAAACTTGGTCATTGGTGTAATGAATATTCAATTGACAGGCGCAATTTTTATCTTTATTGTTTGCTTCATCAGAAACATTAATGTGCGAAAAAAGGTCGGTTCTGCACAAGTTGATTCCGAACAATTCGAGTTATTTGCAGATTGGTTTTTTAATCAACAGGATTTGTAACGTGAGCTTTCGTGACTTTGTAAAAAAAGCTGATACCTACAGCGATAAAATTTCCTTGGTTCATGTGATGATCCTGAGTTGTTTATTCGCTCTGATTTCCATCCTCTACACGCAAGGCGGAATTTTATATGGTGAAATGTATATTCGACTGCCTTTTTATATGTCGGATATGCCGCTGCTAAACAAATTATTCGACAGCAGGATTTTAGATGACCGGTGTTATCGTGCTCGTGAGTTAAGTTATTTTTTCGATGTGATCGACTTTCAATTTGTTAAATTCAGTATCGAAAAAGGAATCCCGCATTTCCTTTCACTGACACATTATGTCTTATCCATCTTAACCGGTTGTGTCCTTTGGTTATTTTGCGTGAAAGAATTGAATCTCAGGCCGCTGCTGGGAATCGGATGGCTTGCATTATTCTGGACATCGCCGAGTATTTTTTTCAGTGCACTGAACAGAACGGGCAAAATATGGGTGACGTTTCTGACAGCAATCCTGTTTTATTTGATTTACCGGATTACCGCTGCGTCCCGGCAGGAATTTAATGTACGCATTTCGCCAAATCATCTGATTGCCTTTTCCCTCATCATCATTACGATGACATTCCTTGACGAACAGGGAATTTTTTTAACATTTGCGGCGTTAATTGTTCTGGCCCTATGGAACTTCTTTGTCCGCAATAAAGCTATCACCCTGATGCTGTTGACGGGTTCGGCGGTCCTGCTCTTTCACGGATTATACAGATATGTTGTCGCTCCCCGGTTGACGCATGCCATCAACGGATACCGGCCTGATTTTACATTTCAGGAAATACCTTTTTCATCTTTTATTCAAAATCTGGGAACGTATCTGCTGTCAGGATTATCATCCTATATTGACAGTTTCAGATTTTTGACAGGCAGTCCTCCCTCGTGGATTGCCTATGGATTGCTTTTTATTATTCTATTGTTTTCTGTCCGCCTTGTCCGTTCCACACAAAACGTTCCTAGCAATGATAAAAAATTTTCCATCCTGATTCTTGTCGAAGTATTGACGGTAAGTTTGCTCCTGCCGATATTAATGCATTCATTAATGGTTTTAAAAAGTCCCAATCTGGTTTTACCCGAATTCAGGAGAATATACTATTGGTCTCCCACCGTGATTTTTCTTGCGATGACGTTGGCCTTTCTTACCCATGTGGTTTGCAAATCGCATGTCCCGAAATGGATGGTGGGATTGTTGATGGGCGTGGCGATTCTGGGCAATATCATTGCTCTGCCCGGACACAAATCCATTATATTAAATCAGGGTTACTTTGCGCCTTACGTTCAACCCAGCAGGGTTTTATCTCATGCGCTGAAAGACATGCCGCGATCGCAAACGGCTCATGATCCCCTCATTACAAAAAATCCGATTTTTAAGTATTTCACAAAGGAAAAGAACAAGCATCATGACGGGGCCGACATGTACAACGATAGGGGACTTTTTCATTCTTATTTGGGTCTTCATCGCCTTGCTGTTGAAGATTTCCATATGGCCATCGGATTGAAGCAGGATTACCTGAATGCCCATGATCGTGTCATCCCATATCGAGAACTTAACAGACATTGGCAAACTACGGAGGCTGATGAAAATGCCGAGCTCCTGAAGCAGGATTATGCCGAGGCTTACAATAACAGGGGAATTGACGCGGCAAATCAGGGCAAGAAAGAATTAGCCCTGACGAGTTTCAGCGAAGCCATTACTCTGAAAAAGAATTTTGCCTTTGCCTACAGTAACAGGGGGGTCATGTTTTTTGCGCTGGGTCATAACGAACGGGGTTGCCGTGACGCAAACCGCGCATGCCTTTCAGGACATTGTGAATTGTTCAAGGCGGCTCAAAGCAGGAGATTGTGCCGCTGATAAAAAAGGTATTTTTTTCATCCGCGTGTAAAATTTATTGTCGAATTTGATGCTGTCTGAGACGTTGGAGGAATGAAAATATCTCCTGGGCGACAAATTCATTGCCCGATTTACTGAAGTGTCCGTGATAGCCTCTGGTCATATCATTGAACATCGCCCGCAACGTCGCATTCTGAACGCTAAACGTCTGCCTGTTCAATAATTCTGTTTGTATATCGATAAAGGCGATTCTGCTGTTTAGTTCGCTGATCTTTCTGATGTACTGCGCCACCGGATGATTCACCAGAGACAAATCGCCGTAAAATGCGGGAAGCAAGACAAATATGACTTTTTGAATATTCTTTTCACCGGCTAAATTTGCAAATTCATCAATGAGTTTATAACTCACGTTAATTTCATCCATGTCTTCATATTCCGTATCGAGGACACTGCCCTTTTTCCAATAATCCCCACATACTTTCAACATCAAAAGATGAACGACATAACTATAACCGGCAATTTTTTTTAAATAATCCGGTGGCGGATAATCTTCGCGTTTAACTTTGGAAGGGATAAGTTTATTATTTTTAATGGAATACATCGGCTTCATGATGCTGAATTGTTTTTTTTGTTTAACCCGGGTGATGTCCTCCGCAATAAAAGCGACAATGACATAATCAACTTTTTGTTTTTCGATCACCAATTTTGTTCTGGTCAACATCTGATCCAGTCCGTATCCACTTACGCCTCCATTGAATACCCTGATGCGGGATTTAAATTCCAGTTGCGCCGGCCACGTATCGGCGTTGTCGACTTCTATCCCAGCCGTATAAGAATCTCCGATGGCCAGAATGACAGGACGTTTGCCGACCATTATACTGTTATTATTTTTTCTGAACGTTGTCGAATCAAACGATATGAACTCACCGAACATTCCATAGCCGTAAGCATCCGGTCTATTGACCCATCCCAAATCCTCATCAAAATCAGCAAGACCGATGTCATATACTTTATAGTCGGCAAAGTTATAAAACATGGGCGTGTCTCTCGGAACGGGCGGCGGGGGGAAAATACTCCGCACGGCTATTTCCAGAAGAAAAAAGGAAATAAGAAAGTAACAGACGAATAATGAAATATTTATGAATATTTTTTTGTTTTTTGATTGCAAACTTTTGCACCTTTTTTGAATAACCTTATACTAAAAAAGGATCATTTTTTAATATCCGTCTGAATGATATTGGTGTCCCGATATTCAGCTTTCCAGCAGACGGGCGACTCGATAAGTAAGCGTTCGGGTTTTGCCGCTTCCGGCGCCGGCCAGCACCAGCAGCGGACCGCCCGCCCTCTTCCATGACAACGCGATACTGTTCGGGATTCAGTTCTTTTTCATAATCAATCATCAACGCGTCTTTATAGCAAAAGGTTCAGATATTCAAGTGAATAACGGCAGACAGGCCAAAAATCTGTGCCGCCACATTATCCGAATCCCAAAACTCCGCTTCCTACGCGCATCCACCGCATCAACACGCCAACACCTACGCCGTCCCGGAATATTCCTGGGAAGATTATATTTACCCTTCAAAGCAAGTTCTTATTAAATGAACCTCTGCCCCGCAAACAGGGCGGAATGGTTAAGTTCAATCAATTTTATTTCAAAAATGATACAGACTTGATGACATTGGAAAAAAATTTTATATCCCTTTGCAGCACGACTTGGAATCCATTGACGCGTAGCGAAAATTTAAGTATATTTTAGCCGGAAAAAGACATTTTGTTTTTTTGAGGTTTTCTATGAAAAAATATTCAAGCGTTGAAAAGATGGCCCCTGTCGGTTTTGTTCTTCTGGGAGCCGGTGCGGTTGGCGGAGGGGTTTTCCATCAATCTTTGCTGACCCGGGACGTGGAATGCAAAGTCATTTGCGACAAGGCGATGGAGAAGGCGATGGCTTTGGAGGATTCCCGACGGCGCTTCGAGATCGTCTCAACCGAAGGAGAACTTGCCGATGCTTTAAACGCGGGAAAGGTTGCCGTTTGCGAGGATGCTCAACTGGCGGCCATTGCCCCCGGTGTTGAAGTTTTTTTTGATGCTTCGACAGCGGTGGATTCCGCCCCCCGGACTATCGAATCTGCCATGCGTTCGGGAAAACATGTTGTTATGATGAATGCCGAATCGGACGCCGTGTTCGGCCCCTGGTTCTGGCATCTGGCACAGAAATACGGCGTTGCCTATACGAGCAGCGACGGTGATCAACCTGCCGTGATTGCGCGTTTAGTGGAAGAATTGCGGTTTTACGGTCTCGACTTTGTGATGGCCGGCAACATCAAAGGTTTCCTTGATCGTTACACCGATCCCGTAAAAATCATTCCTGAAGCCGATAAACGATTTCTTGATCATAAAATGTGTTCTTCATTTACGGATGGAACAAAGCTCTGTGTAGAAATGTCAATCGTTGCCAATGCCCTCGGATGCTCTGTTGTTCAACCGGGGATGCTCGGACCGAAAATGAATGAAACAATAGAACTTTTTGATCATTTTCCTCTTTCCGATCTGTGGACGCCCGGTCAGGCGCCGCTGGTTGATTATGTTTTAGGAGCCCGACCCAAAGGAGGCGTGTTTGCCGTCGGCTATACGGACGATGCCTACCAGCGTCGCATGCTGGATTGGTTTCCGTCTGAGACAGGCCCCGGGCCTTTTTATGTGTTTACACGCCCGTATCATCTGATTCATTTCGAAACCATGAGAACCATTCTGGAAGTAGTCCGTGGCCATCGCTCGCTGATGGCGCCGAGATTCGGTATGAGAACGGAGGTCATCTGTTATGCCAAAAAGGCGCTGGAGCCGGGCCATCTGCTTGACGGTCCGGGTGGATTTGCCTCTTATGGATTGATTGAAAATAAAACGGATGTTTTGCCGGTGGGGCTGCCGATCATTTTGTCCGGGGATGTAAAGCTGTGTCGGGCAGTCGCGAAGGATGAACGTATTTGCTGGAGCGACGTCGATGTCACGTCGGTTTCGCCTAATGCCCTTGAAGCATGGCGCAGGGCATGTCAATTCGGCTTCCGGGGTACGACCAAAGCTAAGAGGCCCATAGAATGAAGCGAGGCGATGGAAAGTGTTTTCTATTATTTGTATTTTTAATAATTCGAAAAAACTTAATCAGTATCTTATTAAAAGTCTTGAACAACAGACCGTTCCGTTTGAACTGATCACCATTGATAATACCGCGGGAAATTATCGCGCTGCAGCGCCTGTTTTGAATCAGGCTGCAAAAAGCGCCAAACATGAGTATTTGATGTTTGTTCATCAGGATGTTGCGCTAGATTCGAAGGATTGGTTAGCCGGGGCGGCAAGCGATATGAAAACGCTCGATGGCCTCGGGGCCGCCGGTGTTGCGGGTAGAAGACCGTTTACCGGACTGGTCGCCAGCGTGACCAATGGTGTTCCGCCGCGTTATGTGGGGTGGCGAAAATTAAAAAAACCGGTCAGCGTTCAAACCCTGGACGGTTGCCTGATGATTGTTCATAAGAAAACATTTTCCCGTGTTTGTTTTGACGAAGAAACGGTGGACGGCTGGTATCTTTATGTTGCCAATTATTGTCTCGATTTAATTCGCCACGGTTATAAGAACTATGTTCTGCCTCATCATATATACCATGAGTCGTCGGGCTTTAATGACCGTCGTCTTTACCAGAACGCGATGGATAAAATCATTGGCAGACACCGGGATCATATAAAAGTCGTCTATACAACCGTCGGCAGATGGAGGACTCGTTCAAGCCGATGATTTGCGACAGGCGCCTCGCGCGTTGGCCGCGTATGTTTTCACGTCGTGTTTTGTCAGCGCATTGATGGTCAGAATTCTATTTCTTCGGGTTGTAATCGTTCAATAAAGAAAAAAGTTCCTTCCATCCATTCTTGAATATAAAATAAGCATAATTGCGCAGGAGATTATATTTTGCTCTGACTTTAATGGTGCTCATGCTTGGCCCATAGAAATCGCGAATACCGACGTCGCCGTGGAACACCAGAGTGCTTTGATCAACGGCCAGTTGAAACCCTTTCTTTCTGACCCGGATGAGCAGATCGCTTTCGATGTGATACCCCAGGCCATAATGCTCATTGATCCCGCCGGCATCTTCAAAGACATGCCTGGGCATCAGCAGGAAGCAGCCGACCAGGCTGTTGGTCGGTGTTATTTCTCCGTTATGTGTTTGGGCAAGACTTTCTGCTGCTGAATCTATTTTTTTGTATTCATCGGTTGCGAAGTCATTCAATACAATGCCCGTATCCATCTCCTGGATCTTGTGTCGAAACGCGAAGCTCAGCATGGGGCCTACGGCACCGTATTGACTGTTACGGCGGAGCAGATTCAAAAGGCGGGGAATGGCATCTTTCGGCGCATAGATGTCGTTATTTGTCATTAATATATATGGCGCCCTGCTTTGATGAACTCCCCGGTTGATGGATTTTGCGAGACCTTGGTTAATCTCGTTTCTTATGAGCATTATGTTTAAGGCTTTTTCTCTCGCGGTTTTTTCAACCATGGCTTTTAATTCATTCTGCTTTGGCGATGCGTCGTCGATGATGATAATTTCAAAATCATTTTTCATGGGGCACATCGCCAGGCTTTCCAGAAAAAGTTTTTCCGTCAGATCAATTAAATATTGATTGGGACAATAGACGGGCGTGATGATGCTTACTTTATAATCATTTTTATTCATAAGACTTATTCTTGCAAAATGCTGTGGATTTGACGGATGAAACATAATGAACGCTTTGCAGTATGTCAAGACGATATTATCTCCGCCAAAATGTTTGTTGTGCTGATGACGGGAAAGAAGAATCCCCGAAGAATAAACCGCTTTGAAATTAAAAGCGGAACGTGTTTCCGTCAAGCAGGATATTGCGGGCAAAGGCTTTTCCGTCGACCGTAAAAAAAGCATGAACGCCGAAACGGCGCAGGGGCGCAAAGAAACGCAGATCCGTATCGTTTAGGGGGGGGCGCTGCTGTCGGAATCGGGACGGATCAGATAT
This sequence comes from uncultured Smithella sp., assembly GCA_964480875.1. Taxonomy (GTDB): domain Bacteria; phylum Desulfobacterota; class Syntrophia; order Syntrophales; family Smithellaceae; genus Smithella. Next base: position 731 of record CAYZRT010000085.1, on the reverse strand, counting down.
GCGTTTCTGGAGATATAACCCTTCATTATAAAACCTCCCTCTATCCTGACATTCTTAAGAGATGGACTTCGCGAATAGCTTGTTGTGCCAAAGCGTCTTCCGCCGTATTCCATATCGAAGCGGCTTTGCAAATTAACCCAGTAGCGCAGTTCCTGGGAGAAATACCTGCTTAATCTGGAGGCGAAGGGGTCACCTCTTTGCTCATTTGTTATAACCATTTTTAATTGAGCTCACGATCACATGAATTCCATCATGCCTTGATTTCCTTCATCATATTCATGAACTTCCCTGCTTCTCTCATCAATTATCTGGAATAATAAGTATCAAATTTGTCTTGATTTTACTTCCCTTATACGTTAAACACCCCAAATTCAATTTGAATTGTCTTTTTAGAGCATTGAAAGGAGTTTTCATGGCAAAGTACGAATCAAAATCTTTGAGAAATTTAGCGGTGGTCGGACACGGCGGAACCGGAAAAACATCTCTTTGTGAGTCTTTATTGTTTGTCTCGGGAAAAAGTGAACGATTAGGCAGAGTTGATGATGCAACATCCTGCATGGATTATGAGCCTGAAGAACAAAAACGACGCGTCTCGATCAGTTTGGCGGCAAATTTTGTCGAGTGGGAAAAACACAAAATCAATTTTATCGATACGCCGGGCGATTCCAATTTTGCTTATGATATAAAATGCTCGATGAGCGTCGTGGAAAATGCTGTTGTACTGGTTGATG
>CAYZRT010000084.1:0-13089 GCA_964480875.1 uncultured Smithella sp. | reverse complement strand
TAAAATTTAAAATGGAACATCATCTATCGGAACATTGCCATCATTAATATTTTCAGCTTCGGTGTTAGAAGATGTGTCTGTCGTTTTATTTTGCCCCTTGGAGTCTAGCATTTGCATGTTGGAAGCTATAATTTCCGTGGTATAACGTTTGACGCCTTCCTTATCTTCCCAGGAACGCGTTTGAATGCGCCCTTCAACAAAGACGAGTTTGCCTTTCACAAGATAATTGCCGCATATTTCAGCAAGCTTTCGGTAGGTCACTATTTTATGCCATTCTGTCTTTTGAACTTTTTCTCCATTTTTATCTTTCCATTGCTCGTCTGTTGCCAAATTAAAATTTGTCACCATGGTTCCATCAGGAGTATAACGAACTTCCGGATCTTTACCCAACCTTCCAATCAATATGACCTTGTTCACCATCTGACTCCCTCCTTTTGATATGGCCTTGTTTGGCGATACATAACATTACAATGCTCTTGTGGCAAATTAATTTTTTAAGTTACGGTTATGTTGCATCAATGTACTGAATTACAAAAAGAAAACTATATTTTCCCTTAAAATGTGTTAAAATTTACCCAAAACAAAAATATTTTACGGCGGACATCATGATTGATTACATGAAAAAACATGAAGCTTATGTACGGGAGATTCTTGAAAAAAATCCTCCTTATGAAGCGTTAAGAGAGCTTTTAATTTATCATGACAAGCAGATTCAATGGATGCAACATGAAAGACAGATACATTTAATTGTTATGCTGTTTGTTTGTTTTTTTACGTTGATCATTTTCGGATTCGCCGTCATAAGGACGTCTGTGCCATTTATTATTCTTTTTGTCATTCTTCTTGGTTTATCGATTGCTTATATCATCCACTACTTCCGGCTCGAAAACAACGTACAGAAATGGTACCTGATTTCCAATCAAATCAGGGAAAAGGAAAAAAATGAGTCAGAATAAAGTAGTCGCTCATTATCAAGACGGGCAATTGTTCAAAGGCACTACCCACGATTTTATTCCCAACAAAATTTTTTTTCATATGTTATTAAGAGATGCCCGGCCGGGAAGCCCACCTGTAAAATTAGGAATTACCGGATTAAAAGCTTTGTTCTTTGTGAAAAAATATGATGGCAATCCGAATTATAACGAAAAAAAAGAGTTTGATCCCGCAAGACTTTTAGCCGGACGTAAAATTAAAACTCTGTTCAAAGATGGAGAATTGATAGTCGGCACAACCAACGGATATCAACCGACTCGCAAGGGATTCTTTCTCGTGCCAGCCGATGCAAATTCCAATAATGAGCTTTGTTTTATTATTACAGATGCCACAGAGGAAATTTCTTTCATTTAGCTTTGCTTTTCCATTAGCCGATTGCTGTCTCCATATCAATCATCCTGACGGCGCAGGAATTTCCCGAAATGCGTGTCGAGTTTGCTTGTATGATTAATCAACCAATCTATGATCAGTAATTGAACGCGGAAAAGAATAAAGACTCTGTTTGTTATAAATTTTTTTTCTATTTGATCCTTTAAACCATTAAAGTACCGTGAAAAACGTCTGTGCTGATCTATCTGCATTTGAAGAAACGGATAATGTTCCTCTGCCATAAGACGCTCTTCGGTCTCAAAATGCACATGGATGTATTCATCCAGAAATTCCATTACGGCATCAAGGCTTGAATGGCTTTTGCTTTGCGTCATTGCATCAACAAAGTCGCGTGCGTGGTTAAACAGATTACGATGTTGATGATCAATGACCGAATGATTCATGGCCAGTGATTTGTTCCATGAGATGGCCAGATCAAATTCTCCGCTGCCTTCATGAATTCCGGTTTTCAGAAAACGATTACATCGATCATGATAAACACGCGCCACGGTATCTTCGGGGACCTGCCTCAAATGTTCGGAAAGCATTTTCATCGCTTTGGACACATCCTTAAAATGATAATGCGCCAGCGCTTCTTCAAAAAATACTTTTGTTCTTCGCTTAGACTCCCGCAGGGCCTTTGGATCAGCATCAAAAACCTCATAGACCGACTGGCACTGTGATTTCCCTTTCACTTTAACCCGATCCACAAATCGTATATTAAAATGCAGGGCGTCTTTCAGGCTATAGTATGTATGCTCGCTAATCAGCAACGGCGTATTATAATCTTTTGTCATGGATTCAATTCGGGAAGCCAGATTGACCGCATCGCTGATCACCGTCGTTTCCATGAAATTTTTCCCGCCGATGATGCCAAGCATCATCAGACCCGTGTTCAATCCCACACCGATTCTTATCGGAGCACGTCCTGATTTCTTCAGCTTTCTGTTGTATGAACGAAGCTGCACAAGCATATCAATCGCGCAGTGTAAAGCGTCATTCGCATTTGTGGGGAAAAGCGCCATAATGGCGTCACCGATGTACTTATCAATGATTCCGCCGTGACTTGCGATCACGGGATTCATGCATTCCATGTAAGAATTAATAAAGGTGAAGTTTTCTTTGGGCGTCATTTCTTCCGAAAGAGATGTGAAGTCTCTGATATCGGAAAAAAGGATCGTCATGGTTTTTTCAATGTGATCGCCGAGAGAGACACTGTTAATGTCATTTTTTCCCATCAGCGTGATAATCTCGCGTGGTACAAAGCGGCTGTAAGCATTGATAATTTTTTCAACTGATTTTTGAGAATCAGGTCTGCGGGGCTTCAAGCTTCGTCCGGTTTTTTTCTTTTTGATACTGGACATTGAAGATTTACCGGATTTTTATAATGAATTTCTTAGCGTTAATTTTTTTATATTCCCTATCGTTTTAGAAAATATTTTTAACGCGATCGATATCCGCTTTGGCTTCCGCCACCAGTCTCGCAATAAGTTCTTTGCACGTGGGGATATCCTTCACCAACCCAACCGACTGCCCCATCATCATGGGAGCGCTGTCCACATCGCCAAATTCCCAGGCCTGCTTTATTCTTTCTCCGGCAATCAGTGGAATGAGTTTTTCCAGTCCGCCGCCCGTCGATTCCACAGCCAGAACCTCTTCCGCCAGCTTATTTTTGATAGCACGCCCCTGCAAGCCAATGGATTTACAGATAAGCGTTGTTTCGAATTCCTGCCGTTTGATGATTTCGCGCTTGATATTGTCGTGCACTTCACACTCTTTGGTGGCAACGAAACGGGTCGCCATCATCACGCCCTGAGCGCCAAGAGCCAGCGCTGCCGCAAAGGTGCGTCCATCGGCAACCCCTCCGACAGTCACCACCGGAATTTTCACGGTTTCGGCAATACGCGGTGTAAGCAACATTGTGGTTACGTCATCATTGAGAGGGTGGCCGCCTTCTTCAATTCCGGCGGCATAAATACCATCGTAGCCAGATTTTTCCGCATGCACAGCGTGACGCACCGATCCGACCTTGTGGAATAATTTCACACCGGCTTTTTTGAGAACGTCTATGAATTCTTTACCCACCGCCTTGTCCAGCGGTGTGCCGGATATTTCCAGACCGGCAACTTTTTCTTCTGCACATACCTTCAGATACATCTTGTGATGTTCCGCTGTGATATGCACTGAAGGCAGAATAGTGACATTCACCATAAAAGGCTTATCGGTCAGTTTTCTTGTCTGTTTGATGGCTTCACGCAGCTCTTCCTCCGTGGAATAATTTCCGGCCGTCAGGTTTCCCATCCCTCCCGCGTTGGATACGGCTGCGCAGAGGTTTGGTTTGCAAAGCCACATCATGGCCCCGCAGATAATCGGATATTTGATTCCGAACATTTCGGTAATGGCTGTTTTCATCTGTTGTAACCTTTTTTATTTTCAATCGTTGTAATAAATTTAATTGTACCGCTAATCCATCATGACGAGAGAACTAATCTTGGCTGTTGGCGGCATAAAGTCATCATCCAGAACTTTGATTATGTCCGCGTACAGTCTTTTTTTCAACTCGCCGAAAATTCCACGCTTCTTCTGAAATGTTTTGGCAAAAGCCAATGCAGAAGCCATCAATTCTTCCTGATTGGCGCAGGCCTTCACAATAATGTTGTGCTTTTCCAACTCGGGCGCGGTGTAGCGATTTCCAGTCAGTTGCATTTGCGATAAGATGTGCGGAGAAATAGCTTTCTTGACAAAAGCGTTCATGCCCCAGCGAAAAGGAATGCCGATGTTTACTTCCGGAAAGCAGAAGAATCCTCTGTCCGAACGCATAAAGCGAAAATCGCAGGCGCAGGACAAGATCGAACCATTCCCGAACGCATGGCCGTTGATAGCCGCAATCACCGGCACCGGATACAGAAGCAGTTTCTTAAAAACCACGTCCATTTCATTGATGAAATCACAGACCGGTTGATGTTCATTTTTATTCATCTGCCCCATGATCCATTCCACGTCAATGCCCTGAGAAAAATTTTTCGCGTCGCTGGACGTAATAATCAGAGCAGTAACTGTTTTATCCGCAATGATTTCGTCGAGCATCGCGTTTAACATTTTGGCAAACACCAGATTCTGCCTGTTTTCACCATTGGTGAGGGTTATCATTGCCACGGTTTCATCTTTGGTCCAGTTCATGATAGACATACGCTTTACCTCTCTTTTTTCAAAATGTAATACAACAGCCCTAGGGCCATATTTTCAACTATTTCAATAACATAAAACTTTCTTTCATCTGTCAAAATGATGAAATCAGCTTTGCGAGTATAAGGAGTACCCTCGGGGATGTCAAGAATATAATCGGGTTGAATGACCTTGAAATTTATCGGACAAAGTATTACGTTAATTCAAACGTAAGTTGAAATTTTCTCTGTGGACATTAATAGGAGGTTTTAATATGCCATTAAAGACCGCTGAGCAGTATGAAGAAAGTCTGCGCAAAATGAACTTAAAAGTTTATCTCCTGGGAGAGCTGGTGAAAAGCCCGGTGGATCATCCGATCATCCGACCTTCCATGAATTCCGTCAAAATGACGTACGCTCTGGCGCATAATCCAGAGCATGAAGATCTCATGACCGCCAAATCTCACCTGACCGGAGAAAAGATAAACCGTTTCTGTCATCTGCACCAAAGCACCGAAGACTTGATTAAAAAAGTAAAAATGCAGCGTCTCCTCGGACAAAAAACGGCCTCGTGTTTTCAGCGCTGCGTGGGCATGGACGCTATTAATGCCGTGGACAGCGTGACATTTGAAATGGATAAGAAGCTCGGCACGCAATACCATGAACGATTTATTAAATTTCTAAAAATGGTGCAGGAAAACGATTGGACCGTGGACGGCGCGATGACCGACCCCAAAGGCGACCGCAGCCTGCCGCCCAGCAAGCAGGCAGACCCGGACCTCTACACGCGTGTTGTGGAAAAAAGAAAGGACGGTATTGTTGTGTGCGGCGCCAAAGCGCACCAAACCGGCGCCATTAACTCGCACTGGATTTTAGTGATGCCCACCATATCCATGACCAAAGATGACGCCGATTATGCTCTTTCTTTCGCCGCGCCTGCCGATGCGGAAGGCATTTCCTACATTTACGGAAGGCAGTCCTGCGACACGCGCAAACTCGAAGGTGGAGAAATAGACGTGGGTAACCGGCAATTCGGCGGCCATGAAGCCTTGATGGTTTTTGATAAATTATTCGTTCCCTGGGAAAATGTCTTCATGTGCGGGGAATACGATTTCAGCGGTCTTTTAGTGGAGCGCTTTGCAGGTTATCACCGCCAGAGCTACGGCGGCTGCAAAGTCGGCGTGGGCGATGTGCTTATCGGCGCGGCAGCGCTGGCTGCCGATTTCAACGGCGCCGCTAAAGCGTCGCATATCAAGGATAAACTGATTGAAATGATTCATCTGAATGAGACCCTTTTCTCCTGCGGTATCGCCTGCTCGGCCCAGGGACACAAGACGGCCTCCGGAACCTATTTGATTGATTTACTCCTCGCCAACGTCTGCAAACAAAACATCACCCGGTTCCCCTATGAAATTGCCCGGCTCGCTGAAGACATCGCCGGAGGATTGATGGTCACCATGGCCTCGGAAAAAGATTTGCGCCATCCGGAAATCGGAAAAATCGTCGAAAAATATTTCAAGGGCATCGCTTCTGTGCCCACCGAAAACCGCTGTCGCGTTTTGAGGCTGATAGAAAATATTACGCTCGGTACGGCCGCTGTTGGCTACCGCACGGAATCCATGCACGGCGCGGGCTCGCCCCAGGCACAAAGAATCATGATTTCCCGCCAAGGCAATCTGGAACAGAAAAAGAAACTGGCCAAAGACATCGCGGGAATTAATGAGACTCGTTGAGAGCGAGACTCGTTGAGAGCGAATGAAGTGATGCTCGAAACGTAAGTCGAACTATCCTAGGAGCAAAGCGACGTAGGAAAACGAATTGCGACAAGTCGGGATGAAGTTTAAAGCACTAGTCGAATTAGTGAGACTTAAATTTCAAAAACGTAGTACATTGAAATTGATTAGTCGAACTATCCCGCCACAGGCGGAGGATATCGAAGATATCCGTGGTATCCCAGGCGAATAGCGCCGTGGGATAAAGACTAAATTAAATGATTCGTCGCCATACTACCAGGGCAAGATTTGTCTGATTTTTCTTAAAAATCTTCTATTAATTTTGCATCTATTGGTGGTCTTATATAGAACATTAGGACATTATAATAGCATATTAACTTTTATATTGCATATTAACATTATATGTGTTATCGTGCATTACACAGGTTAATAAATATGCAAGACCAATTAATTAAAGAACTTAAGATATATATCAAAGATACATTGGCCATTCCTTTGGTTATTAAACCTTGGGATAATCAATCTGAACTGCCTTTTTTCTTGAGAGATCAATATGAATTTTCCCAGGCAGATTTTATAAACTTAGCCTGCGTCTTGATACTGGCTAAAGACAACAATGAAGCAACCCCTGCGCTCGTGCGCAAACACATTAATCTGCTTCGACCAAAGACGGGAGGAGCGGAAATCATTTACGTTCGAAAACAGTTAAGCTCTTTCAACCGCAAAAGGCTGGTTGAGCAGAAAGTCTGTTTCATTATTCCAGGCAATCAAATGTATCTTCCCTTTTTGGGTTTGGATTTTCGGGAATATTTTAAAAAGTCACAGTCTCAATTGGAAACATTAAGTCCTTCTTCTCAAATTATAATTCTCGGCATACTTCTTAAAGGACAGCAGGATATTTTACGACTAAAGGATCTTTCTGAACAATATGGTTACTCTGTGATGACCATATCCAGGGCTCTAAACGAAATTGAAGCGCTTGGTCTTGCCGAGGTATCCTCACATGGACGGAAAAGAGAAATGATCTTAAAAGGTTCAAAAAAAGAAATATGGGATAAATCGATTAAATATTTGCGTAATCCGATTATCCAACGTTTATACTTAGATCGGTCGGTCACTGTGCCTAATGGAATCTGTGCGGGCCTTAGCGCTCTTGCCAGATATTCATCGTTGGCGGAACCGCGATCCCCTATTTGGGCTGTAAGTAGCGGCACGGCCAGAGCACTGATCAGGAAGTACCGAACCGATCAATTGCCTGTTAAAGATCTGGATTGCAATGAAATTGAGGTATGGCGTTATGATCCAAAGATTCTTGCAACAAATGGTGTTGTTGACAGGCTTTCTTTATATCTTTCTCTCAACAATGTGAAGGACGAACGTGTGCAGGCGGCACGGGAACAAATGATGAAAGAGATGCAATGGTAAAAGGACTGGATGTTTTTAAGAATCACTTTAGGAATTATAGCAATCGCTATATTCTTATTGGCGGCACTGCGTGCGATTTGGCAATGGACGAAGCAGGTCTGACATTCAGAGCGACAAAAGATTTGGATATTGTGCTTTGCATAGAAACTCTTGACAGTGAATTTGTGGAAGCTTTCTGGCATTTTATCCGTATGGGAAAATATCAGATTCAGGAAAAGGCTTCCGGCAAAAAACAGTACTATCGTTTTACAAAACCTGCGAATAAAATATTTCCTTATATATTGGAATTATTTTCAAGAAAACCCGACGCCTTGTCTATTGCCAATGAGAGTCACTTAACTCCTATTCCAGTCGAAGAAGACGTATCCAGTCTTTCTGCAATTTTACTCGATGACGACTATTACTCTTTTATAACTCAAGGTAAAAGAGACAGAGATGGGTTGTCCATTATCGGCCCGGAGCACCTGATTCCGCTTAAAGCAAGGGCATGGCTTGATTTGAATCACAGAAAACAGCAAGGTGAAAACATCGATTCAAATAACATTAGAAAACATAAAAATGATGTATTCAGGCTCTACCAAATTATGGAACCCGGCAACCGTGTTCCCTTGCCTGCGATCATTGCAAATGATTTACAGCTTTTTTTCGGTTTAATTCCTATGGGAGCGATTGACTTAAAATCTCTTGGATTGCGTTCAGAAACGACAGATTCAATAATAAAAGATTTGAAGCTAATTTATGGGCTTACGTAATAGAGAAATTTGATTTAATGTCGAATCATTATCATTTGCTGATGCAAACACCGAGACGAATTCATGACCGCACGGAATCCATGCACGGCGCGGGCTCGCCCCAGGCGCAAAGAATCATGATTTCCCGACAATTCAATCTGGAGCAGAAAAAGAAGCTGGCCAAGGAAATAGTCAGGATTCAAGGCTGACTTAATCTGAACACACATAACGTCTATGAAGCTGATTGGCATAAAATACTGCGGTGGATGCAACCCTGTTATTGATAGAGAAAATCTTGTTCAGGAAATAAAAAGACTGCTTCCACCTGAATTTATTCTGGCAAATAACCAAACTAATAAACAATGGGACATCGGAATTCTCGTCTGCGGCTGCCTGACTGCCTGCGCGGATAAGCCGGATTTAAAAAATCTAGCCTGCAAATGGATTATCGTCGCCGGCAACTCTGTTGATCATAGTTCTGCATCGGAAAAAGACTTGGCTGAAATTGTTCTCAGCAAATTAAATCTATAAAATATTTGATTTCGAACATCCCCTGTTGATGGAGTCTTAAAGACTCCATCAACAGGGGAATTTATTTAACCCCTCATCCTCACCTGCTCCCACCAAGGGGAAAAGGAATCAAGAAGTTCAAATATTCATGCTTGTAATAATCGAATACCCTTAAGCTTTCTTCATACTGTGACCATTATTATCAATTATTATAGTGATATACTATGAAATAATTTTTCTATTTCATAGTCAGACTATGAAAATAAAATAATTCTTGACAGTGTGACTATGATATTGTATCTTATAACCGACCTTGACGGAGGATAAGATCATGACGGATAAGCACACACCCAAGACCAGAAAAGACCGCATCATGGACGCCGCATTGCGTATCTTTGCCGATAAGGGTTTTCAGAACACCACAATCACTGAAATCAGCAAGGAAGCCGGCGTTTCGGAAGCCACCATCTATGAATACTTCGGCACCAAAGAAGATTTGCTTTTTGCCATTCCGGAAAAAATATCCAATGACACTTACGAAGAATCATCAAAGGTCATTCCCTATATCAAAGGCGTTGAGGAAAAAATACGGGCCATTCTGCTTTTTTATGTGCAGCTTTATCAATCCAATCCGGATTATTCCGCTCTTGTCCTGCTGCAACTCATGTCCAACAAACGATTCCGCCAGACGCCCGCTCATACAGCAATCCGCAAATCGTCCCATGGCCTGTTGGATTGCATCCGGGCAGGCATCGCGGACGGAACTTTTAAAAAAGAGGCGAATCCTTATTTGATTCGTTCCATGCTGATGGGCGCGGTAGAACATATGTTCATTCACTGGCACATGCAGGGAATGCCCAAGCGAAAACCAAGCATCGCGGACATGCTTGATCCTCTGCTCGAAATTGTTTTTGACGGCATCCGCGCCAAAAAAGAAGATTCCGGAACAACGCTTTATTTGAAACTGGATGATGCCAATCTCCTAGGAAAACTTTTAAAGAAGAAAGACGGAGGAGCATCCTCAAAAGATAAAACCAAATAACAACTTTTTAAGAAAAAAGAGGTGTCATCATGAGAACAAAAGAAGATTACATCAACGCTCTGGCCAAAATGAAACGTAATATTTATTACGATGGCCAGTTGATTGACCGGACGGACGAATTACAAATGGAATGTATCAATACCATCGGCGTTACGTATGAGGAAGCTGCCAAGCCGGAAAATCAGGAACTGTGTACGGCTATTTCTCACCTCACAGGCGAACGCATCAATCGTTTTAATCATATTCATCAAAGCACAAAAGACCTGCACAACAAACAGGATATGACCCGGATGCTCTGTCAGAAAGTCGGCGGCTGTATCCAGCGCTGCATGGGCATCGACGGCACCAACGCCATCTATAATGTCTCTTATGAAGCGGACAAGGCCAACAATGGAGCGACGCAGTATCATGAGAATTTCAAGACGTGGCTGACCCGCTTTCAGAAGGAAGACATGATCGGTTGCTGCGCCCAGACGGACACAAAGGGCGACCGCATGCTGCGCCCGGCGGAACAACCGAATCCGGGCGCCTATGTGCGGATTAAAGAACGATTAAAGGACGGCATCATTGTCGAAGGTTGTAAACTGCATATCTCGGAAGCCTCGGTTGCCGATGAAGTTCTGGTTGTTCCTACTCGCGCGCTGCGAGCAGAAGATAAGGATTACGCTGTGGCCTTCGCCGTACCCGGAGACTGGGAGGGGATGAAACAGGTTGTGACCATTCATAACTTCCGGCCGCGGGAACATTACAAACGGGGTTTCATGCCGGGTTATACCGATTCCTATCTTATTTTCGACAACTGCTTTGTGCCCTGGGAAAGAGTCTTCCTGGCCGGAGAACACCTGCTGGGCGGCGTCTGCGCATTACTTTTTGCGTTATTCCACCGGCACTCCTATTCCGGTTGCAAGCCGGCGATCGGCGATGTCATTCTGGGAACGGCCGCTCTTGCCGCCGAAGTCAATAATATTCACAAAGAACCCCATGTCCGGGAAAAACTGGCCGAAATTATCATGACCTCCGAATTGGGTTATGCCGCGGGCTATACGGCGTCTGATCTGGGCAAGCCGGAGCTTTATATTCCGGGTATGGGCTTTGTTCCTTTCGGCCCCGGTTCCTATATTCCTCATTCAATTTACTGCAATGTCGGCCGGTGTCTCACCGGAGAGGCCGTCTATCGCGAAGCGGAAATTCTCTGCGATCTCGCCGGCGGCGTTGTCGCCACCTTTCCCCACGAAAAGGATTTTCAGAATCCGGAAACGGGAGAGCTTCTTCTGAAGTACACCCGGCGCAATCCGAAAATGCCGGTGGAAGACCAGGCCAACTTCTGGAGATATCTGGGCGATGTACTTTGCTCGGCAACGGGCGGCATTATGAACCTCGGTAATTATCACGGCGGCGGATCGCCAATTATGGAACAGATTGCCATCACGACCCAGTACGATATCGAGTCGCGTAAAAAACTGGTTAAGAACATTGCGGGCATGAGCGGCGGGGACGGAGACGTTTTGGCCAAGAAAATAAGAGAAGGGAAATAAAATCTGCTTACTCTGGGATTTCTCTAAATTTCAAATTTTTCTGGCAACCGACTCGATAATATAATAAACATTTACATTATTTTCATTGAGAAGAGGATTACATACTTGAAGGAGAATAGAAATCATGTTCGACATATCCCGGTTTTCGTTACAAGATAAAGTGGCCGTGATTACCGGCGGAGGACGTGGCATCGGTCAGGCCATCGCGTTCGCCTTTGCCAAAGCCGGAGCCAAGGTCGTGGTTACCAGCCGCAAAGCGCCGGATCTGGAAGCAACGGCAAACGAGATAAAAGCGTTCGGCGGAGAGGCGTACCCATTACCTGCCCATCTGGGCAAATCGGAAGAAATTAAAAAAATGATTGATGCCGTCATGGCCAAATACGGACGAATTGACATTCTGGTTAACAACGCGGGCGCCAGTCCCGCTAAAGGTTCCGTCCTCGAATGCGATGAACGCCTCTGGGATAAACTTATGGACATCAACCTGAAAGGCGCTTATTTTGTCAGTCAGGCCGCGGCCAATATCATGGTCAAACAGGGCGGCGGCAAAATCATCAATATCGCCTCCATAGACGGCCATAATCCGGAACCGGGCCTGAGTATCTACGCCATTTCCAAGGCTGGAATAAGAATGCTGACAAAAGCTTTTGCCAGCGAGCTTATCCGTTATAACATTCAGGTCAACACCATCGCCCCGGGACCCATCGCCACCAAGATGTTGAAATCCAATTGGGATTTTCTTCCCCCCGAAGACGCTCAAAAAGTGAAGGAACTGGTGGAAAAAGCTCTGCCCTCCGGCCGCATCGGTGATCCCGATGAAATAGCGGGCGCCGCTCTCTATCTGGCCTCCGACGCCTCCAGTTACACCACTGGCGCGGAAATTGCGATTGATGGCGGCGTGCTGCTGGGCATTCATGCGTCCTGACAGGAGAAAGTCAAATGATTAGTCGCACTGCTGCTGTTTTAGTTATCGTTGATATTCAGGGCAATCTGGCTCAAGCTATGTTTGATAAGGAAAGTTTATTTGCCAATTCCATAAAGTTGATAAAAGGGTTCAAAGCTTTGAATCTTCCGATGATCGTCACCGAACAAATTCCGCAGAAATTGGGCAAAACCTTGCCTCAGATAGCAGATGAAATTGAAGGCTTTAATCCGATAGCCAAGGAATCTTTCAGTTGCTGGGGTGAAAATAATTTCAAAGAAAAACTGGAAAGCTTAAGTCGCAGGCATGTTGTTCTTTTGGGAATTGAAACGCATGTTTGCGTTTATCAGACCGCGTTGGATTTAATCACCAACGGCTATAACGTGCATCTAGTTGCAGATGCTGTTTCTTCACGGACACCTGAAAATCGTCGGATCGGCATAAACGCGATGAAAAACGCCGGGGCGCATGTCACCAGTACGGAAATGGTTTTGTTCGAACTGCTGCGAACCGCCGCCGATCCCAAAGCAAAAGATTTTTTCAAGATTGTTAAATGAACAACCACGCCGCAAGCAGCGGGGTATCCAAAGGAACTTGCACCCCAGGGTCTGGGAATTAGACCCACATTTATCCCGCTCGGCCTATAGTGACCCCATGGTGCCCTT
>CAYZRT010000083.1:0-13117 GCA_964480875.1 uncultured Smithella sp. | reverse complement strand
GATCATATCAGCGGCTCAAGGTAACACCGACTCTATCACAATATTTATTGACCGGACACTGACTGCAAAGGGGAGAAGCCGGCTTACAGGTTTTCCGGCCAAAGGCAACCATGATGGTGTTATAAATAATCCAGTGTCGGCGCGGCAGTTTTTTGCGCAGAGCGAATTCGGTTTCATCCGGAAATTTTGTTTTGACGTAACCGAGGCGGTTGGAAATTCTGTGCACATGTGTATCCACGCAAATGGCGTCTTTTCCATAGGCAAGAGAGACAACAAGATTGGCGGTTTTGCGTCCCACGCCTTTAATGGTTAACAAGGTGTCAATGTCGTCCGGCACTTTGGAATTAAAACGTTTGATTAATTCCCGGCAGGTATGATGAATATTTTTGGCTTTGACGCGGTAAAATCCCACAGGATAAATGGTTTTGGCGATTTTATCCAACGGAACTTTCAACATTTCTTCCGGTGTGGAGGCCAGTTCAAAGAGCCTGTCCGTGGCAACGGCAGTGACTTCATCTTTTGTCCGCAAGCTCAAGAGCGTGGAAATTAAAATAACAAAAGGATCTCTCTGTTTTTCTGCCAGATGAGAAACAATCGGCATGGTGCCCACGGCCAGTTCCTTTTTCAGAATTTCAATAATGATGTTGATTTGATCGTCTTTCATAAATTGATCATGTCCTGTCAAAATACTTATTATTTTCTATATTTTTGGTCAAGCACGGAGTGATAATACCTGCCAAAATTCCTTTGACAGCTCATGTTTTATTGTCCTATACTCCAGCCCTCACAAAAAAAGCTGCATGATGCAAGAGGTTCACATGCCGGCAAAACATGAACAACCGCCTATCGAGGATAGGCTGGAAATTGAACGCCGCAATGGCGAGATTCTGATCAGCCGCCTGAGACTGCTTATCCTGCTAGGATTCGTTCCCGTGCTTTACATGTTACGTTTTTTCACCGGTTACATCAGTGTGGTCTTTATCCCTTTGGTGATCGGTAAATGGCTGATCATGAGCGCCGCCGCCTATCTGATCTACCATTACCTGCAACGCGGTTTCTACCATCACCTGATGGGATATTTTACGATGATGCTTGATTTTGCCTTTATTACCATCAGCGTTATTAACATATATTCTTTCGTTACGTCGTGGCTCGCTTTCCACATTAATTTACCCGTCGCCACATCATACATTTCCATGGTCAAGCCAACCTGAGCCGTTTTTTTATCCCCCTGTCCAGCATATTTCCACTCGTCAACAGATAACAGCAAAAAGGCGTCAATCTGAGCTATTTCTCCAATTTTTCTGCTTAAATCGGAATCAAAAAAATCCAGCAGTCTCCGTTTGGAAAGATATTCATCTTTTGTTTTTCTCAATTCTTCATTGGCGAGAAATTGTTTTTGCAAATTTTCAGCATCAGTAACATGGAAAAAAAATCTCTTCTTAATCAATACACTCGAGACTATTTCTTCAACAATTTTTCTGGAATCAGCATCCTTATGGTTCCAGACTTCTATTGGAAATAAGGCAATCCTTTGCGGATGAAAATCCATTGCTTCCGGCGCCAACATATTAAAACGCAACCCACCACAGGCAACCGTTGATAAAACCAATATGATTAATACATATTTTATATATATTTTTTTTACCATAATCCTCTTGCTCTTTGTTTTAAAAAGAAATTCTAAATATTAAAAAATGCGCCATAGCAAAACACAAAAACCAGCCAGAATATAGCTGGTTTCCAGAAGACCTTCCTTAACAGCCCCGGAAAGCACGGGCTTATTATCACAAAACCGGAAACAAATCCATAGATATAATATGCAGATGGTCAAAAGGAAACTCAACGACGACGTCCACCCCAAAGGACTTGAAACCAATAAAACAGCCAATAATATCAATGATATAATTTTAAGGATAGTGATCGTTCGTTTTCTGCCGAAGAACACGGGAATTGTTTCCTGTCCTATTAATTTATCACTTTGTATTTCTAAAATATCCGACATGGCCGAACGGATAAAAACGATGCCGAAAGAAAAAACAAAAGCAACGGTTAAACCGGCATTAAAAGAATAATCTTTGTCCAAGGCAGGCAAGATTGCCGTTACTATTCCCCAGGCGACGGACATGGAAATGTTTTTCGAGCCGGGCAAATCTTTAAAACTCTTGAAGTTCCATTGCTCAGGAAAAGTTATCGTATTATAAATTAGACCGGCAAGAAAAAGAAAAAATAAAAAAAGAAATACAGGAAGAGCTTTATTAAAAGCCAGGGCAAGAGCAAACACGATAGAAAGTCCGGCAGTATAATAATATAATTTCCCGTATCTTTGGTAACTTTCTTCTCGGAAAGAGCCGACAAGATTGGCCGGTTTGCGCCCCAGCAGGCGATGTAAAACATGCATCGCATACACAAAAAGAGAGGCAACAGCTATAAAAGTAAGGCTTACGGGAATATTTTGCAGAAGCATACACACGAGGCATAAACACCCGGCGCCAATAGCCGAATAAATATCCGTTTTAATTGCATAAATCCATAAATTGAGCAGTGTGCCGATGTTTTTTAGTTTCCTGCTTTGGCCATCCATGATTTTGTCCATCACCCGGTCAATAATCCAGTTCGGCGTGGAAGCGCCCGCCGAAACACCGATACGATTATAGGGGCCGAAGTCGATCTTTTCCATATCTGCGGGGGTTTCAATGTGAAAGGTGGATGATTGTTTTTTTTGAGCAAGATCGGCCAGCCTTCTGGTATTGGCGCTGTTTTTACCGCCGACGATGAACATCGCGTCCATTTCACCGGCCATGGCTGTAACTTCCGCCTGTCTCTGCTCTGTTGAAGAACAAATCGTATTGAATATGATTGCCTGAGGACAGATTTGTTTTATCTTATCAACAATATTATTGTAATCATCCAGATTTTGCGTTGTCTGAGCCACCACGCAAACCTTCTCGTTGTAAGGTAGTTTGTCCACTTCCTCCGGTGTGGAGATAATAATACCCCTGCCGTCGGTGTAACCCAAAAGACCATCAACTTCCGGATGTTCCCTGTCTCCTACAATAATAACGGAATAATCGAGACCCGTATGTTTTTTTATGATGGATTGGACATAACCGACTTTTGGACAGGTTGCATCCACCATCTTAATGCCGCTTCCCTTGATTTTTTTTCGTTCTGCCGGAGCGATACCGTGAGCGCGAATAATCAAAATGGCATTATTTTTATCTTTTATTTCTTCGATATTTTCAATGGGTCTGATGCCGCGGCTTTTGAGCAATTCGATCGTTTGCGGATTATGGATCAAAGGACCGTAAGTATAAATGCGGCTTGTTTCATGCTGCGCGATATCCAGCACAATATCCACGGCCCGGCGTACCCCCATGCAAAAGCCCGCTGTTTTGGCAAGTTTAACTTCCATTTTGTTTATTCTTCCGCGCTAAAATAAAAAATTCCCTGTTACCCGCCGGTCCCAAAATTGGCGAGGCACAGGTTCCTTCCACTGCCAGATTCAGAGATTCGCAAAATTCGACGATCTCTTTCATCAGACGTTCTTGGATGAAGTTGTCCCGGACAACGCCTCCTTCTCCGACCTCTTCTCGCTTTGCTTCAAACTGCGGTTTAATCAGCGCCAGAATATGCGCCCCATCTTTCAGAAATTTCAGAACCGCGGGAATCACAATTTTTAAAGATATAAAAGAAGCATCGATGACGGCCAGATCAATTTTTTCATCCAGATCTGCACCGTCATAATGACGAATATTGGTGCGCTCGATCACCATCACTCGTTTGTCTTCACGCAATTTCCAGGCCAACTGCCCATAGCCGACGTCAAGAGCGTAAACTTTGCGGGCGCCTGCCTGTAAAAGGCAATCGGTGAAGCCTCCCGTGGACGCCCCGACATCAAAAGCGACAAGATTTTCAACATTAAGTTTAAACTCTTTCAGCGCTCCCGCCAGTTTCAGACCGCCGCGGCTGACATAAGGATTGCCCTCGCCCTTTATATGAATTTCAGCGTCAACCGGCACCGAGGCGCCTGCTTTATCAATATAGTCATCATTGACTTTTACTGCCCGCGCCAAAATCAGGGCGCGGGCTTTTTCCAGCGTGGGTGCAAATCCGCGATCAATCAACAATTTATCCAAACGAACTTTCTGAACAGCCATGTTCATTTATGCCTTTTCGTTTTCAGCACACCACGGAAACTAAAAAGTACAATCTAAGAATGAATATCTGATTATTTTGCCAGCATCTCTTTCGCCGTCTGGAAAATGCCTTCTTCATCAATGCCATATTTGCGACGCTGTTCGGCCTGGGTGGCATGCTTCACAAATTCATTCGGAATACCTAAACGTTTTACCCAGACACCGGTAACACCTTTTTCCGCCAATACTTCCAGAACAGCGCTTCCGAAGCCTCCCCGCAGCATATTTTCTTCAACCGTGATGATCTTATTCATTTCAGATGCGGTTTTTAGAATAAGTTCTTCATCAAGGGGTTTCACGAAACGGGCGTTGATGACTTTTACATTATACCCTTCTGCAGAAAGTCGCTGTGCCGCGGCAAGAGCATGATTAACCGTTGAGCCAATGGCAATAATGGCTAAATCGGATCCATCCCGCAGGACTTCGCCTTTCCCGATTTCCATGATTTTTAATGCATCATCGAGTTTCACACCAAATCCCCTGCCACGCGGGTAGCGCAGAGAAACCGGTTGACCGTAATCCACGGCAGTCTTGAGCATGTGTTGAAGTTCATTTTCATCTTTAGGCGCCATAATTGTAATATTGGGAATGGAACACAAATAAGAATAATCCAGAAGTCCCTGATGGGTCGCCCCGTCCTCACCAACCAGGCCGCCGCGGTCAATGGCAAAAACAACGGGCAGTTTTTGCAGGCAGACATCATGGATTATTTGATCGTATGCTCTTTGTAAGAATGTCGAATAGATGGCGACAACTGGAATAAAACCTTCCATCGCCAGTCCTGCAGCAAAGGTTACCGCGTGTTGTTCCGCTATCCCCACATCATAAAAACGGTTCGGGAATTCCTGTGAAAACTTATTGAGTCCGGTACCCTCGCACATTGCGGCAGTAACAGCCACGATACGGGAATCGGCACGGGCCAGTCTGGCCAACGTTTTGCCGAATACATTTGTATACGTTGGAATGTCGGATGGAGAAGAAATCGTTAGGCCTGTTTCCACATCAAAAGGAGCGACGCCATGAAAACCATGCGGGTCTTCTTCGGCAAATTCATAACCCTTGCCTTTCTTTGTGATGACATGAACAAGCACAGGGCCGGTCATTTCTCTGATATTCTCAAAATTTCTGATGAGATATTTCAGGTTGTGCCCTGCCAGAGGCCCCACATAGGTAAAACCCATTTCCTCAAAAAGAGCTCCGGGAACCATCATGGTTTTTAATATTTCCTCAATTTTCCTGGCAAATTTAATCAAACCTCCCCCGATTCCAGGAATGCTGTTGAGAAAGCCTTTAATGTCCGCCTTGATTGTTGTGATGGTATGTCCGGTCATCACGCGGCTTAAGTAGGAAGACATTGCGCCGACATTCGACGAAATGGACATTTCATTATCGTTTAAAACGATAATCATATCTTTTTTACGGTCTCCAGCCCAATTCAATCCTTCAAAGGCCATTCCCGTCGTCATGGAGCCGTCACCGATTACGGCGATAAGCTTTTTTTTATCGCCTTTTAAACAACCGGCTTCAGTCAACCCTGCGGCGGCGGATATGGATGTCCCGCTGTGCCCGACATTAAAAACATCGTACGGACTTTCTTCCCGTCGCGGAAATCCGCTGATACCGTTTTGTTTGCGCAAGCCGGCAAACTCATCCTTCCGGCCGGTGATTATTTTATGAGCATAAGCCTGATGACCGACATCCCAGATAATTTTGTCCTGTGGCGTATTGAAAACGTAATGGAGGGCCAGCGTCAATTCCACGGCACCAAGCGATGAAGCCAAATGCCCGCCACAGGATGCAACCGTATGAATAATCAACGCTCTGATTTCCTGCGCCAGCGTATTGAGTTCGGCAACATTAAGTTTTTTAATATCCCCGGGAAAATTGACGTCTTTCAAGACGCTGTAATCCACTTTTTCCGGTTGCTTGACCAAAACAAAAACCTCTTCTCTATCAAAATATGATTATGATTTTCTTTCCTTAATATAGCGCGCTATTAAAATAAGCGGCATCGCCCTTTCATCAAAACCTGAAAGGCTCGCCACTGCCATGTCTACATGCTGCTCCAATTTCTCTTTTGCCGTTTGCATGCCCAGCAGTAATGGATAGGTCAGTTTGTTACGAGCGGCGTCGCTGCCTGTACCCTTGCCCATTAATTCACTGTTCCCTTCGACATTCAGGATGTCATCCGCTATTTGAAAAGCCTGACCCAGGTGGATCCCGTATTCCGTCAACGCCTGAATTTTATCTTTTCCGGCGCCGAAAATCATCGCGCCCGATTTCACCGAAGTCGTAATCAAGGCTCCTGTTTTGCGTCGGTGAATTTCCTGAAGCGTTGCTTCATCAGCCCCTGTTGTTTCAGAAATCACATCAAGCGCCTGCCCTCCGACCATGCCGGCAATGCCTGCCGCATCGGCTATTTCCTGGATGATTGCCAGACGCCGCTCAGCCGAAAAAATCACTTTCTCCGAACGGGATAAAAGAGCAAAGGCTTCCGTCAACAGGGCATCTCCGGCAAGGATCGCTATGTTCTCTCCGAAAACCTTATGGCAGGTGGGTTTGCCACGCCTGAAATCGTCGTTATCCATGGACGGCAAATCATCATGAATAAGAGAGTAGGAATGAATGAATTCCAGCGCGCAGGCAACCGGCATCGCCGGAGCCAGATCACCGCCAACGGTTTCCGCGGCCGCCAGACAGAGAATCGGACGAATTCGTTTTCCTCCGTTCAAAACACTATAGCGGACAGCTTTATATATTTCACCGGGAATCCCCTCCTCGGGAAGATAACGATAAAGCGCCTCTTCCACAATATTGCGTCTGTCCTCCAAATACGCTTTTAGAAACAAGTCATCATCCTGAATCACTATCGTCTCCCTGAAAACGTTTTACCTGCAAGGAATTTTCTTTTTCCAGAAGCATCTCAACGCGTCTTTCCGTTTCTTCCAGTTTGGATGAACAGAAGCGGATGAGTTTGATCCCTTCTTCAAAAGATTTTAAAGCCTCTTCCAGAGACAGGTCGCCTCCTTCCATTTTCCTCACGATATCTTCCAGTTTTTCCAATGCGTCTTCAAATTTTTCCTTTGCCATAATGACCCCTGACCCCGATCAACGGGATAAGTAAGTTTAAGTTTCTTTTATTGCATAGAACAAACTCAAACTTACTAGCATATTTTTTCTATTTTAGCGTTAAAATGACCTCTTGCCAAGCGAACATTAACAGCTTCTCCGATGGTCAAACCGTCCGTTTGCCGGACAACCTTGCCGCTGTCGATATGCGTTGTAATACTATAACCTCTCTGCAATACCGCCAGAGGACTTAAAGATTCCAAAATAGCCGAATTTTTCCGGAGTGTCTCTTTGCCGGCAGACAGGCGGAATGAAAAATTGCTCAGCAAATTCTTTTGAATATTGTTTAGGAAAATCTTTCTCTCGCTGATTTTTGCGGCAGGGCTCCGGTGCCTCAGCCTTAATTCCAGTTGCTTGATTTCGTTGTTGAGAAGTTGCCTTTCATGATCGAAGGCCGATGCAAGTCTCTCCTTAAGATCATCCAGTTTGATTTTTAAATTAACGACAAATCGTCGCGGATCTTTCAACCGGTCTTGCAGGCCGACAAGTTGATCTCTGTTTAATTCCAGATGACGGCAGATTCCTGACGCCAGTCTCCGCCTGAGCCTATCAATGTTGGCAATCAAATCCAAGCGCCTTGGCACAACTAATTCTGCGGCAGCGGAAGGCGTAGGCGCGCGCAAATCAGCAACAAAATCACAAATGGTAAAATCGGTTTCATGGCCGACAGCGGAAATTATCGGAATGGAAGAACTGAAAACTGCCCGTGCCAGTGACTCATCATTAAAAGGCGCCAGGTCTTCCAGCGAACCGCCACCCCGGGCAATAATGATGACATCAATATTTCCATAGGAATGTAAATTGCGCAATGCCTGCATTATATCAGCCACGGCTTCGCTGCCTTGCACCCGCACAGGCGCTATCAATATATCGGTTATGGGGAAACGCCGTTTGGTAATGTTTAAAATATCTCTGATGACCGCGCCCGAGGGAGACGTTATGACGCCAATCTTTTCAGGTAGAAAAGGCAGAGATTTTTTATGGCATTCATCAAACAAGCCCTCCGAAAAAAGCTTTGCTTTGAGCTGTTCAAAAGCTTTTTGCAAAGCTCCAACGCCAAGCGGTTCCACTGATTCGACAACAAGCTGATATTCGCCTCTCGGTAGATAAACATTCAGTCGAGCCCGGCACAAAACTTTCAAGCCTTCTTCCAGCTCAAAATTATTCCGTTTTACATACCCGCCGTACTGACGGAAAAAAACCGCCTTTATCTGGCTTTTTTCATCTTTCAGGGTAAAGTAAAGATGGCCGGACTGAGGCCGCCGCAGATTGGATATTTCTCCTTCCACCCGGAGGAGATCAAATGTCTCCTCAAGTAAATATTTAATATTATCATTAAGTTGTGAAACTGTAATGCTTTCTTCCATGAGCTTGATCCTTGAATTCTCAACTATCAGATATTGCAAGGTAAAACAAGTTTGAATTCATGAAGAAATTTTTTTCAATAATCTGTTGAGACTATCCCGGGAAAGGGTGTTGTTGAATATTACCGGCAGGATTTCATTGACACACAAAAAACTTCTTTATATGTTTGCAGCATGAAAACGGCGACCTTATTGAGGAGTATTAGGATGAATCATAATCCCGTGCAACGAATAAAGCTTTTTATCGTCTGTCTTTTCCTTATTCCAGCTTTTTTTGCCGAGGCGGCAACACAGGAATTTAACGTCAAATTGTTTAATGCCGCTGAAAAAGGACATCTTCAGGACGTGCTGAACGCATTGAGGAATGGCGCTGATATTAACGCGATATTCATAAAAAAATATGATGATATTTTCGCTAAAAAAATAAACGCATTAATGGCGGCATCAGAAAATGGTCACTCGGAAATTGTCAAACTTCTTTTGGATAGGGGCGCTAATGTCAATGCTGAAAGAATCCCTGACAAAAATACGGCTTTGATGATGGCCTCGCAAAAAGGCCATGCCGATATTGTAAGAATTCTCGTGGATAAAGGAGCCAACATTAATGCCAAAAGTAATTACGATGGAGTAACAGCCCTGATGATGGCCTCGCAAAAAGGCCACGCCGATATTGCAAGAATTCTCGTGGATAAGGGAGCCGATATCAATGTACGTAGAATTAACGAAAATGAAACTGCCCTGACCATGGCTTCAGAAAAAGGGTATGCAGACATTGTTAAATTACTTGTGGATAAAGGCGCTGATGTCAATATCAAAAGAGACAAAGATGGCTTAACAGCTTTGATGAAATCCGCAGAAAAAGGTTATACAGACGTTGTGAAACTACTGCTGGATAAGGGAGCAGATGCCAATTTGAAGAGCATGAAAAATGTAACTCCTCTGATGATGGCGGCGCAAAACGGTTATACGGAAATTGTCAAACTTCTATTAGAAAAAGGCGCTGATGTAAATTCAAGGTCAAAACCGGACGCGATGTCCGATGATGTAACGGCTCTGATGATAGCGGCGCAAAACGGCCATCTTGACATTGCAACGCTTCTCCTGAATAAAGGAGCCAATGTCAACGTAAAAACAAATGCCACTGACACAACCGCCTTGATGATAGCCGTGCAAAACGGCCATAAGGAAATTGTCAAACTTCTACTAGATCAGGGCGCTGATATCAATGCAAAAGATGAAAACGGCTCAACGGCTTTAATGAACGCATCCGCAAAAGGCTCCTTGGACATTGTCAACATGCTATTGGACAAAAACGCCGATATCAATGCAAAAAATTCCAAGGGAGTAACCGCGTTGATTGTAGCATCCGAAAAAGGTCACTTAGACATAGTAGATTCCCTTTTAAAGAAGGGCGCTAATATCAATGCAAAAAGTGACGATGGTGTGACTTCGCTTATTATAGCATCGCAAAATGGTCACGCAGAAATTGTAAAACTTCTTTTGGAGAAGGGCGCTGATGTAAATATAAAAGGGAAATTAAAAGGATTTGAATTCACCGCGCTAACGATGGCAAAAAATTATGGCAAAACGGACATTGTAGAAATGCTGCGGAAAGCGGGTGCAAAAGAATAATTCAATTGATGTTAGCGTCAGTTTTTTATTTTTGAGGTTCAAACTGATTTTTTGCCGACCAGAAGGACGGCAGGTGGCGCAACAGGTACATGAGGCTTTTGCGGTGTTGCCATAAACGCTGACGGAATTTTTTCCGCCATGCTGCATCGGAATAAAAACGCTTTACATGTTCATTATAGAGCTGATCGAGTCTTTCCTTGGAATCAATGCTTTTTGGCACAAAAACAAAGTTCAGGCAGTTCATTAGCCGCCAGTCCTCATTAAAAGTCCCTTCCTCTTTTATCGTGCTCCAGAGTGGCGCTCCGGGGAAAGGCGTAAACTTAGCCATATTCATGTCATCCAATCCCAGTGCAATGATAAAATCGGACGTACGCCTGATGGATTCTTCCGTCTCGCCCGGCAGTCCCATCATAAAAAGTCCCTTGGCGCGCAGGCTGGCTTTTTGAATTCTCTGCACCGTATCCCGCACGTCATCGAGCGATACGCCTGATTTATGCCGAGCAAGCATTTCCGGGTCGGCCGATTCAATTCCCAGTGAAACCATCAGGCACCCGGCATCTTTGAGCATTTTTAATAAATCATCATCCGCGTAGCCTACGCGCACAGCGCAGTTGAAATGAATGCCCAAAGGTCGGCGGCTGAGTTTTTCACAAAGATCGACCATGCGCTGACGGTTGGCGGTAAATAAATCGTCGTAAATGTTGATGTGCCGCACCTCAAATTGTTCGTGCAAATATTTCATGTGCTCGTAAATGTAGGCTGCGGAATTGTAGCGGAAACCTTTTTTAAAAACAGAACGGTCGCAGTAGGAACATTGATACATGCAGCCGCGTGAGGTGATCATCGTCGCGCCGGGTGTATTGATATAACTGAACAGCGGCAGATGGTAATCATGCGGAAATCCTTTCAGTTTTTCGTACGCCGGAAACGGCAGACTATCCAAATCGGCTATTTTCGGACGAGGCTCATTGGTGATGATTTCCTCTTTGCTTTTCCAAATCAGGCCTTTTATATCAGCGGGATCAAAACCCGCGGCAAGTTCGGCTATGGTTTCTTCGCCTTCTCCGGGCACAAGAAAATCAAAAACCGGATAATCATGAAAGAGTTTCCCTTCCAATGCGGAGACATGAACGCCTCCGCATACCGTTGTAATATCGGAAGAGTGTTTTTTAATGCATTGTGCAAGGTCAGCCGCATCAGGAAAAGATGACGTTGTTGCCGAGAAGCCAACCATCTGAGGTTGATAAGCGAGAATAGTCTGCACCTGTTTTTGTAAATCTGTTGATGCATCCGGCCCGAGACAATCGTAAACAAAAACATCATGGCCTTGTTTGGACAGATAGGCGGCGATGGAAAGAAGTCCCTGCGGCACCATCCGGTTAGCAATGTCCGTGATGTCGCGCTTGCCGGGAAACCAGTTGAATCCGCGGGGATGAACAAGGACAATACATTTTTTTTCTTTATGAGAAGCCATAATCAGAAATTCTCATTCCCGCGCAGGCGGGAATCTAGTTTTTGAATATTTGCAGTAAGCTTATTTCATCATATAAATTTTGGGATGTATGATTATTCTCTTCAATGATTCTTACTTTCCGTTTTCTATTCCATTTTTTCATTTGTCTTTCTATCAAGATCGCTTTCTCGATATCCTTATAGACTTTACATTTCTCTGGAATCCCGCTTTCGCGGGAATGAAACGGAAGAGAATTTCAAATTAAACCTATTTCGTGGAGCCCAAAACAAACACCTGTTTGCCCGAAACCTGACAATTATAATGCACAAAAAGAGCGTTGGGTTTTTCCAGTAGCGTTTTGGCAATCCCGAAAGCGGCCGCTGTTGAATGAATGCCGCAGCAGGGCAGGTAATCTTCAATCTCCCAGCCTTTTTGTTGCCAGGAATTAATTTCTGATTGGCTCACACGGAATCCGGGAAGAGCGATACGGCTTCTTTTATGGATTGCACTTTTCTGCGGTATAACACCTAATAAAACATTTTCAGGGATTGAACCTTCTTCCGGCGTAAATATTTTATCGCCAAAATCGACTGTCAAAATATCGCCAATATTATTTTCTTCGTCCTTGCCCAGCAAAAGCCAGGAGCTGCCTTCGCCCATCGGCAGTTTACGCGGGTCACAGCATGACAAATTTACCCGTTCTCGGTATTCTTCAACCGTTGGAGTAAAAATGTCGCAGCCACCGACCAATGCCAGTTCTATTTGGCCGTTTTCCAGATAGCTTTGCGCCAGCCACAGCGCCGACTCAAAGGAAAATTCCTCCTGCGAAATGGTCAACACGGTTCCCGTCACATCGCAAATCCGGGCCAGCACAAACGCCGCGGCATTGCTGACCGAATTGGCAAACTGATTGGGGCTGGGAAATCCGCCGCCGTGTTTGAACACTTCCGTAATAAAAGGCATGATTTCGTCCACGTTGCCCAATCCTGTTGCCAGAAATATTCCCGTTTTTTTGCCTTTCAGATAATCGAGCGATACTGTTTGCAGACAGGAAAGCCCGCCGCAGGCAACCATCTTGATGAATCTGCCGGCGCGGCGCATCGGCTGTCCCATAACTTCGTTAACCAGAGCATCAGCATTCAGCGGCAGTTCGTTTTCTTCCCAAAGGGCATCGCGATTCGGCATCAGCGATGGGCCTATATAACTTGCCGCAATCACTGGCATAGTTATTTGTAATTTGTTATGTTTGTTGTTTGCGTTCATTTTTTTGTTGTCATTCCCGCGTAGAGACTGTGTCGTAATTGTTCTTTGACAAGAGAATATTAGAAAAAGATAAAAAA
>CAYZRT010000082.1:0-13149 GCA_964480875.1 uncultured Smithella sp. | reverse complement strand
CCCACGGCGCATACGGGGCTGGATGCCCTGTGCCATGCTATCGAATCGTATACATCCGTGAATGCATCGCCGATGAGCGAGATGTTTTCTCTCGAAGCGATTGCTTTGATTGCGGAGAATCTGCGCGCCTGCGTGCATGACGGCAAAAATATTGTCGCGCGTGAAAGAATGCTTTTGGGTAGTCTGTATGCCGGCATCGGTCTGGCTAACGCCGGCGTGACAGCGGTGCATTCGCTTTCCTATCCGCTGGGGGGAAAATACGGCGTCGGACATGGCTTGGCCAATACGATGCTGCTGCCCGCGGTCATGGCTTTTAACATCCCTGCCGCGCTGGAAAAGTTCACGGATATCGCCGAAGCGATGGGAGAAAATGTGGAAGGTCTGCCCGTCCGCGAAGCCGCCTATCTGGCGCTGGAGGCGGTGGAATCCTTAATTGAGGATTGCGGTGTTCACGATACAATCTCCAGGTTCGGCGTGAAGGAAAAAGATTTTTCAGCTTTGGCCGATGTGGCGGTAACGGTGGCCAGACCGCTGGAAAATAATCCCCGTAAAATAACCAAAGACGACATGATCGCTA
This sequence comes from uncultured Smithella sp., assembly GCA_964480875.1. Classification (GTDB taxonomy): domain Bacteria; phylum Desulfobacterota; class Syntrophia; order Syntrophales; family Smithellaceae; genus Smithella. The sequence continues at coordinate 12,572 of CAYZRT010000082.1, read as the reverse complement.
TTTACGCGCAGGCTTTTTAATACCCCAAAGCTATTCAATATGAAGAAGTTAATTCATTGGCATAATACCAAGTAAGCTTTCAATCATGCAGGTTAATTTTTGAAAGCAACTTGCTATAAGAAAGGAAGGTTAAGGATATGGCAGGAGCAGAACTGATCGGCAAGGAAGAAATCAAGGAAGTCATGGATGTTCTCGAAACAGGCATTCTGATGCGTTACGGTTTTGACAGCGAAAGAAAAGGCGTTTATAAAGTAAAAGAGTTTGAGCAGGCGTTTGCCCAGTATTGCGGCACCGACTACGCGCTGGGCGTGACCTCTGGTTCCACGGCGCTCCAGGTAGCGCTCACGGCAATGGATGTCGGACCCGGCGATGACGTGCTGGTGCCCGCTTTTACTTTTTTAGCCACGTATGAAGCGGTCATGGAAGTGGGCGCGGTTCCCATTATGGTGGATATTGACGACACGCTCAATCTTGACCCTCTGGAAATCGAAAAGAAGAAGACCCCTTACACCAAGGCGGTCATTCCCGTGCACATGTGCGGTTCGGCGGCCAATATCGATAAAATCATGGACGTTGCCCGCAAAAACAAACTGCTGGTGCTGGAAGACAACGCGCAGGGTTGCGGCGCGGGCTTCAGAGGCAAAAAGCTGGGCAGCTTCGGCGATATGGGAACCTTCAGCTTCGACTACGTCAAAACCGTCACCACCGGCGAAGGCGGCATGGTGATTACCAATAATAAAGAATTTTATCTGCGCTCGGAATGGTATCATGACCACGGCCATGACCATAATCCGAAGGTCAGCCGCGCGCTGGAAGGAAGAACCATCCTCGGATTCAACTTCCGGATGAACGAACTGCAGGGCGCTTTGGGTCTTGCACAGTTGCGCAAGCTGGATTATCTCATCGGCGAACAGAAGAAAAACAAGAAATTCATCATGGATGTGCTGGCCAACGTTCCCGGTGTGAACTTCCGAGTCAAACCCGATCCCGAAGGCGATTCCGCCACGTTTTTAGCATTCAATATGCCGAGCGAAGATCAGGCGCAGAAGTTCCAGAATCTGCTGGCCGCCGAAGGCGTGGATACCGTCTGCTACAAGAGAAACCTTTGGCATTATGTTCCCAACTGGGAACATTTTCTGGCGAAGTCCACGGCGAATTCGAAACAATATCCCTTCACCAATCCGGCTTATAAAGGCAAGGTGGAGTACAAGAAAGAAAACCTTCCACAGGCCGAAGATATTCTGGGGCGCACGCTGGTCATGGGTATTTCCGTAAAGATGAGCCAGGAAAAACTCGACGGCATCAGAAAAGGCATCGAACAGGCCGCGAAGAACATGTAACGAGCCAAAAATCAGCCGGAACGCAGCGATCATGTTGGCGATAAGCAGAACCATTTTGCAATAGTACGCTTATGAACGTTTCTATTGGCTTTGAACGTGTTTGACATCGTCTGTTGAAACTTGATGACTGATTTGACCACCGTATTTGAATGTCGTAATGGCAATCTGATTTCCTTCAATTTCCGTGATAACGGCATTTTCGTACACGTCACCATTTTTCATCTCTATCCGAATGGGTTTGCCGATATAATTATTTAATTGATTCAGGTTGATTTTCTTGAAAGCTTTTTTTGTGGATTCATCATCCTCCATCACAACCGTATGGGAGGAAGATTCCTGATCGGAAGGAATAGTTTTGCCTATGGTTATAGCCGGGCATGAGCACGGACCTTTAACGCCTTTTTCGATGCATTGCGCATCATCTATAACTAATTCATGAAACCTGTCGGATACTTTCTCGCTGTGCATGATGAAATGCATCTCAATACCATGCGTGAGAAAAACCTTAGCCCCTGATGTGACCTTATCTTTGCCGAGCAGCACGCTTTCTGTGCTATCAATGATTCTCTCATCCGGATAGCATTGTTTTGCGAGGCTCTTTGCATAGTTCTTCATTTTCTGTGCCCAGGCGATCCCAGATAATGAAAACATTATAAACATCAGCAACAACATTGATAATGCCATCCTTTTTCGTAAATTACAGCTTTTTGTTAATTTAATCTTTGCCATATGTAATCCTTTGCAACGCCCGGCTTTAGCGCTTTGTTATGGTTTTTATTTAGCCAACTAAGAATTCTCGACAAACCTAAACTCTCTTTTTTCTATCCCTGTTATATTGGAAAGCTTATCATATACTTCATTAATAGATTGAATGACCATACTCTTATTATTTCCACCGCATTCATATAACGTAATGTTGAAGAATCCAACTGTTGCCTCTACGGAATGGCAATTATCAACGCTATTACTATATGTGACAAATAAATCTTTGATGTCTTGCGGCTTGTATGTTTTTTTGTATAAGCCAAACCATTTCTCAATATATATTTCTTTCCTGTCTGTATTTATTTCTACAGATTTTGGAGCTAATGTAAGCGGCAAAAAAACAAGTATAAATAATGCAATGATGAATTCAATATAATCTTGCCGCTTTCCAATTAAATACTCTACTGATACCCACAGAGCACCACCACCCATAAAAACATAACATATTTTTGTTACAAGACTATATTTGGGGTAATATTTCATAAATTCTTCCATAACGCTCGGCTTAGCCGGGCGCTCCCGCAGCGCGCAGCGCGGCCGTACAATTAATATACCAACTTGGTTTTTTCGATTTTCGTCAGAAATATTACTCTGTTTTAAAAATAATGCAAAGAAAAAAGGGCTTAAATATCGAGCAAAATGAACTTCTGTCACTTGGTATTTTGTCGTAATATGCCGCTTGAGCCAAGTTGGTATATCATGGATAATTTGTCCAGTATGAAGAAAATATTGAAACCTCGTATGTGCCTTATAATTATCAGATGCTTTGTTTCAGGAAGAATCGTTGCTGCAATTTATTGTTTTGATAAAAATAATTGTGCATCATGAAATCTATTCTAAATTCCCATCATAGCAGCGGTTTGATGGGCATCATTTGATACAGCCGAACCTTGTTGAGCTTGGTAAAAGAGTTGTATTGATCGGGGTCGTCCTTGGCGGCATCCCAACTATTACCCGGCGCCATGTCTATTGCAATCACGTCATTAATTTTTCGCGCCAGTTTGCTGTTGTGGATAATCGCGCCGGCTTCCGTATTCAGGTTCTCGGAACGGGGGTCTAAATTAAAGGTTCCGATAAAAACAATCTCTTTGTCTATCACCATCGTCTTGGCATGCAGTGAAAAAATGGGAGACTTCCCCTTGGCCGCCGGAAAATTCTGCATGAGCTTTTGCTGGATATCCGGTTTGGGTTTGCATTCATAAATCTGGATGCCCATCTTAAGCAGCCTTTTGCGCTGGTTTCTGTATCCGCTGAATGCCTGTAGGTTATCCGTGGAGGCCAGTGAATTGGTATTGATGCGTATGGTTACGCCGCGCGCGATGCATCTGCGGAATAATTCTATCGCTTCGTCTGAAAGCACGAGATAGGGAGATTGAATTGTAATACTTTTTTTTGCCGTTTCGACCAGTTTTGCCAGTTCTAGTGTCGCCTGTCCACCGCCTCCGAGAGAAAGTGTGCTGTCGTTTTTGCCCGGCCGGTCGCTGATGAAATTAACCTGCCCCCAGATGATTTGCTGTGCCAGTGTAGCGAAGGATGATGGAACGTCGGCAATGGCCGCCCTCACTTCCGGTGCAAAATTTTCAGGCATCTTCGCATAGGCATGCAAATCGCGATAGATTTCCTTGACGTCCTTTTCATCAATATTGACATTTTTCTTCATTACCCCCCAGCCGTTAAAGCGGTCTTCGACCTTCACGGTCAGATCACTGTTCCAGTAATCTTCAAAACTCGTCTGAATTGACTTGACCGTTTCGCCAAGCATCAGCACATCCCTGTCCCGAAAATTATACTCATGATTATAGTCATAATATTCGACGGCCATGTTCCGTCCGCCGGTGATGGCAATCTTACCGTCGACGATTACAACCTTGTTATGCATTCGCTGATTGACACCTCGAAAACGGGTCAACAAATTCAAAAGACGGGTTTGCAGGGGAACACCGACGGATACTTTGGGATTATAGATGCGGATTTCGATATTCGGATGTTGGCTCAGGGCGAGCAGCGATTCGTCCGGCGCGTCGATCAGCAAATCATCCACGATGACGCGCACACGCACGCCGCGTTCGGCCGCCCGCAGCAACGCTTCCGCTGCCAGAATGCCGATGTTATCCGTGCTCCAGATAAAATACTGAATATCAATCGTTTTCCGGGCGTTATCCGCCAGCCACGCCCGCGCCAGAAGCGCTTCTGTTCCTGTGTCCAGCACATAAACGCCGCTTTTGCCCGGATTGGCTGCTATCTGTAAATCGATTAAATCCATGGGCGTATCATTTACAGCAGACGCCATTGATGAAAATCCGGCAAGGAGCAATAAAAGAAATACTGTCAGAGTATATTTTAATATTCTTATTGTCATGTTAGTATTTGGTTGCCTTATAAAGTTTCATCTATGAATTAATGGTGTTAATTTAACGCTATCAAGAATATTGTTTCGTTGATTTAAAGCTTAATTTAAAATTTTATATTTGCCAATAAGTAAATGTTGCGTGCCTAAGATTGAGAGATGACATCAGAGTTTTCGCTCTGGTGGTTTTCATGGAGAAAAATATTCTGCCTCCGACCGTCGGACTTAAAAATCCCCTGCGTCCTCTTGGATTTGTCATTGGGCGGAAGCAAGAACTGAAAATTAATAACGCCGCATTGGCCGGTTTTCCCTTTGGTGGAACTTACGATTATTTGCTCTTTGGTAAATAAAATCCTGTCGATCAAAAGTTTTTTTGTCGCACTGAAACATTAAATTATCTTCTTCAAACTTTTTTCTTTTAAAAAAAAATAATAATGTTATGATACATACATCTTATCAGGAAAAACAAGCTCATAAGTGCATTTTTAAAATATTCAGAAAGGAGATTTTTATGAGACGCAATATAATAAAGCTTCTTTGCTTAGGCGTTGTTGTGTTTTTTATGGGGACGGCGTTATTTCAGGAAGCAAGAGGGGCTGAAAATGTTAAACAAACAAAACTCGTTTTTAAGATGGGCACCATAGCGCCGGCCCATATGGGATGGTCTGCGTTAATAAACGAAGTTATTAATCCCGGGATAGCCAAGGCGACAAACGGGAGGGGTTCTTTGGACTGGTATTACGGCGCTCAGATGGGAGAAGAACAGCAGATATTGGCCAAAATGATCAACGGGCAATTACAGGGAGGCGGATTTTCCGGACGGGGCTTGGTGATGCTTTGTCCTGAGATGTCATTGTTTGAAATTCCGTTTTTATTCGATAATTATGACGAAGTTGAATATGTTTATTCCATCATGAGACCCCGTATTAATGAGTGGTTTGAAAAAAGAGGCTATCACCTTGTTCTTCTGGCAGAACAGGGTTTTGATCAGATATATTCCACAAAGCACGAAATCAGGACTTTTGATGATATCAAGAAAAGTCGTTTTCAAACATGGTATGGTCCAATGGAAGAAAAGACTCTGAAGGCTTTGGGCACCAGTCCCATCCCCATTAGTCCTACGGAGATATCTTCTGCAGTCCGTACAGGGATATGCGATGCTCTTATCAGTCCGGCAATCTGGGCGGTCAGCGCTCAACTCTATAATGCCATGCAATATCTTAATCCTCTTCGCATACGATATTCGCCGGCTGGCGGTGTTGTATCGTTAAAAGCATGGAACAAACTTTCCAAGGAAGATCAAGATGCAATAGATAATTACTTAAGATCTATCGAGAAGGAGTTCAGGGAGGAAATCCGCAAAATTAATGAAAAGGGCATTGCCGCCATGTATAAACACGGCATGAAAGAAGTTAAAATGACGCAGTCTGAAATTGATGCTTTCAAAAAGAGAGTCCTTCCTGTGGGGGATGAATTCGCGGGAAAGGGATATTACTCAAAAGCCGACTTGGACTATGTTAAAAGTCTTTTAGCCGAGTTTCGAAGCAACAAGAAAAAATAAAAAACTTTTAACAAAAAAGGACTAATCATTTATGGCTGATTTCTTTAATCCGGGTGATGACGTTCAAGATTACTTTTTTCAATTGTTTTGTAACCGGTTAATGAATTGAAAGACAAATTACAAAAGTTCAGATGATTTATTTGAGATGAAATAATTTTTCATGGCAGAATAAACAAAGAAACTGAATATTTCTGTTTGATGTTGAAGTTAATAAGACTGCCTGCGGGAACCGGAGATCCTTATCTTTTGGGAATCTCTTCCGTCGCCATATTTTTTGTTGAGTCATCTGTCTTAATGCGACCCACCAGCCATGCAAAGGCCAGGAATACCCAAAGTGCGTACAAGCCCGGAAAAGGAATGCTCGCCACCAAGACGATAATAATTGCAATGATTACCATTGCAGTTTTTCTTTTATCCATAAAAACTCCTCTGAAAATCATAGATAAAATCACTTCTTTTCAACCTTTAATTTTTTAATAGCACCATTTCAGTATCTTGCTTTTTTAATGTAGCATAAAACGGAAGAATCTGAAAAACATTCATTTTTTAGAATAACATAATATGATTGACTGAAAGATATAAATTACTTCAAATATGCAATCTTATGATCTGCAATTTTTTATTGGCGTAAAGAAGAAAATGATGTAAATAGCCCCTTGTTGCGTAACCTATTAAATCATTGAAAGAAAATTTATGAAATTTTTACTGATTTATCCGACGTGGGAAAAGCTTGACCGGCAAACGCGGTTTATTTTGCCGCCGCATGGGCCGGTGGTTTTTGCCGCTGCGCTGCCTGATGATGTAAGTGTTCAATTTATTGATGAAAACATTCAGGAAATCGATTTTGATCAAACGGCCGATTTGGTCGGTATTTCGGTGATGCTGACCGCGCAGATTAAACGCGGCTGGGAAATAGCCGATCAGTTCCGCGCAAAAGGCATTAAGGTTATTTTCGGTGGCATCGCCACAATGCTGCACGCCGAAGAAACCCAGGAGCACGCCGATTGTGTATTTCTAGGTGAAGCGGAAGGCCGGATGGAACAAGTATTCGAAGATTTTAAAAACAATAAACTTAAAAAAGTCTATGACTATATGCAAAAATTTCCACCGATTGAAACAGTCGGCACCGCCCGGCGCAGCATTTTAGACCGTGAGGCATATAATTACCGCGGCATACAAATGGTTGATCTGGTACATGCATCCCGCGGCTGTCGCTTCAACTGCTATCCCTGCGCGGTGAGATTTTTGGGAGGGAAAAGTTTCCGTCCCCGTCCTTTTGATAAAGTGGTTGAGGAAATGGCGAGCATCAACAATAACCGGCTTTTCATCGTGGATAATTCGCTGGCTCAGGATAAACAGTGGGAAATCGACTTATTTAAGGAAATGATCCCGCTGAAAAAGAAATGGTGCTGTCATCCCATTGAAAATGACGACAAGGTGCTGGATCTGGCCGCGCAGGCCGGCGCATGGTTTGTGTATCAGGCGATTTTCGATTCATCTGATTTCATCCGTGACCGTATCAAGCGCTATCACGATTACGGCATTGCCGTGGAAGGCAGCATTTTGCTGGGGCTTGATTACCATACGGAAGATTACATAAAGAGATGGATGGATTTTTTACTGGAAATCGAATTGGATATGGCTGAATTTACAATTTTAACGCCATTTCCGCATACAAAAACATTTGATGATTTGCATGACGCCAAAAGAATATTTTCCTACGATTGGAATGATTACACCTGCGGCAAAGCAGTATTTCAGCCCAAGACCATGACGCCGGAAAAGCTGGAAGAAATGTATTATTACTGCTGGGACAAGTTTTACGAAGAAGAACCGCAGAATTACAAAATGTTTAAAATGCTGAAAAAAGTCATGGATAAGGAAAAAGCGGACGGCACGTACAAACCGCGTGTCCGCAAACCGGTAACGCAGGAAAGGAAATTTTAACTGATGAAAGAAAATAAAAACAAAGCCGCTGTTGTCATCGATGGCAGCACCGTGGGCTTCAATGATATTATTGCTGTGGCGCGATACGGCGTCCCCGTGCAGATAAGCAAATCGAACAAATTTATAAAAATGATGGGCAGGACGCAAAATATTCTCATGAATGCCATGCGCAAGGGAGTTCCTGTTTACGGCGTGACAACGGGTTATGGAAAATCGTGCGGCAAAAGAATGCCGATGAAAGTTGCCCTGACGAACGGCGTCAACATTCTGCATTTTCACGGTTGTGGCACGGGAGAGCCCATCGGGATTGAAGAAACACGGGCGGCCATGTTGTGCCGCATCATCTGTCTGGCGCGGGGTTATTCCGGTGTGTCTGTTGGTCTCTTGCGGCAAATGGCTGACTTTCTGAATCACGGCATAACACCGGTAGTTCCCTGCGAAGGTTCTGTCGGCGCCTCCGGCGATTTGACGCCGATGTCTTACATCGGAGCTTGTCTAATGGGGGAACGCGACGTCGTTTATCAGGGCAAGATCATGTCTGCCGCCAAAGCCATGAAACAGGTTGGAATCAAGCCCTATAAATATTTGCCCAAGGAACCGCTGGCGATGGTCAACGGCACAACAACCATGACAGGTATCGCCGTTTTAGCGGTTGAAAGAGCGTGGCGAATTCTGTCTGCTGCTATTTACTCCACAGCGCTTTCCATCCATGCCCTCAAGGGAAACGCTCAGCATTATCATCCGGTCATTTCGGAGGCCAAACCATTTCCCGGTCAAACGTTTGTCGCTGAGGAGATTGTTAAACTTCTAAAAGCTAAAGTAGCAGTGCGCCATCTGGTTGATGATTCTCTGGAAGCATTACAGGATCCTTACTCCCTGCGGTGCGCTCCGCAGGTCGCGGGAGTTTTATATGACAGTCTCGAATGGATAAAAAAATGGGTGGAGATCGAAGCCAACTCCTCCAACGACAATCCGCTTTTCGATCCGGCAACCGGAGAAGTATTAATGGGCGGCAATTTTTACGGAGGACACATTGCATTTGCCATGGACGGACTCAAGGCCGCATTGGCATCTATTGCCGATATGTGCGACAGGCAGATCATGCTGCTGGTCAATCCCAATTTAAACCGGGGGCTTCCCGGTGATCTGGTTAGAAAGTCTGCAAAGGAAAAGGGGTTGCGTCACGGCTTTAAAGCGATGTCGATTTCTTCCTCCGCTCTGACAGCGGAGGCGCTCAAAGCCACCATGCCGGCGGCTTCTTTTTCGCGATCGACCGAATCGCATAATCAGGACAAGGTCAGCATGGGAACCATCGCGGCGCGTGACGCTGAAAGAGTCTGCACGTTGACGGAACGGGTCGTGGCCATTCATCTTCTGGCGGCGGCCCAGGCCTGTGACATAAGAAATAATATTGAAGCACGGCCGCTCTTGGATTTGCTCATGAAAAATATCCGAAAGGTCTCCGCACCGGTCGTGGACGACAGGGCGATGGACAAAGACATCGAAAATATTTGCGAAGCAATTAGATACTCCGATTTCTTTAAGATAAAGCTATGAAAGAAAAACAAAAAAGCTTTGAAGTCAAAATCAAAATTCCCTTTTTCGATCTCGACCCCATGCAGATCGTCTGGCACGCCAACTATCTGAACTATTTTGAAGTCGCGCGGGCGGCTCTTTTTGAAAACAACGGAGTTGATTTATACAACTTTTTTGAAAAGGAGCATCTGATTTTTCCCATCATCAAAACCTCGACCAAGCATGTTCTTCCTCTGCGTCACAACGATGAAATAATCTGCAAAGCAACACTGGTTGATGCTTATGTAAAACTGATTGTCGATTTTGAAATCCGCAAAGCGGCGGATGGCAAGATCTGCGCCCGCGGACGCACAGAGCAGGTGGCCGTGAAGTTTCCACAGATGGAGATGTTATTCAGTATGCCGGATAAAATCCGCAAAGCTTTCGGTTTCTGAGATGGATGAGATTATCAAACAATCATTGATTGCCGGTCTGGAGCGCCTTATCGCCCGGGCCGACCTGCTTGATTCCATCAATGTGTTTCCCATTGCCGACGGCGACACGGGACGAAATCTTGCCATCAGTCTCGTTCCTTTGCGCAATATCAGCCAGCCCACAGAAAAAATTGTTCACGAATTGCTGTTGTCGGCGCGCGGCAATTCCGGCAATATCGCCTCACAGTTTTTTTCTTCATTTTGCGCATCGGAAAGCATCAACGATCTGGCCGAGCGTGCCAGAGAAGGCAAGATAAAGGCCTGGCAGTCTTTGAACAATCCCCGGACGGGAACCATGCTGGATGTCTTTGACGCACTGGCCGAAGTCCTGCCGCGGAATTTAAAGCCTGACAAAGAAAGTGTGGAAAAAGTTATCGGCAGCATGGAAAAAGCCGTTCATCAAACTTATGAACAATTGCCCAAATTGCGGGAAGCCGGAGTCGTGGACGCGGGAGCTTTGGGCATCTATATTTTTTTCGAAGGTTTTTTTTATACGCTTGCGGGTGTCCCGGATGCCTGCCGTCCGATTGCGGAAACATTCAAAGATCGCCTCAAGATATCTCCCGCGTTTGACGAGAACATGGAATCGGGCTATTGTATTGACTTTGTCGTCAAGGCGCCCCGCTATTCTCCCGATGAAATAAAAATGATCACCAGTGTGCAGGAAGAAGTTATTGTCATCCCCGAAGGTGATTTTTACAAAGTGCACCTGCACACCAAGGACAAGGAACTGGTGCGTTCTCAAGCTACCGGACTGGGTTCTCTGGTGAATTGGGAAGATGATGACCTGACTTCTCAAATCGCAGAATTCAAACATTTAAGCGCGGAAAAAACGTTGCACATCGTGACCGACGCCGCCGGTTCCCTGACCAGTCAGGACGCTAAAATTTACGGCTTTACGCTGCTCAACAGCTATCTGACCATTGGCGAACAATGCCTGCCGGAAACCTATTTTCATCCCGATGAACTATACCGTGCAATGAACAAAGGCGTGAAGGTATCCACCTCACAGGCTTCCGTCTATGAACGACACCATTTTTATCAGGGCGCGCTGGAGCGCTTTGATAAAGTTTTATATCTATGCGTCGGCTCTGTTTTTACCGGCAATTACCAGGGTGCAATCCAGTGGAAGAAAGAGCATGATAAGGAAGACAGACTGATCATACTGGACACGGGAGCTGCCTCAGGAAGGCTTGGGATAATCGTGCTGGCAACAGCCCGGTATCTTGCCGAGACAAACGATACGAAAGAAACCATCATCATTGCCCGCAAAGCCATACGCGCCTGCGAAGAATATGTTTTTCTGGATAAACTGCAGTATCTGGCGGCGGGCGGCAGGCTTTCCAAAACCAGCGCCTTTTTCGGCGACAAACTGAATATCAAACCGGTCATATCGCCTCTGCCTGAGGGCGCAAAAAAAGTCGGCTCGCTTAAAACTCAGGAAGACCAGATAAAGTTTGCCCTGGCCAAACTTGACACGTCGATCAAAGACGATTCCAAAGCGCTCATCATGTTGGAATATTCCGATAACAGGAGATTTGTCGAAGGCACGGTTCAAAAAAATATCAGGGAATTATATCCTGATGCGGAAATTATTCTTCAGCCCCTGTCGCTGACGTCCGGCGCGCATATGGGGCCGGGGACGTGGGGGGTGGCTTTCCTGTCATATGAAAACATAAAACAAACATGAGAAAAAATTGACCAAGTCAAACAATCATATCAAACACCGCTTTGCTGTTGTCATTCCTGTTTACAATCATGCCGGGACGGTGGCGCAGGTGGTCAAGGATTCGTTGGCACTGGGCTTTCCTGTTTTTGTTGTTGATGACGGCTCAACGGATAACACTTACGATCAGATAAAAGACATACCGGACATTCACATCCTGCGGCATGAAAAAAATCAGGGCAAGGGCGCCGCAATTTTAACCGGCTTTGCCGCAGCCTCAGCTGTCGCCGATTGGGCCATTACCATCGATGCCGACGGTCAGCACTATCCGGAAGACGCAAAAAAACTTATCAAAGCCATTCCTAAAAATATCCGTCCGATTGTTGTGGGAGCTAGAGAAGGCATGGCTGGCAAGCATGTGCCATGGACAAGCAGTTTCGGCAGAAAGTTTTCCAACTTCTGGGTGCGAGCATCCGGCGGTCCCTCCATTTCGGATTCCCAAAGCGGATTTCGTATTTATCCTCTGCCTGAAGCGCTGAACTTAAAAACAAAATCCAGGCGCTTTCAGTTTGAAGTGGAAATGTTAGTGCAGGCCAAAAGAAAAGGCCTGTCTGTTGTTGAAGCTCCGGTGCGCGTTCGCTACAATCCGGAAGGAGGAAGGATTTCTCACTTTCGTCCTTTCGTGGATTTCTGCCGCAATTCCTCAACCTTCACCCGCTTGATTTTCAGGCGGATCTTTTCAATAAAATAAAATATGTCATTCCCGCGCAGGCGGGAATCCAGTTTTATTTTTTCCTGTATGCCCCCATATCAAGTACGAGGCAGGCTCATCTTTTCAACGGCATGACAAAAGTAGGGTGTCATACAGGCACAGACCGGCATCTAGTTTGTTTTTTCCTAGATTCCCGCCTGCGCGGGAACGACAGACATTCGTTAT